>JAACDM010000569.1 GCA_009936795.1 Verrucomicrobiaceae bacterium | reverse complement strand
CCAACAAAAGTCCGATCTGCCGCTGGAGATCAATTCACCAGAACTAACCATCGATCATCAAGTTGGCTTTGGGGAAATCGCCTTCAGCGATGCCGCGAACAGTGCGATGTTTCGTGTTCACAACCAGTCAAGCCAAGTTCTCAAAGGTAGACTGATGGTCGAACGCATCCATTTTAACCGTGGCAAAATCGCTTATCGCAGCAATCTCGAAAGCGTTGAAATCGAGCTTGGCCAAAGCTCGCAGCAATCCTTCTCTTTCTGGTTTAGCCCCATTCGACAAGGGTCTCTGGCCGTCAATTTCCAAAGCGACAAGGGGAAGACGCTTTGGCAACGGTACGTCTTCCTCCAATTCATAGAGTCTCGTGGCGCAAGGATTCGTCTTTGGTCGGTGACATCTGAAACAAGCACTCTTATCGCTGGCCCCTTGGGGCAAGGCCCCATTGCATCAAATCCTCGGCGGTCTCGTATAACACCGCTAGACACCCGCCCTCTCCATAAAGCGAAGATCCCAGTGTGGGCTCTTCCCAGGGACCCGCGACATCTCGCCAAGGGAAACGGCATCCTGTTAGGCCAGGATGCTCCGTCACGTTTAACGATGGCCCAAGAAGTAGCGCTTGGTGAATACGTCGCTCACGGAGGCGTCCTGCTCATACCAAAAAACCGCCAAGCCTTTGAGAAATCACCGTGGCAACACTCACCGTTCAAAATAACATCCCTCGAGTCTCGCGAGGCCCGATTCGGCCCAGGCAAGGTCCTAAGATATCCACCAACGGCCCTAACTGAGGGAAATCGCGACGAGAATGCCTGGATTTACAAAGCCCTCGATGAAAACCCTCATCGTTTGTCTCCTTTGATCGCCTACTCAGCTTCTCGAAGCATGGGCAGTCGAGCGCGAAGCTCGATTGTCACCTGCGCTTGGTTCTCTGGCCTCTTCCTCTTAGTCACCGGCCCTGTGGCCTGGATGTTTCGAAGCCTAACTCGACGTCGCTTCCTCTGGCTTCTAGGCAGTGCTATCGGTATCTTCTGCGTAATCGCTGCCTTGTTAGGAGTTCATTTGCAGGCAAAGAAGGGCGAGCTATGGTGGACCACCATCACCGAGATCGCACCGCAGGGTGGGGGGATTCAAACCGCGGTTCTGGAAATGGAGTCCGCTGGTGCCCGAACACATCAAGTGCAGAGTAGCAACCCGACGTCAGCATTCCATACAGGAACATACGCTAGCCAAGACTCAGGGAGCACCTCGATCCCTCTACTGCCGTGGAGGAAGAGCGCCCGAATATGCGATAGCCAGGTCCCAGACTGTCTACCTATCACATTGCTATTCGAAACCTCAGACTCAATCGAATTGAAACTGAGTTGGGAGAATCCAAACCCCTTCAAGATCGAAGCCATTCAGGTCTATCTCGCTACAACAGACGGCAGGCCTGCCGATATCTTTGAACCACGCCTGACGGCCTCCCGTCGAAACCCGGTCGACATGTGGAACACCAGTCTCTTCGGCGCGAATCTTACCCAAGGCAACCACCACACTGTGTTTTCCATGAGCACGAACGGCGAATTCGAGCTCTATGACAAAGGCTTGAAGGCACTCTGGATGGAAGATGAGACGGCCATCCCGCCGAAGCTTGGCGCCCCCGCTCACTACAACATAAAAAAGCTCAACGAGCGATCGCCCTACAGTGGCCTGGTCGTCTTTCAGGTGGACCGCTCACCAGGCTTCACACTGAACGAGTCGAAGACAAACTTTATATTTGGCCCCGGACTTCACTATGTTGTACAGCAGATTCCCGAAACGTCTCTTCCCTATTACGAGAAGCTTTTCACGAAAGCGCCCTATCCTGTTCCGACGACCACCAGATCTAACCAACGTCGTCGCGTAAGACAACGCGAACTCTAACAACAACGCTTGCGCCGTCCGAGTCCGAAAAGCAGGGATGCAACTAACGATAACTTAATTCGAGACTCAGGAATTGATGCTCCAATTTGGCGAACGCAAATCGATCATTGCCAGTCATCTCCTCCAAGTCATCGAGGCGCAAATAGACGGTGGTCGCATTCTGAATTGAAGACGCGCCTCTGAGATCGGCCTCCACCGTATCGAAGAGGTTACCGTCAATGGCCCAATTCACATCGATGCCCTCATTGTGATCGAGCGCCTGGGTAAAGTCGGTTCCGATCAAGCTGTACGCTATGTAAGAGATACACCTCCGGAACGGTTATCAAACCGCATCGTAAGGTCCTCGTTCCCCACGAACTAGTTTGGATGATCGCTTCCGCATTTGGACCTAATTAACACGCCTGCGGCATCCGTATGGGCCACACCATCCTTTCTATTGGCGTCAAGATCGCCGTCGGCTAGGGTCCTTTCCGTTGATCTCACCCGATTAGGGGGCAGTCGTGGAGGAGGCAGCATCGGCACCAAACTTCCAATTTGACTGACTGCGTGGCAGCCTCCGAGGCCAATGACGAGCTGAAACACACCACCAAGAAAATCGATCAAACCATCATCCCTTTTAATTCCTTAGTAATTGTCCCCAATCTCAAATAATCTTCACTTTTATGAACTATCTCTGGTAGAAGACCGCTTGGACGAATTCTGCCCCCCGCTGCGCATGCTTTCTCTTTCGTCCACCAGCGATCGCTGCCTATAGTCACCACATGCATAGCGAACTCACCCCCTGTGACCCCAACGATACCCTCCACGCCCTCGCGGCGAGTGTTGGGGTGCTGCTGCATGGAGTTCCACGGGATCAACGCGCAGTCTTACCAGGATTTGACTCACCAGAATCTCGAGAACAGGCCTGGCATCGATTCGTCACCGAGAACTTACGTCCGGTGCAAGCTACCATTTATGAGGCTTATCAAGGCGCCATCGCCAATCGTCTCGAGGATATTCTTTCTGTTGCTTGGAAGGATCCGTTGCCCCAATCGGCGCTTGAGCTCACCCAGACGATCCTGGTCACCTCCCATGGCGCGCGCCATGAGCGAGTTTTGAGCAAACTCGCTCATGCTGCCCCTTCAGCTCAGAGTCATCCCTGTGTGGCCCTCGCCGTGCGAGCTGCAGCGTTTAACGAACCCGTCGTCGCGGCTCAAGTCGCCTATTTTTACCAGGAATGGCAGGCCGCTAGCTCAGGCATCGGGCCAACGCCTCTGCTGGCATTTTTGGAGAGCCAGCCAGCCACCCTCCTCACCCTTTCCCCCGCACTCCTCTCAGATCCCCAGTCCCCATTCATGGCAGCCTCCCAGCAACAGGATCAGCAACACCATGGTTAGCCTCTCCCCACCGAGATCAATGAGTGATGGAGGCACGGTCACTGCCCCCGTCGAAGCCCCCAAGACCAAGACTGAGTCAACGCTCGACGTTCCCTGGAAAGTGATTGTCTACAATGATCCGGTGAACTTGATGAGCTTCGTTGTCTTCGTCATTCGAAAAGTCTTCGGCTACAACGAAGAGCACGCCCAGAAGCTCATGTTAGAAGTACACGAGAAGGGAAAGTCTATCGTCTGGACGGGTTCTCGAGAGAAGGCCGAACTCTACGTCCAGCAATTGCAAGGATTCCAACTCCTCGCCGCGATGAAGCGGGATTCCTAACATCAACTATATGGACATCCTCCCTTTGCCAGATGGCGGGCTGCGCTTTCTGGAAGTCCCAGCAGCCTTCTATGAGCAACTCTCCTTGCTCTCACAGACGTGCGATCCCAATGATGATCCAACAATTGTAGCGCGCCTCTACCCTCATCCACTTGATCCGAACGAGGAACCCAAAGACCGAGAGAAGGCCGAAGAAGACTGGTCCGACTTTGTCCGACCAGAACTTGAGGCTGCCTTTGACACCCATATGCTCACGGTGATGAACGACTTGGCAGAGGCCAATCTCGAAGCCACCGATGACGATCCAGACAACTCTGATGACGAGGTTTACTATCGGTTAGAGATTCCTAGCGACCACACTCATGCCTGGTTTCAAGTGCTCAATCGCGCTCGCATCGTTCTCGCGATGAAGCATCGTCTCCCTCTCTCCGAACACCCGCTTGGAGAAGACGAGGAAGTCTCACTCCAGCGTCTCCTGGCGGCGCACCTGAGCGATTCCTTTGCTGAGATATCCGAGATCCTCGTCCATCTGATGACGGACGAGCTGAGTTAATTTCGGCTCAGACATTCTGAACAAAACACTAGCCTGAAACCCGAACGCGGTAGAACCCTAACGGGGCTAAGGCACGCTCCGCATTTGTATCGCTGAAGCTTGTCGTGCCTGTGCCAGATGCTGGAACAGCCGCATCGGTAATCACGGTCCATGTGGCCGTGGTCAAATCCATGCTGTATTCGACCACGTAGGCCTTACCGCCAACACTCGTCCAGGTCATTGAAGCCCCATCCACGGTTCTGCTTGCTGCCGTGAAGTGAAGGTAATCAGTGGGGTCGTTTGGATCAGTTCCAGCGAAAGCTTCCTCCCCATTCGTCGCGCCATCACCGTCCTCATCTCCGCCAGGAAGCAAGTCAACCTCACCATTGGGAAGTCCAGGGGTAGCGGCGAACTGCTGTCCAAAGAAATCTACGCCGTAGGACAAACCCGTGGGGACTTCACCAGCAATGTCCCCGCCGAACCAAGCATTCAGGTCGTTCGCATTCGTATTGCCCAACTTGCGTGACACATTGTCCGGCCCAAACGTCTCCTGACCTAATTGCGCACTGACGTAAGCAAGACCATCAAAACCCTGGGCGACGTCGTCGTAATTGAGGATAGCCAGGCTATCAAGCACTCCATCGACACTTCCATCTCCCACCGTCCAAGGCAGTGGAGACGCCTCGGAAGCATCAAAAGTGCCGTCATCATTCTCGTCCAGGTCCTGACCAACCGCACCTGTGAAGCCCTTGACGAAAACCATTGTGAAACTGTTATTAGGACCAATATTATCATTTCCCAAATCCAACGGATCGCCGACCGCAGTGACGCTCGCATTGATAGCCTCACCAAAAGGGACTTCTGGCACAAGGCCTCCGTGCAAGCTCCGATCCCAATAGGCAAGGGTACCTGGACTGTAGCCATTGCCTAGCAAGAGAAGGCCATTCGTTCCCGTGGCCATACCATCGAGATTCCAAAACTCAAGAATCTCACCACCCCTGCCACCGGCGTTCTCTATCATGACCAACGTGTGATCGTGGGTCGACTGACGGCTACCACTGGCACTGAGGATCTCAATATATTCGTAGTGGTTGTCGTTTCCGGGAGGATTGACATGAACTTCATTGATGAGCAGTTTGCTACTTTGCACACTAGCCGCTGTGTTAAACCGCCCTGGAGTGGCTTCTCCCACGAAGGGCCCGAAGGATTCGCCGTAGACCACGCTCGTGTCTTCGGTCCCGGCTAGGGTGCCGCCATACCAAGCGCCCACACTATTGGGCTCAAGGTTAGAAGGGAGGCGACTGATCGTGTCCGGAATCAATCCGGCACCATTCAAATTTGCAATGTCTGTCGTTTGGTTAAACTCAGCACCAAAGCCGACAGCATCCATGACGGAATCCCAAGGTGCCGCATCAAAGACACCATCATCATTCGTGTCAATGTCGGTGCCAGCACCACCAGAGAATCCTTCGACCAAGAGAATCGCGAGGCTCTCATTGTTGCCCGGGCCAATATCTCCGACCGTGAGCCCAGCAGGATCTTCTGCATGCGTGCGTGATGTCGTCACGAATGGAACGAAATCATTGTATCCATCACCGATCAGCATGAGACCGTTTGAACCCGTCGTTAGGCCGCGAAGATCTAACACATTCCTTATCTCACCCTTGGTCGCTCCATCCACATCAACGATGAGCAAACTCAGATCTTGGAGAGGGGTGAATGTGCGGGTGGCGCTAAGAAGCTCAATATATTCAAAAATAGTATCCGGCACAGGAACTGGATCCAGATGCACCTCATTGATCACGATAGGTGACTGAGCAGGCGTTTCAGTTAGGTTCGGCAATCCAGGAGTGACCTGACCGCGAAAGTCTCCAAAGAACCGGTTAGGCCGGTAGGCAATACCAGTAGAACTGTCACCACCGATGTTTCCCCCTTGCCAAGCTGCTGCTGAGTTCGAAGAAAGATCGCCGGGCTTTCGGAATATCGAGTCTGGATGAAAGGGATCAGGCAGTGGAGGCGTGACGTCAGCAAGTGCGTAAGTAGCACTGACGATCACGGTCGAATCTTCTAAACTCAACTGCGCGTAGCCAACGCTATCAAGAATGCCATCCGCACCCCCTGATTGATCCCAAGGCCTAGTATCCAAAGTACCGTCATCATCAGTATCAAGATCCGTTCCCGCTCCTAAAGCGTCATTGGCCTTACCGGTAAAGCTCTTCACGAGCAGAAGAGAAATGCCCGTATTGGAAGCGATATCTTCATCCCCCATGCCACTCGGTTCAAAGATGGCCGTGTCCTTAGAAATGACATCCTTCCAGGGATTGGAAGACCGGGTGTAGTTGTTTCCCAAGACGAGCAAACCATTGATACCAGTGTTTTGCCCGCTCAGATCCCAAGCTTCAAGGACTTCACCAACGACGCCACCATTGCTGTTCGAGTCTATCACGAGAACCCAGAGACCGTCCGTGGTCGTGATGCCACCCGAGGTACTGATCAGTTCAACAAACTCGTTATTGGCATCCTCTCCGGCAGGATTTACCAAGACTTCATTGAATCGCAACGGATTCTCCAAAGGAGGTCCTTGGTTTGGCAGTCCAGGTGTCGCCGCACCCGTAAACGGGCCAAAGGGATCGTCATAGGTCAGCGAAGTGAGACCCTCCGTATCCAAGATGTTCCCGCCATACCAAGCGTCGGCCGTATTCGCGATCGTGTTTGCAGCGCTCCGGCTGATGTTGTCTGGCGATCCTCCTGCTGACAATATGGTTTCGTAAGGATTGTCTCCGTAAGCAACACTGTCAATCAAAGTGGCCCAAGGACGAGAGTCGAGCAAGCCGTCATTGTTTGTGTCTAAGTCGTTCGTATTTGCCCCGGTGAAACCTTCCACAAGAAGAACGGAGAGGCCGCCTTTCGGCCCAATGTCGCCTTCACCACCGGCACCGCGCACGGCCGCGAAGTCTGCCCTCTCAGTCTCTGGGGCTACTGTCCAAGGCACCGCGGCATCAAATCCCAGCCCAATTAAGAGAAGGCCATTGGCACCTGACTGCAATCCATTAAGCCTGACATGTTCCGTAATATTACCTACATTGTTTCCATTGGAGTCCACGAAAAGCACCGCGAGATTACCCAATGTCTGCGCCTCGGGGATACCCGCATCACTGACAGTTAGAATTTCTAGATATTGGTGCGTGGCGTCTGAAACTCCAGGCGGGTTGAGGTGCACTTCGTTGAGAAGGACTCGGGCTTGCACAGGCAAGGTGACAACGGCCAGAAATAGGGCAATTAGGCGGGCTCTCATGAGGTTGGGTAGGTGAGACTACGGGGCTGGTTCGGCCGAGACAAGGGGAAGTCTGACCAGGTGACAATTTAGTTTGATTGCGGTAACAATGCAACTACACCACACCCGAGCTTTTCACCGATGAGTATCTCGTGAGAAGACGATGACAGAATTGGTACCCGCGCTACGTAGGCGTTTGGCCCAATCTAGAGGCCTTTATCCGTGACCGCCCCTTCCGAGGCCGAGGTTACTGTCTGGGCATATTTGGCCAAGACACCACGCCGATAACGAGGTTCTGGCTGCGTCCACGCCACCTTGCGCTTGGCCAGTTCGTCATCGCTGACTCCGAGCTCAATAGTGTGCTTTTGCCCATCGATCGTGATCGAATCGCCCTCATGAATGAGCCCTATAGGCCCACCAACATAAGCTTCTGGACTGATGTGCCCCACCACAAAGCCGTGACTACCACCTGAGAATCGGCCGTCAGTGATCAGCGCCACCTTATCGCCCAGTCCGCGTCCCATCACTGCCGACGTCGGACCAAGCATTTCACGCATTCCAGGACCGCCCTTCGGCCCTTCCATCCGGATGACGATCACATCGCCTTCGACAATATCGCCATCGAGAATCGCCTTCATGGACGTTTCTTCAGAATCAAAGACGCGCGCTCTTCCCGTGAAGGCCTCGCCTTCTTTGCCACTAATCTTGGCCACCGCACCGTCAGGCGCGAGATTTCCATACAGAACCACCAAATGGCTATCCTTCTTGATCGGATTGTCCAACGAACGGATAATATCCTGCCCATCGGGATAGTCGTAGTCCACCTTAGCAAGGTTCTCCGCCATGGTCTTGCCCGTCACGGTCATGCAATCACCGTGAATGAGCCCAGCTGCTAACAAACGCTTCATCAGCGGCAAGGTCCCGCCAATCTCAACCAATTTCGCCATGACATACTTGCCACTGGGCTTGAGATCTGCGAGAACCGGGGTCTTTGCGCCGATCCTGGTAAAATCATTAATCGACAGTTCAACTCCCGCTGTATGAGCCATTGCTAACAAATGCAATACGGCGTTGGTTGATCCACCTAACGCGATCACCAGAGTAATCGCATTCTCAAAAGACTTCCGCGTAAGGATGTCCGACGGCTTGATTCCCAGCTTCAGCATGTTTAGCACCGCCGCACCGGCATCAAAGCAATCGCGCATCTTATCATCGGACACCGCAGCTTGTGCCGAGCTGTTCGGCAAACTCATGCCAAGCGCTTCAATAGCGGAGGCCATCGTGTTTGCGGTGTACATTCCCCCGCAAGAACCCGCACCGGGAATCGCACAAGCCTCGATCGCTTGCAATTCCTCGTCGTCGATCTCCTTGTTCGCGTGTTTGCCCACGGCTTCGAATACGGAAACCACGTCCACATCTTGGTCACAGTGTTTACCAGGCAATATCGTCCCCCCATAGACAAACACGCTGGGGCGGTCCAATCGAGCTAGAGCCATAAGACAGGCCGGCATGTTCTTATCACAGCCACCGATCGCCACCACGCCATCCAGGCCTTCGCAAGCCGCCACCGTCTCGATGGAGTCGGCGATGACTTCTCGAGAAACGAGAGAGTATTTCATCCCCTCCGTCCCCATGGAGATGCCATCAGAAATGGTGATCGTATTGAAGATCATCGACTTGCCGCCTGCGGCGTCCGCGCCTTTGGCGGCTTCCAAGGCAAGCCGGTCAATGTGCATGTTACACGGCGTAACCTGACTCCACGTCGAGGCGATGCCGATCTGCGGCTTCTGAAAGTCGTCGCGATTGAAACCGACCGCATGCAACATGGCGCGGCTTGCCGCACGGTCAGCACCATCGACAACTTGAGAGGAATGTGGACGTGGAAGAGAGTCTTGAGACATATAAAAGCCCGAAGTTCAAACGGGACGGCAGCTTCGAACGCCGCCTGAGAACGGTCAAGGCGGAAACGGCCCCTTACTTTCGGCCCCAAACTTCCACTTCTACGTAGTGATTCAGCTCATTGGAGGTGCTGCCATTGGAATAGAGTCGCACATAGCGCCCCTTGACGCCGTTGCCCGCGATCACCCGTCCACGATGAGTCTCCACATAGATTTGATCGTGGCCACGCCCCAGACCTGAGGAATTGTCATGGTCCGAATTATACAAAGTGATCTCCTCGCCATCCGCTAGGTCTTGGTCATGGGACACTTGCACGACGACATCCACATAAGCCCGCATATTCTTATGTCTATGCCAGACCCAGATCCCGTGTATCTCAACAATGTCTTCCAAGTCAATCTGGATCCACTGCTTGGTGCTGGTCAAACTCAACTCCAACATCGCGACTTTCTTCCCATCCGTGACTCTGCTCAACGCCTCTTCCGAGGCAGTGGTATCTATACTTTCCACCGGCTTACCAAGGGCTAGATTCTTCAGCCCTCGCGGCACAAGCAAAGGAGGCTGCTTCAGTTTTCGATCAAAGTTCTTAATGTCGATGTGACCACCTTTCACGTTGCTGGGATCGTAGAGTGGTTCAGGAAAGCTCGTCGTCAGCGGAACCAAATCGCGAGTCTCGACTGCGGACACCAGCGAAGTCCCTATCAACAAACCAAGCCATCTTAGACTCTTCATCATGGTTAGAAATTCATCGGTGGCGGCGAACCATTGCCTTCGACCGCAGGCGGCCCAGCCGCAGCTTCGCCTTTTCCTCGGCTAGCAACCCACCAAGCCAACGCCCCCGCACCCACTAACAAAGGGATGCTTAGCATCGGCCGATAAGTGAACCAAGCGATGGCGATCACGACCAGTGACAGGACACCAGCTAACGCAAAAGCGACGAATCCCGAGGCTCCACGTATGAGACTACCGATGAATGGGATCACATCGCCCAGCACCGCAAGCGGACCCACGATCGTTGCCAACCCCATGCCCATGATAAGAAAGCCACCCAGTCGCACTGCCCACGTGCGCATCTTCGCGGCAGTAACAGCCTTCTCGTTCATCTCGTCAGCCGACAGCATGCCCATTCGAATTTCATGCACCTCGCCACCACTAGAGGAGGTCCAAGGCGCAAAGCTTGAGCCCTCTTGCTCAGAGCGCACGGTCACTGCCGCGGGCTTCAGCTGCTCAAAGCTTACTCGCACATCGCCAATAGCAGGGCTGTCAGGATTATCTCCAAGATACCACCCCCCGTCATAAAGCGTGAAACGGGCTCTGTCTTCCTCAGGCAATTTAGCGAAATCCTCAGCCGTCAGCACAACATCTTCATCGTTGCTAACCTTACGAGCTAGCGTCGCCGGGAGCCTAAACTCTCCTAACTGAATGACTTTCGCTAGAAACTCATCACTCTTCACGGACATGGATGAAGGATTCTCATGTCCTTGCGGTCTCTTAAAGTTGCTAGAATCAATCAAACTCTGAGACCAATTCTTCTTGTAACGATACTCCGTCGTCTTCGTCTCACTACCGCCTGCATTCTTCTCCGTCTTCGTCGAGGATTCTTCCTTCCATTGATACATTTCAGCCAGTCGTTTCAGTCGCAGAGCAGCGACCTGAACTTGAAAGTAGGGATCACGCACCTCCTCGTCCGTCGTCGCCCTGTCACTCACCACGACTAGCCTCCCTTCGTTCTCTGAAAGCACAGCCGAAGATGCCAGTTCTACGGCAGCTTCACGGGCTTCCGCTAGCCGCTTGTGATCTTTGACTGCACAGCCCTCATTAATAAAGAGAACAGGAAAGGACGCTAGAAAGAGGACGACACCAAAGACAATGCCCTTAATAGATTGCCCTTAATAGATTGCCCTAGCCGGCCAAACAGGCCCCGGCGTGTAACTTCCGTGAATGTATCCATGAGAACTCTGGTAGATTACATCACCGGGATCGGAGGTCGATTGCAATCATCCCACGGTCTTGTAAGCACCCTACAAGGTCTTCAGATAGGCCGCAATGTCCGCAGCATCCTGCGCCGTCAGACCAAGTTGTGCAGGTGTCATCATGAGACTAACCTCCAGGTTCTTCTTTCTCTTCACACGCGCTTTGGGCACAGTTTGAGTCACTCCACCCATGCTTTGGATGATAACAGGGTCACCGTCATTCACGATAACGCCCTGAATGCGCAAGCCTTCTGTAGTCTCAATCTCGTGTCCATAAAAACCGTGGGCAATATCTGCACTCGGCTCCACGATGGCTCTAAGAATCGTTTCCGTTGGTTGCGTCTTTCCCCAAGCGCTCATGTCTGGGCCGAAGTCGACTCCTAGATCGCCTATTCGATGGCAGATGATACAACGAGCGCTTTGAATCTGGCCACGCTTGGCGTCGCCCACGAGTTTCATTGCATCAGTCAGGCTGAAAGTAGCTTCTTGAGCCTCTGGTAAGGTGATGGCAGCTAGCGTAATCTTATCAGGATCATAGATGCCCTTCGATTTAAGCAAGGGTTCAAGACCGTGCCGACTCCACGCATTGTCCTTCTTGTTCAACAACCACCACAAAGCCGTCGAACCAATGGCTCCGTCGGTCTCCTCAGCAATCTCTAACATCGCCTCTGCCGCCTGCTTGGTCACATTATAACCGATAGCGGTAAGCGCGTCTTTCCGTGTTTTCTCAGAGAGCTTCGCCTCCAAGACTCGGCCTTTGAAGCCAGCGACACTCTGAGGTGGATGAAGGCGCCAGGCAATCATCGCCTCCTTGTTAGACCATTTGAGGGGATCGGTGTCAGCAAGAAGCGCATCGTAGATGGAGGACTCGCTCCCCTCACATCGCATGCCCCATTTCTCAAGAGCAGCCCGATCACTGACATCGATCGAACCTACTTGGGCAATAAGCTCCTGTTGGGTCCAAGATTTCTTCGAGACTGGCGCTGGCTTCTCTCTGATAGCCAAGGCACGCACGTGAACAGCAGGACTATCCAGTGCTACGGCGACACCTTCTTCGGTGCTCAGATCAATCTTTGGCACGACGCTCTTGAATCCCTTCGGAGCCACGCGATAAATCGTGCCTGCCAACGTCTCATCCAGGTCGTTGTGCCCGCCAACCCGAGCATCATACCAGTCTGCGATATAGATGGCGCCGTCCGGGCCGACGGCAATGTCAGACGGGCGAAAGAGAGTCTTGGTATCGTCTGCCCGCGCCGTGCGATCGCCACCGGTGTAGTCCGTGCCAATCACATTGCCTTCCTTATTCGTCGTGAGAAAATCGAAGCGTTTCAGTTTCCATCCCTCACCTTGTTTCTTAGGCCTGTAACCAAAGATCGTATTCCTAGCAGGCTCACAGAGCAGCAGCGTGCCCTTCCACTTCGCGCCGAGAACGCCGTCCTCATAGTAGACGATCCCAGTGGGAGCCCCACCACCATAGACGTCCCCTGCTGGCGCTACGCCCGGATCATCCTGACGCCAGCTCGAGGTGCGAATGTCCTGGCCAGGCCGGCGATCCGCTTGCCAGGAACGAGACCCATCTCGCGAGGCAAAGCCATAGTTGGCGCCTTCAAGAATTCCAAAGGTTCGGCATGCCGGTTGATCATCATTGTCCGACGCAAAGATATTTCCTGACAGCGTGACACAGTTCTCATACGAATTGCGTAAGTTGTGTGCAAGAATTTCCACATTAGTCCCATCGGGATTCATCCGCGCGATGAATCCTCCAATGTAGATCTTTCCATCATCGCTCTTCTGCCCACCAAACGAGCTCGGTTCACGATCCGCGAGATTCGGATCCTTCGGCCACCAACTACTCGTCTGACTACCCGCACCGATGCGCCACGTCTTGCCATCATTGTCTGTGAAATACGCCCCACAATTGCCGACCGAGAAGTACCATTTTCCATCAGGTCCTACGGTAATACTGTGCAGCGAGTGATCATGATTACGCCCATTAAAGCCAGTCAGAAGAACCTCTCTCGTGTCGCCTTTAGAGGCATCGAAGACAGCATCTCCATCATTGTCCGTGTAGACCACCAAGTCAGGCGCGGTTGAGACGACCACCTTATTTCCTATCACAGCCACCCCCATGGGCGATCGGAGAAACTTCTCCTGCACAAACACCCAAGACTTATCGGCCCTCCCATCGCCATCACTGTCTTCTAACACCATGATGCGATCCCCTTCTGGCCGTCGATCAAAGTGCTTTCGATAATTGACCCCTTCTGCCACCCAAACGCGACCATATTGATCGATATCCATATTCGTCGGGTTGTAGAACATGGGCGAATGCGCCCACACCGTGACCTCATGCCCTTCGTCAGCAAGGTGGAACAGATTCGGTGGAACCGGCTCGGCCATGCTGAGAACAGGCACGAAGAGAAGCGCTATCAACACAAAGGACTCCATCCGCTGACTCGACATGATTCACGCTTACCACATCCACACGTTGATAGGAAGCCCGACTATGCAGGGCTGGCCGTTGACGCCCTGACGACAAGGCGAGAGTCTAAAACCTGGTCCGGAACGCTATCCTCGCCCGCCAGCAGAGCAAGCGTCATCTCCATGGCCTGCTGACCCAACTGGCGACGTGGTTGGTGCATCGTCGTCAAGGCCGGCGTGACGTGATTTGTCAGTTCAACATCATCATAGCCAACGATGCTGATGTCCTGTGGCACCCGAACACGGGCAGCACGGCAGGCGTTCATCAACCCGATGGCCGTCATATCATTGTAACAGAAGACTGCTGTTGCCTTCGCTTCTAGCAGTTGCTCTAGCGCCTTCTCACCACGACTTACATCATCATCTGCCAGAGGCGGGATGACCAACTTCGGATCGAGCGGCACTGAAGCGGCTCGATGCGCTTTTTCGTAGCCCTCCCGGCGAAGTCGATTCGACTTCCACCGATTCTTTGTCTCCAAGTAGGAGATCCGACGATGCCCCAGTTCCAACAAATGACGTGTAGCCACTTCACCACCGCGCACATCATCCACGGCTACCGAATGAAGGTACTTTCCCTCAGTCTGATTATTGATTAGAACGATGGGAATCTTAATGCGCTCGAACTCCTCCCCCAGGGTCAGATCACCCCAGAGCGAACTAATGATGATGGCATCGACTCGGCGTCGATAAAAGCTCTGAACCACCTCCCTCTCTCCGACTTCGCCAAAGCCACTTGTTGACAGGAAAGTGCTATAGTTTGCTGCTCGCGCGACGTTCTCGATACCTTCCACGATACGCCCAAAGAACGGATCGTTAATAGAAGTCACCACAATGCCGACGGTCAGTGTTTTCTGCGATCGCAAGCTGAGCGCCACGGCACTAGGGACATAGCCCATTTCATCAGCCAATCGCTTAATCTTGGCCCGGGTCCCAGCATTGATCATCTCATTTCCATGCAAGGCTCGGGATACCGTTGAATGGCACACCCCTGCAATTTCTGCGATCTCCTTGATGGTTACTGGCATAAGCTGTCCAAGCATAGCGCCATGAAGACTTGTCGGAAGTGAGAATCTTTAATTCGGCGGCATCGCCGTCTTTCATCACCTGCTTACAAAAACTTCAGACATCACGCGGCAGAATCGACCAGCCTTCCGAACTCGCTCAATACTAGCACCACACAAAACAGGCTCCACTTCCTTCGCCGCCCTACAGCAATCACGCTTTCTGCCCAACCTCATGCGCGAGACAACTAGTCTTATGAGATCTAAAAGGAAAAAACTACCTGTCTACCTGACATTCTAGCGGTCGAGCCCCAAAACTAATAGTTCTAATATTTAAGTAAACCAGTGGCACCCTTCCGCTATTGATAGACTTAAGCCAGCAACCTTGGAGTTCTAGCCCTCAACCCGAGATGCATGGCCACCAGAGTGGGCGGCTATTTATAGACAAATCGCCCAACATCAATGCGTCTGCCCGAAATGGCGAAATCACTATTGATGGCAACGGGGACGGCACACCTGGATCCTCCTGCAGAGGCTATCAGTTCGCGGCAAGCCTTCAAGCTAGGCCCAGAGCCTTTCGCCATAGGCCCATCCCTCACGAGTAGGCTCTTTGATCCAGGCATCCATCTGCGGCTCGCCCTTCACCTTCATCGCTTCCGCGTCCCACTCAATCGTGCGCCCAGAACGCTGCGCCATAGCACCTAACAAAACGACCTCTGTCAATGGGGCCGCATATTCAAAACTAGATCCCGGGGCCTCAATCTCACCTTTGATCGCCCGATAAAACTCACCGATAGGTCCTTTGCCAAGAGCTTCCGTCCTCGGAATCTTCGCCAGCTCAGGCTTCATTTCATCAAAGCGGGCTGTGGGGGTAAGCCGAGGGCTTACTGGACGCATACCTTCGTGAAAGAGCGTTTCTTTCGATCCCTCCATGTACATCCCGCCACCCTGAGGCAGTTCCTTGCCCGTATCCCAACGCTTTGGCTTAGGCACATCAATACCCGCCTCGTACCATTTCATGATGACCGGCGGCTTCTCACCCCGTGCAGGGAAATGATAGGTCACTAACGAACCACTCATCGGGATGAATTCGTCGTTCAATGGTGGCGTCCGAGCAATCTCAACCTTCGTCGGTAATCCCAACCCTAGCACATAGAAAGGTGCATCAAAAGTGTGGCAGCCAATGTCTCCCAGAGCCCCGCAACCATACGGCCACCAGCCACGCCAAGTCACAGGTGCATAGTGTTTGCTAAACTCACGGTGCGCAACCGGCCCCTGCCAGAGATCCCAGTCGAATCCCTCAGGCACCGGTGACTTCGGTGCAGGGAATTCCGCAGGCGGTACAAACCACGGTTTGTTCGGGCGATTCGTCCAGGTGATGACCTCGCGCACATCACCAATCACACCAGCGTCCGTCCACTCCTTAATTCGGCGCATACCCTCAAACGTGTGCCCTTGGTTTCCCATCTGCGTCACCACGCCATAATGCCGAGCCGCCTTCCTCAAGGTGCGCAACTGCCAAATATTGTGGGCCAGAGGTTTCTGAATGAAGACATGCTTTCCATGCTCCATCGCACACATCGCCGCCGCAAAGTGAGTGTGATCGGGCGTCGCAATGGACACCGCGTCGATCTCCTTATGCATCTTGTCCATCATCACGCGAAAATCTTTGAACTTCGGCGCCTTCTCATGATTCTTGAAAGCCTTCGCCACCCGTTTCGTGTCCAAATCGCACATCGCCACGAGGTTCTGCTTGCTCGCCTCGCCGACGGCATAGCCACCCAT
>JAACDM010000568.1 GCA_009936795.1 Verrucomicrobiaceae bacterium | reverse complement strand
TTTGACACCAAAGCATGGTTTTTTGACTCCATGATTGTATATGAGCATCTTCTTGATGCTCGGACTCCTCATCGCCTCCAAACCTTCGAGAACGTCGTCTGCAGTCATCGCTAGAGCTATTACCAAAGCTCCTTCCCATTGTCGACCGCAGGCTACTGGATCACGCCGACAAGCGCCTGGTCCGCCTGACTACCTGAGCACAATTTCGCATAAAGTCCGGCCTGAGCCAACAGTTCTTCATGTTTCCCAACTTCGACCACACGCCCATCTTTCATGACATAGATGCGATCCACTTCACGCACTGTCGTAAGACGATGAGCAATCACAAAGCAGGTGCGATTCGCCCGTAGACGGTCTAGCGCCTCTTGAATCAGCTGCTCGGTCTCGTTGTCAACCGCACTTGTAGCTTCATCAAGTAGGAGTATTGGCGGGTTCTTGAGCAAAGCCCGAGCGATCGAGAGTCTCTGACGCTCTCCGCCACTGAGTCGTGTGCCACGTTCACCCGCCACACTGTCCAAACCTTCTTTCATCTCCTTAACAAAGACCGCAGCATTAGCGGCGCTGAGCGCCTCCCACATCTCTTCTTCCGTCGCGTCCACTTTGGCGAGTGAGAGGTTCTCTCGGATGCTTGAGTTGAAAAGAAAGCTGTCCTGAGTTACGTAGCCAATCCGGTCGCGCAGCCATTCTTTGGATAGCTCGGTGATGGGTTTGCCATCCAGTGTGATAACACCTCTATCCACCTCGTAGAACCGCGTGATCAAGTTTAAAAGAGTCGATTTCCCAGCGCCTGTTGGCCCGACAAAGGCGATCGTCTCTCCTGCACCAGCCCTCACATTGACGTCAGACACCGTGGGACTCTCATTCTTCTTATCATAAGAGAACGTGACACCCTCATAACAAATCTCTCCGCGCAAAGACTCAGGCCGCTCCCCCTGAATCAAGTTCTCCTCAGCCATCAGATCGAGAATGCTAAAAACACGTTTTCCGGCGACGACCCCTGACGTGAAAAGCTGCGTGAGTGGATTTATTCGCGAAATGGGGTCATAAAGAAGCCCCCAGGACATCAGCACGGCGCTGAGGACGCCCAGTGTCGTCGTGCCCTGAATGATCCACAGCGTGCCAAAGGCCAGCGTGATGATAATGCCCGACTCAGCGATGAGAGATACAAGGGGCCAGATCACCGAATTCGCTTTGATGACTTTCATCTGAGCGTCTTTCACATCCGCACTCTTCGCCTCGAAACGCTGCAGCTCTTCGGGCTCAACCGTGTAAGCTTTGATCTGACGGATTCCCGCCACGTTGTCATGCACCAGAGAATTGAGAGAACTCGCCGCCTCGCTCGCCGTTCGGTAACGCGACTCTGCATAGGAGTGATAGAGCCTCGTGGATAGGGCAATCAATGGCAGCGGAGCCACCGAGAGAACCGCGAGCCAAGGATGCAGGTAGAGCAGGTAGCCAAAGACAATCGAGAACTGCAACAACCCGCTGAGCCCTTGATCAAGCACACCAAGAATGACGCGCTCCATTGCCGGCACATCTGCGGCCACGCGATTCATGATGTCTCCCGTGGGCTGCTTATCGAAGAAGCGCAGTGGCAGACGTTGAATCTTCTGATAGAGTTCCAACCTCAGATCATGGACAATGCACTGCTCGAAAGAGCTGTTGCACCAGTTCCGCAACATGGTGACAAACTGACGTAAGGCGATAGCTCCTACAGCCAAGCCAACCAGCGGAAGAATACGATCATCCTGCCGCTGCGGAATGACCTCATCCACAAACGCCTGGGTGACCGCAGGGAGCACGAGCACTAACAGCGTGCCCAGAACCGCAAGCAGAAATGTCGTCGCAGCACGCCAAGGATAGCGTCCGGTATATCGGAATATCCGGAAGAAGGTCCTCAAACTAGCGACTCTCCTTACCCGCCGTCACTCCGGGCCAGTCATCTGTGCGGAAAGGCGTCAAGGGAAGGCCATCGAAGTTGCGCACATTGCAAACAGGATTGTCTGCCCACGCGTAGCGTACCGCGACTGGATTCTTCACCGCATCACTCGAGACCTTGATCTGATGGCGATCACGGCCTTTCCCTAAAATTTCTGCCTCGGCATGATGAAACACCTTGTCCGCACCAGCAATGGTGAAACCCAAAGGCTGGCTCACATCCACCGTGTCCAAACCACGCCCCACGTGTTCGAAGCTGACTACGATGTGGCCCTTTTCCTGTTTCATGGATGAGTAGATTGGGCTGTGGTAGGCAAGACCTTCCGCACCGTAGTCTTTGGCAAGGGCCCAGCGAGAAAGCCGCAAGCCAACATCCCGCTTGTTCGTCGGGTGAATGTCATTGGCCTCGCCGATATCGATAATGACCGCTTCACCAGTGTTCGGCAATTTGCTCATCGTCATGGTCTGGGCCTCGCGAAGCTCAGCCCAATCACTCTCGGCAGGCTCGGGTTTCTCTGCTCGGAAATCGGCAAGCTGCACCCAGTAGAACGGGAAGTCACCCTGGCCCCATTCATTGCGCCAATTCTTGATCATCAAAGGAAAGAGATCCCGATACTGATAGGCTCGACTAGCATTTGACTCGCCTTGATACCAAATCGCGCCCTTGATTCCGTAGCCAATCGTCGGACGGAGGACACCATTATAGATATTGGCAGGGCGCTGATTTCCCCTCATCGCACCATCGTTGTAGCGTGGTTTGTTAGGCGCCTTGCCTCCGTCCTCCTTGGCCTTTGCAACCTTCACTTCCCAGGCTTTCAATTTCTCGTCGTAGTCTCTCTTTGCCTTGCCGGATTTGAAGTTCTCCTCAACGCCTTTCCAATGCTCCATCAATGCTTTGTAACGCTCATCCTCTTCCAACACCTTCCGATTCACCCAGGCCTCACATGCGGATCCGCCCCAGGCGTTGTCGATGAGACCGATTGGCACACCAAGGGTTTGATGCAGTTGCCGACCAAAGTAGTAGCCGACTGCTGAGAACTGCGCCGTTGATTCAGGAGTGCAGTGCGTCCACGCGCCTTCGAAGTTGGATTGCGGTTCGTCCGTTCCAACCCGAGGGACTGTCAGGAAACGGATGTTTGGATAATGCGCGGTCATTGTCGTCAAGTCCGCATCGTTAGACTGCGCCACAGACCACTGCATATTGGATTGCCCAGAACAGATCCAAACCTCTCCAAACATGACATCTTCAAAGACAATGTCATCATGCCCTTTGATAGTGAGCTTGTGAGGACCACCTGCGTTCCTAGGATCCAGCATCACATGCCAGGAACCATCCTCGCTCACCTTGGCTGTCTTCGTTTCATCGCCGATCGTTACCGTGATCGTCGACCCTGCATCGCCCCACCCCCAAACCTTGTTCTCCTGCTTCTGCTGGAGGACCATGTGAGATCCAAAGCAATTGGGCAAACCCGTATTAGCTTGCGAAGTAGAGATGAGCGCGAACGCGCCCAGGATCGAAACGACTGTGGATCTGATGAGGTGCATAGGGAGAGATTGGCCCGTGGTTGCGGTATCGGTCAAGGCCGATGCTAGATTTAGAAATCGGCTCGACGGAGACGCTCGCCCCGATCATAGTACAAGATGTCTCGTTTCCTCCCCCAAGCGCTACTGGCTTTCATGCTCTGGACGATGTTCCCGATCGTTCACGGCGCCCCCATCGCTTGGCAAACGCCATTCAATATCTCGGACGTCAGTGATATTAGCACGAACGGAACTCTAATCGAAGCCAAGAACGCCACCAACAACAATGCTAGCCCTACCGTGTCCGTTGACGGAGAAATGATCACTTTTGAAGACATGGAGTTCGGGATAGGCGCGGCCGCCGGCAACTTCTACACAGGCGATGGTGGAGATTCCGGCAACGCCGATCTCAA
>JAACDM010000567.1 GCA_009936795.1 Verrucomicrobiaceae bacterium | reverse complement strand
TGGCGGCGAGCGCTGTGGTCGCTGTGGTTAGAATGACCATCTCGCGCCACGCGGAGCAAAAGAGCATTCATTACGATTCAGTCTGTGCCACGATAGAAACGTGTGGCCTCGTCAGGGTTCGCCAGGAATGGCTTAGGAGCGTCCGGCACGGGCACCCAACTATTGGGTAGCAGCGCTTCGCTGGTCTCTAACAGCGTGCCGTCCCAAATGATCTCGATCTGGCCACCAACCTGGCGAATCGCGAGTGGCGCGGCCTCTCCTGGAGGCTCGGATTCCGTGAGGGGTGGTCGATTGACTAAAGTATAAACAATGCCCTCGGCAGGACCGGATTCGATCGCTTCCCAACTCGTTGTAATCAGATTAAAGGAGATTCCCAAGGCGTCGGCAGTGAGCAAAGGCACGTCGTCTTTGCTACTTGATAGAGAGATTCGGCACTCGAATTCTGCGGAAGCTTCTGTAGGTGCGAGCTGAAAGTCGACATTGGGTACGCTCCCCTCATTGAAGTTTCCGCCCATTTGTATCCAGGCACTCCCGTTCTCAATCATCATCGAAGAACCGATGGTCGACACGCTAAAGCCAGAGCTCGGATCATTGTCGCCATCGATGAAGATTTGATAGAAGTAGTCGACCGGAAGTTGGCCGATGTTCTCGTGAAAGCTGAAACGTAGGTAGAGAAACTCATCATCGTTCGCCGCCCAGAACTGGTGGAATTCGTAGCCTTCGCTTTCGAATACGTCGGTCGCCACGGGATCGATTTCCGTCCAATCGCCAAAGTCGCCATCGATTAGAATGGAAGCTCGGAACGGCGCGGCACTGTTAACGCTGTTACCAAACCGATCGTCGATTCCGTTGACGGTGAGCGCGTATTCCTGTGCGAAGGTCATGGCAGCGGTCTCCAAGGTAACGGTACGAAGATCATCTGCGAGCGTGGCGCTCTCTACGTCGATGCCAGGAATGGTATAGTGAGCGACATCGGTAGCAGAGTTGCTACTCAAAATCTCTGAGAAGGTGATGATCACGGATCCCGAGCCAGCCCTGATGGCGTCGATCGTGGGTGCATTGGCATCGGACTGAACCACGATGCTGGCTGTACGACTGGTGAGGCTATTGAGTCGATTGTCCACGGTGACATGATAGTCTCCCGTGTCCTCAACCGCGGCCGCATCAATTGTGAGCGTGGCTTCTGTGGCGAGATCGATCGCGACATCGTCTTTGAACCATTGATATGTGAAATTGGGAGAGCCCTCGACTTCAATACTCAACGTGAGCGCTTCGCCTTGGGTGAGTAATTGGTCTGCAGGTTGCGCATCATTCGGAAAACTCACGGGGAGAGCCGTGGTGGTCAGACTGATATCTCGACTACGAACACTGCCCGAGCCATTGC
Organism: Verrucomicrobiaceae bacterium; assembly: GCA_009936795.1. Lineage (GTDB taxonomy): Bacteria > Verrucomicrobiota > Verrucomicrobiia > Verrucomicrobiales > DEV007 > JAACDM01. The sequence goes on along the minus strand of JAACDM010000567.1, from coordinate 4,966 downwards.
TCACCTCAACGGAGTAGTTGCCCCCATCTTCTTGTAACACAAACGGTAGCTCTAAACGCACTCCGGTGGCCTCCGGGATGGCTGCGTCATCTTTGTACCACTGGAATAGGTAAGGCTCCGTTCCTGCCAGGGGACCTAACTCAAAGAGAGTTCCTTCGCCTTCGACGACCTCTCGATCGAGAGGTTTGTCAGGCTCTTCAAAACTTGGCGGCACACTGTCGTTTGCAGTCAACGTGAGTCCGAAGGCCAATGAGTCCATTGAATCAAGAGCTTGGTGCATTTCCACCATGAGAAGGTTCTCACCATTGATGAGCGCTGCGGCGGGCAGACTGAACGTTTCCACCTGGCCGGGAGTGGCTACACTGGCCAAGGCTGGCGTGCTCCCGTCAATCGCGCTCTCTGGCATCCGAATACGCCGGACTTCTTCGCCATTCAGATAAATGACGGCGCCATCGGAAATGTGGGCATCGGCAAGGAGCGCCACGCCTTCAGCCGCATGGTCCCATTGAAAGGGCCACGTGCGGAAATAGTAGGTCGTTCGCTCTGAAGCCAGAGGAACACTAGCATTCACAGGATAGACGCCGTCGTCGAACCCGAAACTGAAGAACCCATCGCCCCCTTGCCATGTGTCATCCTCAGGGAGAAAGTCCGGTAGCAACCAATCCTGCTCAGGGTCACTCACTTCCTGATAGATCCAGAGGGTGTCCGCCAAATTAGTGAGTGTCTTGGTCCCTTGAAAGATCTCAGGCTGCGTGACGAAGGTGTAAGGGATACTCTCAACCGAATCGGCAAGAGCCCAATCCAACGTCTGAGCAAGCACAGAAACCTCGACGTCGTCTCCACTGAAGAACGCGAGACCTTCCGTATCGCGTGATGCACGTGAAAGGCGCATTTCAAATTGAGTCGAACTCCCCGATGGAGAGACACTCCAACCGAGATTCGATCCACTGCCTTCGTTGAACGCACCGTTCTTCTGCTGGTAGCTCGCTCCGTTCTCAATAAAGAGTTCTGACCCTACGCCGCCCCAGGCGTGCCCAGTGCTACCATCGGCGTCCGTATCTACGAGCACTTGATGATTAAAGCCCGAGTAACTGCTCGGCGAATGGAGTCTGACTCGAACGTAGAGGTAATCGTCATCGTTTGCGATCGCCACCTCTTTGAAATCAAACTTACCTTCGGCATCTGCTTCGTCTACCTTCGAGGCGGGCACGCCTAACCAATCGTCAAAGGCACCATCAATCGTGATGCGTTTGAACTGACCAGCAAAGAGGCTGACTGTGAAGAGCCAAGTGCATCCGACGACTGCCGGTAAGAGTGAAGTAGGTTTCATGGTGGCTACGGTGAATGTTTCATGATTGATAGGATGCACGTTCCCTGATGAGACTGTGACAATCTAACCCCATCTCGTCAACGATTGCCCATGGTGAAGCCGAATGCATCCTCATTCGTTCTCTTGAGTTTGCTATATGCCTTGTTTCCCCGGATCTGCACGATGCCACCAAAGTCAGTAAGTAGAGTTCCTGATCTGATGTCGAGCCCCCCAGAAATTGTCCTGACCGGACGAAAATTGGACAATGCCGTCTTTGTAGTCAAATGACAGGGCGTCGTGACCAGCAGTATCGCCAGGATCTAAACGGACGGCACGCCCGCTACGACCTCAGGCAAACGCCTGGCACGCAGAATGCATAATTAGGGCAGAAAAAGGCTGCAGAGCAGTGCGATGCAGAGGCTCAGCTTAGTCTGGGAAACAGCTACTACACAGGTGAAGGCGTTGCCAGGAGCAGCAACGAAGCCGTTAAGTGGTTTCGCAAGGCTTCGATCCAACACTCTGAAAATCGTGGCTACCAAGGCTGGCACTTACAGTTCCCGTGACAATGATCTCCTTGGACAGTCTCAGTCTAGAGAGAGAGAGAGAGAAAAGCTCGCCCTCAAAGTCACCCGAAAGTTCAATGACTGCGAAATCCCATTGGAGTTCAGAAGCGCTGTGAAAGAGGACATTCTCGCGAGTCAGTGGGCCACGCCCACTGAAACCCGCGATTCGGTTGGCAAGCGAAAGAAGAAGGCCTCACTAAGAGCTGCCTTCATGTAGCGGTGATTATTAATCGCCGGGCGAGCCCGACAGTTTAAGGATGCCTATCCTGCCATCGGCTCCTGCAGCCCAGATTACCCCGCCTGCCGTGCTAAGCGTGTGATAGCCTGAGCCCTTACCTAACACCTGCCACGTCACACCCGCATCGCGGGAAACGTTTGATCCTGACGGCCCCACGGCGATGATGGTATCTGTACTGAGGTAGTTGACACAAGATCGAAAGGGGAACCTCGAGTTTCCATCCTCATTGATGGCAAGTTGCCAAGTGCTACCGCCGTCACTAGTATGCATAACATTGTCCTTGGACTCGAATGCCTTCTTGTAGTCGCCTCCCACAGCGATGGCGGTTTGGGAATCGCCCGGTGAAAGGGCGACGGAAAAGATACCGGTGGAGGCCTCCCCCGCAATCATCGGTGTGGTGATTGTTTCCCAGGTCTCTCCCCAGTCTGTCGACCGGAAGACACGAGCGACGCTACCTCCGCTCGTGACCCAGACGTGACCAACATCGTTCACTGCCAGATGGGTGCCGCTAGCGGCGAAGGCATGTTCGCCTGGCTGCATTCTTGGTGCGGTGTCCTCGGCGATGCGTTGCCAAGTGTGCCCTCCGTCCTTGGTAGCGAGGAGAAAGAGTCGCCCGTTGAGCGGATCTCCTGCGAGGATACCGTGCTGATCGTCGCGGAAGGCCATGCCATTGAAGAAGCCTTTGAGGATGTCGTTCTGATAGGTGAGTTGCCAGGTGGTACCGCCGTCGCTCGTACGGTAAATCCGAGAGGCTTGGCCCGGGCCTGCACTCATCGCAATACAGTGTTGGGCGTCGATGGCTTCGAGGTCGCGGAAATCCAGTTCCGTGTCGATCTGCGTAACCTGCCAGGATTTGCCACTGTCGATCGTACGGCCCACACCGCCTTTGGTGCCAAACCAACAAATCTTCGTATCGACGGCATCGAGTCCACGTATCGAGGTTTCGACGCCCGAATTGAGACTGATCCAATGCAGATTCACGTCGGCCTCCCAGCGAGCCCAGGCTGCGAGCAGGCGATTGGTTATTTCAACGTGCTCATTAGCTAGATTGTGTTGTTCACCGAGGTCTTTATCTAAGTCATAGAGTTCTGGTTTTTCAGTGTCATGCACGTAGAGTTTCCAACGCCCGTCTCGCACCGCACGATCCGAATTAGCACGCCAGAAAAGCATGCGATCGGGCAAGGATTTGCCTTCGAATAACTGTGATGTTAGGTTGATCCCATCCGTTTGAATTTTCTTCAAGGGGACCTCTGCCAAGGAGGCCAACGTTGGAAAGAGATCGACTGAATGGGCTGTCACATCGGTGACATTCGCTGCGATCTTTCCCGGCCAAGAGATGATCGTCGGCACGCGATGCCCGCCTTCAAAGAGTTCCGTCTTCTGACCACGTAGCGCGCCGTTACTAGAGATATTGTGAAAGTTCTCGCCATAGGAGAGGTAGCCGCCGTTGTCCGAGGTGAAGATGACCATCGTCTTCTCAACGAGTTTTTGACTCTCAAGTGCCGCCATGATTTGCCCCGTGCTCTGGTCCAACGATTCAATCATCGCTTTTACGTGTAGGCTGACGTCGCTGGGATTTGGGATGCGCCCCCACTTGTCGTTATGATAGCTAGTTCCCTTTTTACGATGCCGCGGGTCTTCGGGACCTTGCCAAGGGAAATGAATCCCGAGATGCGGGACATAGAGAAAGAAGGGTTCGTTGTGGTGTTGCTTGATGAATTCAACACTGTGTTTGGTAATCAGGTCCGTGGTGTAACCTTTTTCCATGGTGATCTCATTGTTGTGCCACCAGTCTTCATTGCCCGAGCGGTCGATCTGCGTGTGAAAATCGCCATCTCCAGATGCCAGGCCACGAAAGACATCGAAGCCATGATCGGGTGGAAGCCAGGGCGGCTGATAGCCGAGGTGCCATTTGCCGAAACACGCGGTGGCATAGCCTTCTTCTTTAAGGATCTCTGCCAAGGTCACGACATCATGGGGCAGCCCGATGTCGCGATGATTGATTCCGGAGAGTGCACTATCAAACACGCGGCCAAAGCGCTGTTGATACTGTCCCGTGAGCATGGCGGCTCGTGTTGGGCTGCACATAGGCCCTGCCGAATGGAAATCGGTGAATCGAAGCCCCGCCGACGCCAGCGCGTCAATGTGAGGAGTCGAATTTAGTCTGCTGCCGTAGCAACCAAGATCGCCATAGCCGAGATCATCGGCCATGATAAGGACGATGTTCGTCTTCGCTGCGACGGCGGCAGGCACGATGATTGCTAGGAAAATCATTGAGACCCAAAGATGAATGCGTGATCGGACAGAGTGATTCATGTTCGCTATTGACTGTGCCTCACAGCTACTTCCAAGAGTATCACTGAGTGCGGTGCACTAAAAGTAACAGACTATCAGCACAACTGTCTAGGTTGTGTTTGAAAACCGTGTTTGGTTGCTCTGTCTAAGCGTAGTGGTAGGGTTCGACTCCTACTATGAATCAGATTTACGAGCGCGTGAAAGCGGGCCCTCAAGCGAAGGCCCTAAAAAAATTGATCTGAATCCCAGGGAGGAGCACTAACATTAAGCGGTAAAGGCGGTCGCCCGCCAATGGAAATCATGGTTGTTCTTCGGGCGCTTCTCTACCGAATGAGGCAGGGAGGTAGTTGGCGAACACTCAATATCTTCGGGAACTGGCGCACTATTTACGGGCATTGGCGCCGTTGGGTCGAAATGGGCATCTGGGAGCAGATTTTGAACGTTGTCTCGTCGAAAGCTAAGGGCACTCTGCGGTCTATCGATTCGACAAGCTGCAAAGTGCACAATGAAGTTCCCCCAAATTGATGGACACGGTTGAGCAGGTCTGACACAACCATACCC
>JAACDM010000086.1 GCA_009936795.1 Verrucomicrobiaceae bacterium | reverse complement strand
CAATCTCACGTCAGTTGGGTAGGCTGTTCGTTGCACGATCTTATCCAGCCATCCTTCTCGTTTCTCGTGGGGGTGGCCTTGCCATTCTCGATTGCCAGCCGTGTGGCGAGAGGTCAATCGCGAGGCGTCATGTTAGGTCATGCGCTCTGGCGAGCGCTTCTCTTGGTTCTGTTAGGCGTCTTTCTACGTTCAGTGCACGCAGATCAGACCAACTGGACGTTTGAAGACACCCTCTCCCAGATTGGCCTTGGGTATCCGTTTCTCTTTCTCTTGGGTTTCCAGTCGGTACGCAATCAGCTCATCGCGCTGGGCGTGATTCTGGTCGGCTACTGGCTTGCTTGGGCATTGCACCCCTTGCCGGGCGAGGGGTTCGACTATACCGCGATTGGTGCGTCAGCGGATTGGCAGCATCATGCGCAAGGTTTCGCTGCCCATTGGAACAAGCACCTGAACCTTGGCAGCACGTTCGACCGCTGGTTCCTCAATCTGTTTCCGCGTCCCGAAGCTTACGTCGTTAACGGTGGCGGCTACTTAACGTTGAGTTTCATCCCTACCTTGGGCACGATGATCCTGGGACTGTTGGCCGGAAACTGGATTAAAGTGGATCTCGCCCCAATGGCGCGGATTAAGCGATTCCTTATTGCGGGTGTGTTGGGATTAGTGCTGGGTCAACTGCTCCATTCGCTTGGCCTTTGCCCCATAGTAAAGCGAATCTGGACTCCTAGCTGGGTTCTCTTCAGTGGCGGGTGGTGTTTCCTTCTCCTCGCCGGATTTTACGCGATCATCGATTGGCTACAGTGTCAGAAATGGGCCTTTCCGCTGATCGTCATCGGCATGAATTCAATCGCTGCCTATTGCATCGCTCACCTCATTCATCACTTCACGGTGACCAACTTTAAGACCCACTTTGGACAGAACATCTTTGAATTTGCGGGTGCAAGCTACGCGCCGTTGGTGGAGGGGATCGCTGTGCTTGCCGTTTTCTGGCTCATTCTCTTCTGGATGTTTAAGCGGAAGTTGTTTCTGCGGATTTAGGCCGCAGGCGTCAGTTTTGCTTCATCAACTAAATGCGGCCTCGTAGCCGATGTTGAACGGACGTTCGCGGTCTTGCCAGTGCAGGGCTCGGAAGTGCTGGTTATTCTTATCGAAAGGGCATTGAGCAGAAGTCGTCTTTACGAATCCGAACCGCTCATAAAATTGAGGGTCGCCCAGTACAAAGATGCTTTCTGATGCGAGAGCTTCGCTGGTAAGCGTCTCTCTGATGAGCTGGGTGCCAAGGCCCCGTTTCTGGTAGTCGGGATGAATGGCAACGGGTGCCAAGTGATAGCCTATGGAGGTGCCGCTGTCATCGTTGGCTAGGGTGTAGAGAATGTGGCCCACGATTCTGTCGTCATGTTCTGCGAGCCATTCCCAATGTGGGCGTTCGATGTTCATAATCGATGGACGCAGCGTGGATTCGTATTGGCTGGGAGCGAACGCGACGTCGAGGAATTCCAGGATGGTGCCGCTGTCAGCATCGGAGGGTGTGCGAATCATGGTGTCTTGCTAAAACCATCGCCTTCCTTTATGAACTCTGTTCGGCCGCCAATCGGGTCGACCACTTAAATGTGATCGAGATGCATCTTATAGATCCATGCGGAAGAGACGTTCTTTGCCTTTCGAAGCGTCGAGCAGCAGACAGAGCCAGGGCTCTTGGCAGAAGTTCTTGGGCGGTGCCTCCGTGGTCGAAATGATGTATTGGAAATTGGCTTCACCATGTTCAGGCTCTAACGTTTGCATGTGAGTAAAGACCCGGCGGTAAAGGTTGGCATCCATGTCAGCCTCGCGCGGGCTATCATGAATGAGGAAACGTGGATGATGGCCCTGGCCAGCTACGGAGGCTTGGAGGACCGCGAGATCGAATCCAAGGGTAGTCAGGGTATTGATGGCGGCACTGTTGAGATCACCGTTGTAGGTGGCCTTGAGCAGAATTCTTTCACGGGTGAAGCGGCACTCCGCATCGGTGCCCCGACCGAGCATGCGCTTCATGGTGCGGCGGTAGAGCGAGGCAAAGCGAGAGGCTTCGCGATCCCAACGACGCTGGAGAGCCTCTTGGCGTTCTTGAGATGCCGAGATTTCGTTCGTGAGGTTGTCACGCATTTCGATGAGGGCATCAAGTGTGGTCTGCGCGGAGATGGCGCGTTCGAGGTGTTCGTGAACTAGCCTGTAGTGGCTGCGGATCTGCTCGTGCTCGCGTCGCTGCACTTCATCTTTGTGCAGGGCATCCGCATAGGTTTCCTGAAGCTCGGCAACACGCTTGGCGGCCGTTTCCAAGGCGTGCTTAGCGTCGCGTTTGCGGTTCTGAGTTACGAGTACCCCTTTGCGGGAAATCGGTTCGGGGGCTTCGACGTGAAACGGGCAGTGAGCATGGGCGAGGTCTGGCGCGACTCCACATGGCTCTGATTCCCAAAGCGTGAGGGCATACTTGGCGGCACCGAGAGACTCTAACGCTCTGTCGAGCGCGAGTTTTTGCTCGTCGATCGTGAGAACACCCTTGGGGTGGAGAGCGTCGAGTTCACGTTTCTCTTCTGCTCGGAGCTGGTTCTCGATCGCTACCGAGAAGAGGGGATCAGTGATGCTGTCGTGGGTGTCATCAATGTAAGGCTTTAGCTCCTTAATGGCTTCCTCGACTGTGCGTTGTCTAAAGACAATCTCAGAAGGAAGACGCCTGAGGTCGGCTTCCATGGAGACGCGGTATTCCATTTCCTGACGGAGTTCCTTGTCCATCAAGCCGACGACGGATCTGACGAGGAAACTGCGGTCATCGGCACTGAGTGGTGGACTACCGCTTTGACTGTCCTTGTGTCGCCATGCAAGGAGGCCATCGAGACGGCACTCTTGATCGCGCGCCAGCCAAGCGAGGAGGTGGAGGAAACGAATGGATTGGCCTGAATCGCCGTAACTCTTGACGGGAAGCTGTTCCACCACGGCTTGGTGCACCGTCACGCGAAAGATTTCGTAGTCGCTGGCATCGGCAGGCTTGGTTTTGAGCCAGGCATCGATGTCCTCAGACTGTACACAGATGGAGCGGCGACGGCTGCTGAATGGGCGTCCGACGATCCAGGGTTTCCCGTCCACCCAGATGCGAGCGACGACCCAGCCGCGAGGGAGACGAGCGAGGAGTCGCTCGCGGAGAAACTTGCTACCACAACGCGGCTCCCCTAACGCATACCTTAAGAGTCGACAGAAGCTGGTCTTTCCCGCAGCGTGGCCGCTGAAAGTGACCTCAAGGTCGTCTTCCGCGAGAGGAGGTGCCCAAATGATATTCATCCCGCGTCGGAGATGAATCTGACGAAGTTGCTGCCGAGGATAAGCCGACCAAGTGCGAAGAATGCGGACTTCTTCGATCCAGAACACGGGAGGGCGATCGCGCTGTGGCGAGTTGCGATCGATGTCAACCTTCTCTAGGAGAGGCTCTTCATCGAAGAGTGCTAGTTGATCTGGCTGGCCTCCCATGTCACTTACAAGGCCAAGCGGACGCTAGTGTGCGACGATTGGCAAGGTCTGTTTGATTCTGAAATCATTCGGTAGGCTCTAGAATTCTCGAATGCCATCTCTAGGATGGACGTCTGGTGATCGTGATGGTGAGGTGGTTAAGTAATGGTTGATTTGGAGAAGAGCGATCGGCGCATTCTTGGTCTCAGAGGCTGGTGCGTTGTTGGAGTGATGTTTGCCTTAATCGCGGCGGTAGCGGTGATCATGCTCAAGAAAGAAGCTTCTGGTTCGCTCGAGCGGCGAAGCAGTGTTTCCTTGGCCAGTGGTTCTCAACTTATTGCAAACCGAACGCGAAGCGAGAGTAGCGCTGTTCGCGGGAAAAGGCTGGAGGCCGAGGCGTTGATTGCCCGTTTGGAAGGCCAGATGCTGGAGGGCGAGACTTTCAATTCCGAGGTGGTTGAGAAGATCAAACGTGTTGTGCGCTCGATTAAGGAACCAGGTCAGCGGGCGACGGTAATTCAGCTTTTTCCACGGTGGCTCTACCCGTATCTCGGAGACTTGGCGTTGGAGATGGCTGGGGAGATTGATTTGGACGCGGAGGGCACGGTGACAGCGATTTATCGTAAGCTTGTTGATGTTCTCGGTAGGATACCCACGAAAGAGTCTGGTGAGTGGCTGTTGAGGGAACTCAAGGAGGTGCCCGATTTCGAATTTCCTGAAGTTTCGCCACAGCTTTGGTCGACGGAGGTCGACTCAAGAGGCAGCCTGGGGGATGTCGCCAAGGCGGTTGTGGTCAACGGTGGGCTAGGGGACTCAGCCATCATGGATGCCTATGTGCAGGAGATTTTGGGAACGACGGGTGCCCGGCAGCGGGTGCTGATCTGGGCACTTGGGGAATCAAGAGACTACGCCGATTTCGAGTTCCTCGCCGTGGCGCGTGGTTCCGTGAAGGATCCAATGATTATCCGTGAGATCGGTCTCTCTCTTAACAAGATCGCGGCGGGGATCGGCTTGGATGCCACACCGTCGTCCGATCCTGGTTATGGCGAGTACGGCCCCCACTTTTTCTCTGTCTTTCCGTTGCTCGGAAATGGGCGTCAGGTGTTGGCCGAGCGCCAGGGATTGGCTCACCAGAAAGCCGTCGCCTACTTGAGGGAAAATGGTTTAGAGGACCCCGACTACCAGACAAAGTACTGATTACGGTCGCATGCGCTGAAGAAGCCAGGCTTCCATGGAAGCGTAGACGGGCTGATCGGTGATGAGGATGTTGTGGTGGGCCGCGCCGGTGACGGTGAGCCACTGTTTGTCCTCACCCTGGAAAGGCGTGGAAGAGGCTCTGGCCACGAGCGTGGTTGATCAGTGAGTCCGCATCTCCGTGGGCCACGAGGGCCCGAAGCTGAGTTGGAACCGAGACAGCCCAGTCGTTGGGCTTAACCGCTTGAATGGAGAGACCTGATCGGTGTTGTACGAGCGGCTGAAGGGCTTGATGCTGGACAGTCAGGTGTCAATGGGCCTGCCAGCGTGTTGAGCTTATCGCTGAGAACGTCAAAGCTGCACACGACCATAAGGGCTTTCCATTACGCCCAGCTGGCGGCGGCGGCGGCTGTAGCCATGGCACCTCCCATTGACATGCCCCATAGTCCTATGGGCGCATCCGCTGAAGGCCAGCCGAGAGTCTGGCGAGCGTTGGTGATCATTGTGCTTGGCAGAGCCTTCTCCATGGATGAGGCGCCATGAGCGAAGTGCGCAATGGGGTTTTCACCATGCGCTGGAAGTTCTGGAATAAGGCATCGGAACCCAATTGCGGTGAACCGCTCCGCCACCCGGAGGAGGCTTTCCTTCCTCCCATTTCGCCCGTGGAGAAGGATCAACGTATTCAAAGCGTGCTCATATTTAAAAATCAAATATCGTTCTCTATCAATTGGTTGTGGATAGAATTTCCGCGTGTAACGGGAATATATTCGTTAGGAGTCACAGCAAGATAGGGAACCGTTCCGTCGAAGGTGACATGGCGTTGGATGGTCAAAGCTGGCTCAGCGAGTGCTTTCTGCTGATAGTCGCCAATCGGTAAGGAGCCTGGGGCAATAATCTGCGACGAACCTGCTCATAGTCTCAAGCCTATGCCTAAAATGAGCTGCCCAAACATAGCACCGGCGAGGCTGCCAATCGCTTGTGGAGCTTTACCACGGTTGGGCGTAGCTATCGCATCTCTTGAACCAGCCGGCTCGCCATTGGCTTTCTTTCTTCGGGGCATTGGCAATTCTCCGGCCGAGGACCCGTTTCGCGGAGGCGGCATATTCCCTGGTCGCCGCTTGGTCGATGGGGCGTCCTTGCATCCCTTGGAGCACCTGCAGCATTCCCCAGCCTTGGCCCTTGTAACGCTCCTTGGGATTAACGCCTTCGCCCTTAAAATTGACGTAATCGATGAGGGCATAAAGGCCGTTTGTTGTCTCGCTCATTGCGTAAAAATTGGCTTCAATTCTCTGTTGATCAGCAGGTGATGCCGCGCGAAGGATTATGGGTAGAGCCGCGTGCATGCGATTGATGATAAACTCGGTCTGAAGGCCGACGGTTTGGCTCAACATCTGCCTCAAAGCACGCATCTTTGGACTGTCTGAAGCGTTGATAAAGGCTGAGCGGTTAGGCCAAGGGCAGGGGCTTCGCGGATTTAGGCCAGTTGGGAGGGGCACGCCGCGGGAAACGAGAAAGCCCATGAGTGGACGAAAGCTTTCTTCGTAGGTCTGGCGGCCACCGGCCGGATACCAGATGAAATGGCCAATTCCCATGGAAGAGAAGGCTTCATTTTTGTTCCAGGACGTCAGGCCAGAGATGGTTCCAGCAGCTTCGTTCTGCCATATCTTCTTGCCGATGCGCTCGGCATCTACCTGAGACACCTGGATAGACGTTTGCGGTGCAGGACTTGCCTGAGGACCAGGCCTAGAGGGAGCGACGCACTGAAGGCAGCAGAGGCTCAAGCCGATAAGGAGGCCAATGCGAATGTGGCTAGGCAGTGTCATGGAGGCAGCATTAGCATGGCATGAGGGCAGAGAAAAGCCCGCGCTGCGCTAGGCAACCCGGGCTTTCTCGAAAATCAATGTGAGGCGCTTTACCCTGCGATCTCTTGGGCGTGGAAAATCTGCCAATCGTCGAGATTGTTCAGATTCACGGCGTCCTTGATCTTGCCTTCGTCCACGATGCCTGAGGCATCGAGAATCTCTTTGCGCGTGGCGTCGTCGTGGATGTAGCCGGCGATGCTGTCGTTGAGCGTTTTAACAGCAGCTGAATCGAGCGAGCCGCCTTTTTTCTCGAGGATCCATGCCTCTGCTTGCGGGTAGGTTGGCTTGGAATCTTTGATGTAGTTGAGGAACTCTTCGCGGTCGACACCGAGGCCATCAAGGACCATCTGATCGTAGCCTTGGCCACAAGCAGGATAGTCGTCATGAAGATTGTTCACGGCGCCGAGGGAAGCTTTTTGCCAGAGGCGTGGAAGATGAAGAACGCCGAGAGGACCTGCGACGCCAGAACTGATGGTAGGGACTACTTTACTCATGTTGATGCTAGATTGGTTGATACTTGATTCTCCCGCGATCCTCGCAGAGATGGCTATAGAACGGGTGGAATCCATCCAAGATCAAGCATTTTATACTGACTGAGCCTGCATGCCCAAACGCACCGAACACAATTGGAAGGAGTCGAAAGGTGAAGGGGAGACTCGTTTCCTGCGAGCGTTTCGAGATCGCGGTGTCTGGCGTCTCAGTGCGCGGATGGAGAGCGAGGAGTTCTGGGAGAATTTGGAGCCTCCGAGTGAAGCTGATTTGCGCAGCTTTCGAGATGTCTTGTGGCGCAAATACCAGCGCAAACGCGTGCCCTGGGAACACGTACTCGATGTGGATAAAGCGTTAGGTGGCGACGTGAAGTGACTCTGCTAAGGCGAGGGTGCCTTTGAGAACGCGCGCCCATTGTTGGGTTCCTTTTGTGTTCACGGCCATGACAAGCGAAAAATAGGCTTCCAGTCGCGAGTAGAGTGCTGGGTTCAGGGGGCCGTAGATCGACTCATAGCGCTGGCGCAGGTAAGCGTGCCACTTGCCGTCGGTGTAAGGTAGTGTAGGCTTCCACGTGAATTGGTAGCTTCCTCGTGCCGCCTCATTTGCTTCGCACTGCTCTGAGCGGATGGCGATGAGTTCTCCGGTTACATAGGACTCGTATTTCACGAGGTCGAAAAGTGCTGGGCCACGGAAGATCCCGGCTACGGAGACGGGATCGATGAGGACGAGGTCTTTCCACCACTGATTGTCTTTGGAGGAGCAGAGTATGTTCTCCAGGATAAGATCGCCGTGAAGGAGGACGCAGGGCAAGGCGTCGAGGTCTTTCGAGGAGACGCCGGTCCAAAGCCTTCTGAGGCCGGGCACTTCACGATGATTGATGTGAATGGAGTCTCTTTCGATGACTGGATGAAAGGCATCCAGGCGGCTGAGTTTCTCGATCGCGTCGCTAATCGTGCTGTCTACATGTTCAGAAATAGACTCCTGAGCTGGTGTTGGAACGTGGAGTCGATCAAACAGGGCGATGCCGAGAGCATCTTGAAAAGCCGCTGCTTCCTGTTGGCTAGGCGGGGAGGAGGCGATTCGTTCGGAGACGCTGACATGGTCCTGAAAGTAGGGAATTTCGTAGCCGATGTCGTTGCTCTCGTTGCCTTCATTATGGCCCCAAGCGCCGAGGAGGGGAGGAAAGAGTTCGGTTGCTGATGGTGGGAGATTCACGAGGTAGAGAATCTCCCGTCGTAGTGTCTCAAGTGCCCACGGACCTGGTTGGGCGGTTGGTTTACTGGCTTTGCGGACAATGTGCCGACCATCTGGCCGCTCGTAGATTGCGGTCTCTTCCCAGAAGCCCTCTTTGAGGAGCCGAATCCGCTTAGCGGGCTGTTTGGAGAGTCTCAATCGGATCGTTTTTCGGGTGGTATTTGTGCTAAGACGCCTTAAGAATCGGGCCATATGCTCGGGAAATACAGCAGATTCAGTCTTCTCTTAGTATTAATAGCGTTGTTGACACAGTGTCAGTCCTTGTCGCTCGACATGCAGAAGTCGGGGAACATGCCTAGGGTCACCATTGAGGGGGTTTATCGCGAGCAGGTGGTGACTGCCTGCAATGAAGTGCTGATGAACCATGATTTCCGATTCTCTGCTAATCGTGGGAACAACTACCTATATGAACGGCCTAGTTCGACGATGGAATTCTTGGCCTGGGGAGGCGGCTTCTCTTCGGATCAGGAGGTGGCCGTCCGGTTGGCGCTGCGGATCCGAGAACTGGGAGACTCGCATGAGGTTGATTGCCAACCTTTCATTGTCATCCGTCCAGGTGAGCACTTGGAGGAGGCCCGGAAGATGACGCGGCTAAAGAGCCGAAAGTATCAGAAGATTCTCAACGAGATCAAGGCGCGCTGTTACGAGGGGGGAGAGCTGCCAGAGGAATGGGGTGCCTGGGATTGATGAATCGCCTTGTCGCTCACGCCAAACGGCTAGAGGATCTTAATTCATGAGTAAGCGAACCCTGGTTATCCTGTCATTATTGCTGATCTTCCTCTTGGGGGCCAGTGTCCTGATGAATTTCGCGTTGGTAGTGTCGGCGCCTTTCCGAGGAATGAGTGCGGCTCGGGCACCTGGGAACTTCCGTGAGATCGAGCGCTACGCGGGGAGTCGTGATGCCAAGATCGTGCACATTGACATTGAAGGCATGATTTCGAGCATGGGTGGTAGCCCGTTTGTTCCTGGTTCCAGCCTCATCCAGACGAAGCGGATGTTAGAGGCAGCGGTGGCAGACCCGAACGTGAAAGCGATGGTGGTACGGATCAATTCACCCGGAGGCGAGGTCACTGCTTCTGATGCCTTGTATCACGCGGTGAAGACTGCGGCGTCCAAGAAGCCTGTGGTGATTTACATGGATAGCATGGCAGCTTCGGGCGGCTATTATATTGCTTGTGGAGGCACTCATCTGATGGCGAATGAAACGACGTTAACGGGAAGTATCGGGGTGATCATCCAGGCACTGAACTACAAGGAGATGTTTGGCAAAGTCGGCTTGAACTCGGTCGTCTTCACCAGCGGCAAATTCAAAGACATGCTTAGTCCATCGCGGGACATGCGGCCTGAAGAGCGTGTCTATGTGCAGGGCATGGTGGATGAAATGTACACGCGCTTTCTTGGCATTGTGGCAGAGGCGCGTTCGATTCCAGTGGAAATCCTGAAGTCTGGAATTGCAGATGGGCGCGTGATCACAGGAAAACAAGCGCTCTCAGATGGCCTCATCGATGAGACTGGTTACATCGAAGCAGCCTACAAGAAAGCGCGTGAACTCGGAAATGCTCCGAACGGGAGAGTGGTGAAGTACGGAGGTGAGTTGGGCTTGGGTCAATTGCTCGGCGTGTTGGGCAGTGCTTCTACCGAAGCGGGTAAACCGACGCGTGTTGAGCTGAGCCTGGGAGACGCCCCGTTCCCTAAACTCCAGCCAGGCGCGGTGTATCTTCTGCCTGCCCACTTTGCCCTCTAGCAGGAGTCTATGGATGCCATCTCTACACGTCTTCAATTGGATCTTTGGTGGTTCAGTTGGATTGCCTTTGGCGTCGCAATTCCACTCTACGCCTTCCTTCGTCAGCCGGATCCGTTGATCCGCTGGCATGAGCATGGCAATGTCTCGACTCGTTCGTTCAATGGCTTTGATCTTGGTGTGATGTTGGCATATTTCCTCGTTTTACAAGGGGTCTTGATGCTGGGGACCAAGCCTAATTCCGAGGCCGTCACCATCGAGGCGGTGCACATGCTCGTTGACATTCTGTTGAAGGTGATGTTGGCGAGCTTCTTCATCTATTGGCTCATGGTGCGACGGGTGGATCTTCTTGAGACCTTCGGGTTAACGCGACTCAATCTCCAAGCGACGCTCATTTGGGGAGGCGTGGTTGGAGTTCTTGCTGTTCCGCTGGTCATGGCTGTTGGAGCAGTTGCGAAACAGCAGCTGACGCAATTCCTCGGTGAAGTGCCTGCTCAACCGGTGGTGGAAGCGTTCATCAACAGCGATGATCCCACTTTTAAGATCGTTACGATTGTGGGTGTTGTAGTTGTAACCCCTATTTTTGAGGAACTCGTTTACCGCGGATATCTCTATGGAGTCACGAAGAAATACTCGGACCGCTTCTTTGCGACGCTCTTCTCGTGCCTCATCTTCACGGTGGCTCACGCGGGGGTGATCACACTTCTTCCCATCGTGACCTTGGCTATCTTTCTCGTACTAGCCTACGAGCTCTCAGGGAGTCTTTGGGTGCCCATTCTGATTCACATGATGTTTAATTTGGTCAACGTAGTGGGCATGCTGGGCGCTTCATCTACTGGGTAATTTTTCCCTTTGGAATGAAGGTTCGACCAGCTAGTCTTTTCCCGTTTTGAAGAGTCCGTCCTCCCAGCGTTTATCAGATCTTGGAGAAGATGTGGTGGTACGAGAACTCACTCGGGATCTTCCTAAGGATGGATCGGTTGTCATGGGCGCGGGCGATGACTGTGCTGTTCTGGAATATGGGCGCACAGGCTATTATCAATTGTTCAAGACTGACTGCCTTGTCCAGGGAGTGCATTATTTCCCGGATACAGAACCAGAACTTGTCGGTCGCAAAGCTCTTGCGAGAGCCATCAGCGATATTGCTGCGATGGGAGGGTGGCCAACGCAAGCGGTGGTGACCTTGGTGCTTTCCCCTAATTATCAACTTGGCTATGCGAAGTCGATTTATACTGGGCTTTCGGGGCTTGCCCGTGAATTTGGCGTGTCTGTTGTTGGTGGAGAAACGGCCCGGCCCGCGACGTCCACGGGGCGCACGGCGATGATATCGGTCTCTTTACTTGGTTTGGTGGAGAAAGGTCGTTGTGTTATGCGATCGGGCGGGCGCGAAGGAGATCACATTTATGTCACTGGTTCACTTGGAGGGTCTTTAAAGGGAAAGCATCTCCAATTCCTACCTCGCGTTTGGGAAGCTCGCTGGCTCAGTGAACATTATAAGCCCTCAGCGATGATGGACCTAAGTGATGGTGTGGCCAAAGACCTGCCGCGTCTCGCAAAGCAGAGTTGTCTTGGATATCAAATGGTCTACCAGCGGATTCCTCGGTCGCCCGGGTGTGAACTCCGCCAAGCATTAAATGATGGAGAAGACTATGAACTCATGTTCACCGTGGCACCTGAGCGTGCCGAGGCGATGAAAGGGGAATGGTTAAAAACCTTTCCTACACTGCCGTTGACCAATATCGGTTGGCTATGCCCTAAAGATCAATCGATGGGATCTGAGTTGGATCAGGGCGGATGGGATCATTTCCAAGTCTCTGTGAGTAGCTAACGGGTGCCTAATTGTTGCTCTTAGAGTTTGTGAGAAATGAATTCTTAATTTGAAATTCGTATATTTCTCACCTAGAGCACCGTCATGGCCAAACCCATTAGTTCCCTCTCCGATGCCGACACTCGCTTAGCCGAGTTGAATACGCTAATCCTAGAACTCGAAAGAGAGCGTAGTGCTCTTCTCGCTGCAGAGCTTGCTAACGCTGAAAGCCGCGTAAGCGAAATTGAGTCCTTCATTGGTGTTTATGTGGCATCGTCACCTGTCGGTGGAGCGAAAGCTTCGACGACCAGAAAGTCTGCTGAAAAGAAAGCAACAAGCAAGCGCCGTGGTCGTCCTCCTGGTGCTGGCAAGACGAAAGCAACGAGCAAGCGTCGTGGTCGTCCTCCTGGTTCTGGCAAGAAGAAAGCAGCGACGACAAAACCTGACGCAAAGCCAACGACTAGAGGTGCCGCAAAGCCAACGACTAAAGGTGCGGTAAAGAAGAAGCGCACTCGTGGCAACAAAGCTGAGCGTATCGGTTCTGTGAAAGCCCACGTAAAGAAAGCTGGCAAAGAAGGTGTGTCCGCTCGTCGGGTGGCCAAAGAACTCGGTTTCCCCTACGTCTCAGTATTGAGTATTCTGAATGAAGCATCTGACTTTAAGAAAGTCGGTGAGAAGCGTGACCGCCGTTACTTCCTGAAGTAGCATCCTTTCCTAATACAATTTAATAACGCTCCATTCCTTTTTGCAGGGTGGGGCGTTTTTTATGGGTGATAGGCTGAAGGCTAAACCGAGACCTCTGCCTTGATATGCGGATGGGGATCATAGCCATCGAGTGTGAAATCTTCGAAAGTGAAGCCATCAATTTTATCGACCATGGGATTTAGCGTCATGGTGGGCGATGCGCGTAGTTTGCGGGAGAGTTGAAGTTTGGCCTGATCGATATGATTCTTATAGAGATGTAGGTCCCCGAAAGTGTGCACAAAGTCGCCCGGCTTTAGCCCGGCGACTTGGGCCATCATTAATGTCAGAAGTGCGTAAGAGGCGATATTGAAAGGTACACCAAGGAAGAGATCGGCACTTCGCTGATACAGTTGGCAGCTAAGTTCGCCATCGCAGACATAGAATTGAAAGAGAAGATGGCAGGGAGGCAAGGCCATCTCGTCTATATCAGCCACGTTCCAAGCGCTCACAATATGCCGTCGGCTGTGAGGAGCGTTTTTAAGTGAATCGACGACTTGGGCAATTTGATCGATCGTCTTGCCTCCAGCGCCTTCCCAAGAGCGCCACTGTTTGCCGTAAACTGGACCCAGGTTGCCATCAGCGTCTGCCCACTCATCCCAGATCCGAACTTTGTATTCCTTAAGATAGGCGATGTTGGGATCGCCCTTAAGGAACCAGAGAAGTTCGTGAATGATGGACCGCAGATGGAGCTTTTTAGTCGTTAGGACAGGAAATCCCTCACGGAGATCGAACCGTTCTTGAGCCCCAAAGACTGAGTATGTTCCTGTCCCAGTACGGTCGTCGCGAAACTTTCCTTCATCGAGAACACGTTGGAGGAGACGGTGATAGGCTTGCATAGTTGGAAACAGGCTGGAGGGAAGAAGGGGCGGGCTTACTCTTGAGCGTTGGCGCTGGTCAGATCGTCGTCGTCGTCAAAAACGCCATTGGGACCAGCCGACCGTAGCTTAAAACTGCCATCAGACTGACTGTCAAACCGGAAGGGGCGATTCCAACTATCGCTAACATAACCGTTGTCATCCAGAAAGGATTGGAATTCTGGCCTCAGGTAAGATTTGTTTCTCGTATTTTTCCCTAAAAGTGAGGCGATGATTTCTGTAGCCGATCCAGTTGGGTAGGCATCGTAGTCTTTCTTGTAAGAGACGGCACTTTCCTCGAGAATATGTGCAATGAGCGCTGCATTTCTTTGTTGTACTTTCGGCCAGTATAGAAAGTAGAATGCAAGCGAACAGAACAAGATCACCGCTGAGATCAGAGTGATAGCGATGACGCACTTTCTTAGCATAGAGGAGAGTGCCAAGCCTCGGCCGAAGCGCAAGTGGGACAACGCTGGTCGCCAAGCACGCAGAGTTCTGCTATGTCACCTCATGGCAGACTTTTATCAGCATCGGCTACTCACTACGCTACATCATCTCCGTGAACTCGACATCGAGGCGCAGTCTAAGAAACTGGCCGGGCACACAAATCGCCGTCCGATCACACTCGTGTTGCCTGCATTGTATGCGGAGGTCAAGCGCCCCGCCTTAAAGAGTATTGTCGATGAATTGAAGCAGGTGGATTACGTAAACAACGTGGTCATCAGTATGAATCGCATGTCGGCAGAAGAGCTTGCCCATGCACGGGAGTTCTTCTCGGAGTTGCCGCAGAATCACCAGATTATTTGGAACGATGGGCCTCGATTGAATGAACTCTACTGGCAGCTCGAGAAGAATTCGCTGACGTCGTACACACCAGGCAAAGGTTACAATGTATGGATGGCCATCGGGCATACGATCGCCCGAGGAGGCACCAGTATCATTGCGACGCACGATACGGATATCATTTCCTATCACCGGGAAATGCTCCTGCGCCTTTGCATGCCGGCGGCCACGCCAAGCATTGGTTATAGTTTCTGCAAGAGTTACTATGGGCGTGTCTCTGATCGCATGTATGGCCGCGTCACCCGTCTATTCATGGGGCCGCTCATTCGAGCAATGATGAAGGTGCTAGGCCCTCTTCCGTTGCTCGAATTTCTCGATAGCTTCCGCTACCTGCTTTCTGGTGAGTTTGCCATGAATGTGAATTTGGCTAGTGTACTCCGTCTCCCCGGCAACTGGGGGTTGGAGGTTGGCATGTTGTGTGAAATCTATCACAACACCACGCTTCGCCAGGTTTGTCAGGTCGACCTCGGGATGAATTTTGAGCACAAGCATCAGCATCTGGAGACGAAGACTGAGGGCACAGAACCGTCGCCAGAGAAAGGGCTTATGAAGATGGCCAAAGAGATTGTGCTGACGCTATACTCGAATCTCACGGCTGACGGCGTGCGTCTTGATGACACCACCTTACGAACGATCCGGCTGACCTATGTGAAAACAGCTAAGGACACGATCCAGCGTTTCCACGACGACTCCGTCGTCAATGGCCTCACCTACTACCGCCATGAAGAGGCTGCCGCGATTGAGGCTTTCGAGCGAGCTCTTGACTTAGCTGACAATGAGTTTCTCGGAAATCAATATCATCATCCTGAGATCCCTAACTGGAACCGCGTCTTCTCTGCTTTGCCTGACTTTGGAGATCAATTGCTAGAAGCTGTCGCCTTGGATTCAGACGGCCGATAGACTGATGATTCACACGATTGATCTCAACTTTCAGGGGCACCCAGGAACGATTGCGGCCTTCCTGATCGAGACTGCTGTAGGTCCTGTTCTTGTCGAGTCCGGACCAGCGACGACCTTAGAGTCGCTGGAAATAGGCGTGCAGCAAGCTGGCTTCGTCCTCACAGACATCCAACATGTTTTTCTAACGCATATCCATTTCGATCATGCGGGAGCCGCTTGGCGCTTCGCCGAGCATGGGGCAACGATTCATGTTCACCCGTTCGGGCAGAGTCATCTCGCCGATCCAGAGGTTCTTTGGAAGTCGGCGAAACGTGTCTTTGGCGATGCAATGGAGCAGCTGTGGGGTGAGATGCGTTGTATCTCACCCGCTCAAATTCATGCCTGTGATCACGAAGAAGAGATTCAGGTTGGCCAGACGTTGTTCACAGCTTGGCACACTCCAGGTCATGCCAAGCACCACATCGCCTGGCAGTGTGGCGAGGATGCGCTTTTTGCCGGGGACGCTGCCGGTGTTTCTCTTTCCGGAGGGCCGGTGCAGCCGCCATGTCCTCCGCCGGACATTAATTTGGAGGCGTGGATGGACTCGATAGAT
>JAACDM010000566.1 GCA_009936795.1 Verrucomicrobiaceae bacterium | reverse complement strand
GAGGCCCGGTAAGAGATACTGATTCATGGTAGGGCGAGAGAGGTTTCGAGTTGAACGCGGGCAAGGTGGTAGTCGCGTAGGGCATCGATACGGGCGGCGCCCAGTTTGATAAATTGGCGCCGCGCTCGGAGGACGGATTGGAGATTGGAGAGACCTTTTTTATAGGCCTGCTCCAAGTCGTTGATCTGCGCTGTAGCTTGAGGTGCTAGCGTGTTGTCGATCTCCGTTAGAAGATCTTGTTGGGCCTGCATGGTGAGGCGTGCTTTTGCGGACTCGTGGGCAGCGTTGGATTCTAAAGCCTGTTTCTCCTTGGCAAGACGCAGGTGCTTTGCGTTCTTTTCTTCGATGGCCCCTTTGTTCTTATTCCAGAAGGGGATCGGGAAAGAAACGCGGACGCCGATCGCTGTTTCGCGTTCCAATCCTTTGGGCGCATCCTCTTCCAGGGCGCGTTCAAGGAAGAGGCCTACCGAGAGATCATCGTAACGCTTGGCGCGTTCTAATTGAATTTCTCGTTCAGCAGCCTCAGCTAGGTGGGCTGCCGCCTGGATATCTGGCCGCGATTGTTCATCGCCTGCTGGCGAGTATTTGATATCGGGATTTGGAAGCGAATCGATGACGACGACGTGCTTGTTAGGAGGCACGCCTAGTAGTGGTTTCAGTGCGCTAAGAGCCAGCGTGTGCTCAACTTCCAGCCGCCGCATGGCCAAACCCAGTTGGCTACGCTCAACTTTCAGTTGATTCAGATCAAGAGTAGACGCTTCGGCTTTGGTGACTTGTGATGCAATGAACGTGAGTAATTCCTGCAATACCTTTGCCTGACGTGCGCTGTTGGCTTTCTGAGCGCGCAAGGCGAGCAACTCGATCAATCCTTCGCGGACCTGACCAATGAGACGGCGTTCGAGGTCTGCGACCTCAGCCTCGGTTGCTTGCAGTTCGGCTAGTGATACCTCCTTCTCGTAACGCAGCCGCGCAGTCACTGGAATGTCCTGAGTGAGGCCGAATTCGGCGCTATGCTCGCGGAATTGAGGATCGTGTTGGAAACTGGTTTCCGCTTCGGGGTTGCTTAGGAGGCCTGCTTGGCGAAGGCGTCCGCGGGCCTCGCCGATTTGATAGCGTGCGGCTGCCAGTGTAGGATTTAGTGCGCGGACGACAGATCCTGCGTTGCCGAGGCTGAGTTTGAGCCCTGAGCGTATAGGCTCATCAGCGGCTATTGCGCTTGGGAGAAGGAGTGCCAGTGTGAACACACTGCACCATGGGTGGATAGAGAAAGACATAGTTCATGATCAAAAGTAGGTTTGTTTGTTGGCACAAAAGCGCCTAAGAAGGTCTAACGAATTAGCTGAACGCAATTGCGTTCAGGATGGACCATCCTATCAAATGATGAAGCAACAGAGCCTCGCCTGGTAGGCTTGCCGTCGGAAGCTGAGTATCCATTCTGACGCGTCGCCACGCAGTCTCGAAGAAGTCAGGTTGTCATCTGGCGGCCAGGCGACCTTGCCGATTTCCTGAACGACAAACAGCGGTGTCCCAACGAACTGTGGAGGATCAGGAAGGGTATGTTTTGAGGGCTCGGGGTGCTCACAACCCGAAGAGCCCTCGGTGTCCTGGTCATGGTGTTGATGATGATGCTCGTGGTCTGCGCAAGAAGCCTCCCCTGGAAGGTGCTGATGTTCGCACAAGTCAAACCCGCAGGCTATTTGACAGAAGCAGCCTGACCAGGCCATGAAAATGGCGAGGGTCATTCGAAGCAGCCTGGCAGTCACCCTTTAATTCTAGGAAGAGGGAAGCGTCTAGCAACCGATTTCTTCATCCGGTCCGTTGTGGGGCAATTCGCTTTCCGTTCCTGGAAGTTGGGGGTAGCGTTCCTTGAGATGCAATTGACACTCCCACGACTTGTTGTCCTTGTCTTGATACTTCAATGGGCCTCCAGCGCCTTTGGTTGCTCCGTGCCGGTGTTCCGGTATGCATTGGAGCGCTGGGCTGCTGACCCATTTCGGGTTCAGGTCTTTTACAAGCAGACGCTCG
>JAACDM010000565.1 GCA_009936795.1 Verrucomicrobiaceae bacterium | reverse complement strand
GAAACACAAAGCCAACTACATCGAAAGGGTTATCCATGACGACACTCGACAAGAAATACGCGATCATTTCCGCACTGAGCATCGACGCCTCCAAGGGCTTGGAACAATTCACACTGGCACAAATCGCAGCCTGCGACGCAGTCACGCAGGCGATCCTGGACTACAACTTCAAGGGAGCCCCGAAACCGGAGATTCCCGAAGCAGCGAACATGAAGCTAGCCCAAGTTCAGGACATGCAACTCGCCAGCGAGATCCTCTAAGCCAAGCGGCCACACAACGCGAAGCCGACGTGGTGTTTCAGCTTGAGGAACTGCAAGAGATGGTGCGTCGAGGCATGGATACTCAACGAGCCCGTGAATACGGCCTCGACTTGTTAGAAGCCAATAGGATCCAGCCAGCGCCAAGGATGTTCATCAACTACGAACTCTCACAAGCTCTCAAGAATGAGCACGGGGCCAAGCCCATGAAAGAGATCGTCCAGTTTGCTCAAGAAATGAAGAAACCTGTCGTTGTACCCATCCACAGGTCTTTGAAACGTCATCGGGCAGTATGAAACGATCCTCGCTAGAGCTGCCGCCGACGGAGCGGCTTGGACTTCGCCCTCCCCAGGTGATCGAGATCCTGGGAAGTGAGCAGATCTTTCACGAAGTGTGCCAGATTGGCTGGTTGAAACCTGTAGTCCAACGGCACCGATTGACTCTCTATGACGCGCGAGCCGTCAGGCGTGTGTGGAGTCGAATAGTCGAAGGTGAAGACCCTCGTGAGTATCTCAAAAACTGACTCTAGAGGCCTTTCTCGATGTCACCGGCATCAGGCTGAAGGTGACCATAGTGGCGCTGAACAACCCTAACATCATCGCCCAACCATGTGGCGACTTTGTATACGCTGACGTTGGCGCTAACAAGTCTACTAGCGAATGTGTGTCTCATGGTATGAAATCCAACCCAGCCAAGATCGACCGATTTGACGCAATTCTTGAAAGGGCTCCGTGGATCGTAGCGATAGCGCCATTTCCCTGGCTTCACCTTGGGTTTCAGCATGTAAGGCTCTCTCAGTCCATAGTTGTCGAGGAACGACCTAAACTCCTTTGAGAGAGGAATCGACCGTTGCTCACGATCCTTGGGCACCCAGGTTTCTGAGGGAACCATCGTTAGCACGCCATTGGTCCCACCGTTTAAGTCAAACCACTCGGGACGACATTCGACGATCTCACCGACCCGCAGACCACAATGGAATCCGCAAAGTAGCACGAACATTAGATCCTCGCGGCGACAAGCTTCGAAGATCTTAGCCTGCTGACTCCTTGTGCAATACCTACTCTTATACGAAGTCCTGAGACGAGCCATCTGCAATTCACTTGAAGGATTGAATGGTATCCGGCGCTGCTCGGTGCTCCACCTCAGCAATCCCTTCACGCTGTTGATGTACTTTTGAGCAGTGTGCTCACTCACACATGATTGGAGATGTCGATAAAATCGCTCTAGTTCGCCAAGGGAAATTTCCGTTAAGCAGTTGAGCCCCGAATATCGAATGAATCTCGCCGTGTGATACCGTACAGATTCCTCAGTTCGTTCAGCCATTGTGTCCCTTTCACGCCGCCATTTGATGTAGTCTTCCATGGCAAGATGGATCTCAGTTCGATCACTCATCCGCCCTGCAATCGATTTTCGATGCTCTAAGCGCTCTATGGCAGTCTGAAGATCTTTGGTTTCAAGAGAGCCTTGAAAAACCTCACTATTCCTCTTAAATTTATACCAGTATCCGCGAGATCCACGATCCCAAAGTCCTGGCACTTTGAATCCCCTTGTGGATACTTTAGCCATGTTAGACGGTACACCATTGGGTACACTTTGGCAACTCTATACGGGGCTATAGCGGTCTAAAACGCGATAGCTTAGCCTAACCCATTATTTCCCAATTGATTTATTATCAATGAGTTATCATTTCGCGAAATAACAATCACTCATATCTGTCACGCCGGAGGTCGCGGGTTCGAGTCCCGTCCACTCCGCCACTTCTACCTACGAGTTACGAAAGCTCGAGAAACGAGTGGTAGCACAAAAGGGTAGCAAAGAACTCCCTGTAGATGAGACAAAAATAGGGAGTTTGCCCCACAATCTGAAAGGGCGGCTGGAATCTTGTCGGGGCTATCCTCCTGCGGTTGCCTTGCAATCTTCCTGTAGAGACTGCCTAACGCGCCCGCCAATCTAAGACTCTAGTGAGTTCATTTACGGAGCGACGTCGATGAGTTGCAGCAGCATGAGATGCCCGAGGTAGAACTTGAATGGATGGCTGACGATGAGATCTCTTGTCCATCCCACTGAATGTTGTTCTCGCTGACTACCACACAAGATCAACGCAGCCATCGGCTGGCCGATCAGAAGCGTCCAAACGTTGGAGCCTACTTGCCCTATAACGGATACAATTGCTACCAAACCAACTACTGTGCCGAGCCAGCCGACAAGGAGGGCAACGCCTACTGCTTGGGCACTTCGCATCATGGTAATTGCGAGGCAGAACTGACTCGTGACCAGAAACGGGCCGTAGTCGATATAGAAGCCAACTCCCCCAGGCGGCAGGATGGCTAATGCAGAGGTGATCGCGCAAAGACCGATCAGTATCGTAGTGGTCAGTCTTCTTAATTGCGTTCGCAACCAACCGAAGCACACCAGGTTGGCAAGGATGCCGAAGTATAGAATGCCTTCGCGATGGCTATGAATGACGGCTTCGATCAGTGCGGCGATGGCGAGTTGTATCCATCGCCTAGGCGAAAGGCCACGGCCTTTGACGCTTAGCAGGTATGCGAAGCAGAAAACGTAGAGTGGTTCGACGCAGCGGGTGATCGTGTAGCGCATCCACGAGCTTTCCTGTCCGAAGTAGAGGAGTGCGTGATCAAGAACCATCAGCACGCCAGCGATCACTTTGGCGTTGTCGAGCCATACGATGCGGCTTCCTGACATGACTTCGGATCGCTGTTGAATGCGATCACCCTGCTACCGAAATCGCTCGCCCAAATTCACCAGAAATCTCAAGAAATCACTGCGAGGCTCCTAACTCATTTATAACAGTAAGGTTGAGGTAGAGCTTTCCTAAACATTCAATATCTCCTAACGAAAATGTGAATGTTTGAATGGTAGTGTCAAGATCAGATGAACTCTGTGTAGGCTTCGAAGTCCGATAAAAAATCCGCAAATGTGAGTAACAAATCCGTGCGCTATCGACAATTCTGTTTACGTTTTCAATTACCATGATTGATGATGGTTCGTCGGTTAGTGAGTATGGTTCGTCATCCTCACCGTTTCCAGATACTCGCTGGAGTGTTGTTGAGTTAGTGGGAGATCCTGAAGAGGGTTTAGCCGTAGATGGTGAGGCGTTAGCGACTCTGCGTGAAATCTATCACATGCCGATACGTCGATACCTTTGCCGATCGGGTTACTCAGCGGACTATGCGCTGGATCTCACCCAGAGCTTCTTTCTGAAGTCCCTCCAGAAGAAGCTGTTCGCCCGATGCCACCGGGAGAAAGGCAAGTTGCTCGCGCTGGTGGGGAGCGAAGGGTCGTAGTATTGCGCCCCGTTGAGTTTGGAGATAGCCCCTCGCAACGCGGCGAGCTTGGCGCGGAGTCCGCGCTTCTGAGCGTCTCAAACCCGGATAATGAATTGCGCTTTGTAAGGGAGCACTTCGTTCGACATGAGCCGGGCGATCTTCTGCCCTTTCTTGTGCGTGGCGGCAACCATGCGCAGTTTGCAATCTTCTTCCCTTTCTTGTGCGTGGCGGCAACCATGCGCAGTTAGCGAGAGTGTTGGATGGTGTGTTGCAGTTTCTCGTAAGCGCCTTCCTCCTTCTCGATCTCATGCATGACATCGAGGGCTTGGATGTTCACGGTGATGGAGTAGTCTAACAAATCCAGGTTGGTGAGTTGATTCATCATCCCAGAGAAGGTGGCTTTGGGCAGGCTCTTGAGAACGAGCACGCCGTGGTAGTGGCCATCGAAGTAGAAACCGAGATCTGGTTTGCGGAGGGCGGCGGCTTCACAATTGAAGCAGGTGTCGACGATGCTTTACTGGGGATCGAAGCAGTCGTTGAGATCAAGATTCGGCAGATTGGAAACGGAGGGATTGAAGAAGCGATAGAATTCGCTGAAATGACCCAGGTCATCGAGCGGCTCGATTGTCCCGCCAAGACTGCCGAAGACTTGGTGCAGGAGTTCTTCATACTGACGCAGTTCGCGTGCGCTAGCATCGAGCGTGTAGTCGTAGGCCGCGCGTTGGCCTTTGCCCATGGGCACGCCAACGGTATCGATCTTGGTGGTGACATACCAATGCAACCGCTCACGACGCAGTTCGCGTTGGAGCATGCGATCCCAGTAACGCGTGAAGCGTTCGTTGCGCTGCTCCTTGCTCCAGGCGTTGGTGGCGAGCTTGTCCGTCTGTTCGTAGTAGTCTAACAACTCCCGACGGTAATCGGAATCGACCGTCCAGTGCACCTGCATGCGGGCGGTGTCTTTAAGCGAGGACAGCAAGACGCGCATGTCATCTTCCATCCGATTGAGCCAACTGACCTCGGCATTCTCGCAATCAGGTGGATGCACGCGGTAGCCGCGCCCGACATAGCCGCCTTTCTCGAGGCCGCGATAGACGATCATGTCGTCCATCAAG
Source organism: Verrucomicrobiaceae bacterium (assembly GCA_009936795.1). GTDB lineage: Bacteria > Verrucomicrobiota > Verrucomicrobiia > Verrucomicrobiales > DEV007 > JAACDM01. The sequence goes on along the minus strand of JAACDM010000565.1, from coordinate 4,781 downwards.
TAACCATCAATGAGTTTCGCAATCGTCTGAGTCCTCGGTTAGGGTTGCGAATGGGTGCTCGGTCTTCACTCGATGCTGTGGACCGAAGTAAGGCCGGTTCTTGAGCCAGCCCTGGCGATCAAAGAACTCGCGCAGCTTCACGAGTCCCCACTCGAAGAACTCGCCATCGAAGCTCTTCGGTTTGCCAGACTTGAGGAGGATGACGTAGGCCAGTGTGATGGAGAGAGGCACGAGCGAGATGGCGTCGGATTCTGCGAAGCTGAGATGAAAGCGCCCGTAGCAGAGGCGAAACGCGAGGAGAGCGGGCCCGAATCCGAGGATCATCCAGAGGACATTAATGCCCTCGAAGATCCAAATGACTGGCTTGGAATCTCTCCCCGCGTTCGCCTCGTGGTAGCGACGTTTCTCAGTCATCCTAACAATGCGTGGGTGATGCGAGGCTTACGGCGCTCCAAGTTCGATGCCGGGATCGACCCCGGTGCCTGCCGTGAAGAAGGTGTTCACGATGACAAAGGACAACCCGCCCAAGCCCGCGCCAACAAGCCCGTATTTCAGATACTCCGTGCGCCCGATCATGCACATGATAGCGGCCATGAGCAGGCCACCAAAGAAGAGCAAGATGGCAATCGCGTTCAACACGCTGGCCACCGCGCTCAAATTCGTCACCAAATCCCCAGCAGCGAGGATTGGTAATCTGAAGAGTAATGCTAGATTTATAAGTCTGTGATTTCAGTTAACACTTCGTGGTTTCGTGAGACCACATCAGCGCGGTCTGCCTATGAAACCGGAGATCACCGGACTGAAATCACGGACTTATTGAAGGAATGTTCGATGTCGATGCTGCCAAGCTAAAACGACCGAGAGAGAAGGCTTCACTCAACGAAGAGTCATTTGGCTTGGTTTACCCAGAACGCGTTCTATCGCGACTGAGTTACCAATGAGTGTGTCGCGGTGTAAACCCGCATTCACCTCCCTTTGGGTTTCTTGGTTTGCTTGGGTAGGGCCCGGACACGCTTGGCCCAAGTGTTCCACTCCTGAATGAGTGCATCACGTTTGTCGGAATATGACGCTGCAAGATTGCGAAGTTCCGTCCGGTCATCCGCTAGATTGTAGAGCTCCCACTGGGCCTCGTCGACACGTTCACGGCCGACATGGCCCTTGCCGACGAGTTTCCAATCACCATCCCTAACAAAGGCATTTCCCTGGTGTTCGAGGCAGAGCGGGTGATCGCGTTTGATGGCGTTTCCCTTAAAAGCCGGAACGAGGCTTTTGCCTTCAATAGCGTGCAGCTCGTTGCCATGCATTTCTTTAGGATAGCTGGCATTGGCGAGTTCTAGCACCGTAGGGACAATGTCCGTGATATGTGCGGGCGTCTCTTGCCATTCTTTTCTAGCCTTGATGCCCTTAGGCCAGTGAGCGATGAATGGAGTGGCGCTGCCGCCTTGGTGAGCATTGGATTTGTAGAGACGGAAAGGTGTGCTCCCGGCATTCGCCCAGGCTTCTCCGTATGAGTTCGCGCCCTCCTGATTGCGTTTCTCGATGTCGTAGAACTCCCCTCGCCCGAGAATCCCGCCTTCGTGGCAGGCTCCGTTGTCACCAAGGAAGAGGATGAGCGTGTCGTTGAAGATCTCCTGACTCTTCAACGAAGCGGTCAGTTTCCCAATGTTCTGGTCGACACGATCGATCATGGCGGCATAGACGGCCATCTTGAGATCCATCTCGTCTTGCTTCTTGTCATCCAAAGCGTCCCACGCTGGGACTCTGTCAGGGCGTGGACTTAGTTTCCATTCGGGCTTGAAGAGTCCGAGTTCGATCTGACGTTGTTAGCGTTGCTCACGAAGTTTGTCCCAGCCAATCTTGTACTTTCCACGATACTTCGCGATATCGTCTTCAAACGCTTGCAACGGCTAATGCGGCGCGGTGGAGGCGAGGTAGAGCAAGAAGGGTTTGTCAGGATTTGACCACGCCTCGCTGAGGAACTTGATCGCGTAGTCAGTGAACGCATCGGTGGTGTAGAAAGGCTCGTCCGTGGTAGACACAGGGGTTTCGATAGGAGTGTTATCAAGCGTCATCCCGCGCGGGTGCTCGGGATGAAAGAATCGCGTGGCACCGGGAATGCAGCCGTAGTAGCGATCGAACCCTCGTTGGCGAGGCCAACGGTCTTGTTCGTGAATGCCCAGGTGCCATTTGCCGGCCATCAAGGTGGTGTAACCGGCTGGGCTCAGCAATTCACCGATCGTCACGCAGCGGCGGTTGAGGTAGCCTTGATAGGGTTCGGGCTGTGCTGTGCTGGGCGCTGACGCTTGGGCGTGTTCGTCATGTGTCCAACGCCTGCCTGATGTGGATGCAATCCCGTGAGTAAGGAAGCGCGTGTTGGACAGCACCGGGCCCCGTTGGTAAATTGTGAGAAGCGTACGCCTCCTGATGCGAGCTGATCGATGTTCGGTGTGTCAATCTCACCGCCGTAACAGCCGAGATCGGAGAAGCCCATGTCATCGACCATGATAAGGATGATGTTCGGGCGATCGGCTCCTAGTAAAGATCCGGATAGGGCTAGTGTGAGGCAAAGAAGGGTGAGGGACGAAGTGAGTTTCATGGTGCTCATTGATAGTCTGATGATGCAGGGGAAGAAATCCAAGCCGATTCATTTCGCGCGTCTTCCGCGATGATAGGGAGAATTCTGGGGGATTCCGGCGTTGGTAGCCGCGTTCTTGGGAATGCCTTCAAGGAGCTTTGATTTGATCTCGGCATGATCGAGTTCGTTGGCGAGATTTTTGAACTCGTTCGGGTCGTTCTCGAGATCGTAGAGTTCCTCAAAACCATCTGAGTAACGAATGTAGCGGTACCTGGCGTCGCTGACGGCATGGGAAGGCTCGTTTCCATCACGGTGAAACGCGAAGGAGGTGAGGGATGTCCGGCTATCGATCGCCACCGGATTCTGAATCTGTTTCATCAGAGATTTGCCGGTGCATTGTTCGGGTATGGGCAAATCCGTTAGGTCGCACAACGTCGGGTAGAGGTCTGTCAGCGTGGCCGGCTGGCGGGTTTTGGCACCATCTTTGGAGACGCCTGGCGCATGAATGAACAAGGGAGTGCGAGTCGTTTGATCCCAGAGCGCAAACTTTTCCCAGTTCTCTTTCTCGCCGATATGGAAGCCGTGATCCGACCAAAGGACGATGATGGTGTTCTTTGCGATCGGCGAAGCGTCCAAGCCATCAAGCAATCGCCCAAGTTGGTGGTCGACATAACTGATAGAAGCGAGATAACCGCGCATGAGATGCTTCCATTGCTTATTGTCAGTGACCCACTTGTGCCAGCCTTCGCGACCGTGGCTGCGCGCGTCAGCTAGGTCCTTCTTCAGGTGTTCGGGAAGTTGCACTTCGGCTTCTGGATAGAGATCGAACCATTGCTGGGGCACTTCCCACGGGATGTGCGGACGGAAGAGTCCGACCGCAAGGAAGAGCGGTTGATCGCCAGGCGCCTTGAACTGGTCGACGGCCCAATCGACGACCGCGCCATCGCCCTGACTAGCGTTGAGCGATAAGGGAGCGGCACCGAACAGATGACGGCCCAGTGGACGCTTGCCCGTGAAGCCGACGTTCTGATCTTGTGTCTTTGTGAACTCGGGTCGAGGCCAGTCTGCGGAAATTGGGTCGAGCGGGTCGCCACGATAGGCGTCCCAGGCATTTGCATCGTTCTGCGAATCGCCCGGAGTCCATTGGAGCGTGTGGAATATCTTCCCGCCACCAACGGCCCGATAGCCGTGATCGCGAAAGTGTTGGGATAACACGACCGCCTCTTCCAATACTTTCGACTCGTGCCGCCAACGCGGGCCATACGCGCCGAACAGATTACGATAAATGCCAGACTTGGTGGGATGCACACCGGTCATCACCGCGACACGCGAAGGATGGCAGGCGGGCGCGGCGCAGTGCGCATTGTCAAAGTTCACCGAGCGTTTCGCCAAGCGATCGAAATTCGGCGTCAGCAGACCGGGATGATGATCCAAAGGCGAAATGTAGTCGTTGAGGTCATCGATAGAAATGAAGAGGACGTTCAGCTTCGATTGGGCGGCTCCGCAAACCGCGCCAATCATGCATAGGAGTGAGATGAGTCTGATCATTTGAACTCTGAGTGCTTCACTTGGACGATGCTTCGTCGATCACGTCACATTCCCTTTCTTTTAGCTGGCTGCCTGCCCCAAGGTCTTCGTCCAAGTTGAGGTAATGTCGCTCTTGGGAATCGTAAACTGGCCACTGCGGTGCCCCTTCATGATTTGGATCACCAGTTCGGGCAAACTGGACCCAGTAATCGGTGACTTGGTTGGCAATCTTCTGATCGACGGAGCGTTCGTTTGCGTTGGTTAGGGTGTTGAAAACGAAGGTCAACTCGATGGCGTGCGGCGCTCCGAGGTAGGGATACTGATGGCTGCGTCGGGAGAATTGGTATTGGTAGGCTTGTGAGGATACGTTCTCCATGCCTTCTAACAATTGTCGCGCGGGATGAACGAACCAGCTATCTGTTACAAACTGTGCGCCAGCCCGTTGCAATTCTTTAGGCGTGTCGCCTGGGTAGAGGGCGGCCACAGACTCGGCTTTCTCGCCATAGTGCTTGCGCAGCTTGGTTAGAAACTGGTCGCGACTGTCGAGTTTGGTCCAATTGAAGAAGTAGTTTCCTTCGTCTTTGGTCGTGCCGATCATCACGGGCACGTTGGCTTGCTTGCCAGCGGCGAAGATGGCGGCTGGTGACTCTGGCAATACATAGCCATCGATCGTGGCACG
>JAACDM010000564.1 GCA_009936795.1 Verrucomicrobiaceae bacterium | reverse complement strand
TTTGCGTGTTCGTTGATCTGTTTTATGTTGGAAATTGATCTTACATCAGGCTTCGTAATCTTCCACCAGATAGTGTTATAAAACACACCCTAGTTCATCGACACGCGCAATCGCATGAACTGCTGAGGGTGTTCTTCTAAATCACGTCCCGAACTCACGGTGATTTGGTTAAGTATACCAATATCATCGGGTAATACGGATACTAGATTTCCTGCTGGTGTCAGGCCGTCGAGAGAAGACCATGCGGTGCTCCATATTTCGGCATCTATAGAAGTTTCTACCGTGGCCACGATTTCATCGAGATCCGTGATCAGAGGAAAGGAAAGTGTAGGGGTATCTCCTGCGTCCGAAACGGTAGGTAGTTGAGAAGAGTTTGTTGTCGGATCGAGGCCGAGGGCATATTCAATGATCGCGGTGAGCGTGTCGCCATCATCGTTAGCCAGAGGTTCATTTTGAATCCCAAACTTGGCGGCATAGGTTGCAAAGCTTGTAGGCTCGCTGACGGCAGTGATGGAGAACGTATGGCTAGAGGAATGACCATCGAGATCGCTTGCCCCGATTGAAATCGGAACAGTGCCCGTAAAATCGATGGCCGCTTCCAGAGTCAGCATGCTTCCAGCGATCGAACTTGTGAAAGGAGTGCTCATTGGTGTCGTCACGATATAGGAAAGAGAAGGGACGCGGTGAACTGAGCTAACAGATACCAAATCATCTGGATTTGCAACTGAGGTGGCTCCATTTCGAAGGGGCCAATCTGCAAATGAGCGATCGAAGCCGTCCAACGAGAATTCGTAAGTATCTCTTGGGAGGGCGTTGATTCTACTGAGTACGGTCATGCCGTCCCCAAGAACCTTACCAAACACGGTAAACCCGCCGTTCTGTGGATCGAGGATGCGTGTGTTGTTGGCTAAGCTAAAGAACCACTCGTTGGTTGCGCTGTTAGGGTTGCCTCCCGCTTTGGCCATGGAAATGGTCCCCTTGCCGTTTGGCCTCGTCCTTGAGAATTCGTTGTCGATCGGGCCGCGATCGGGAATGCTCTCATAGGTGCCGTCTCCAATTGGGCGATAGCCGCCCCCTTGATTGACGAACGGTGTTCCATCCTGAAGCTTGGCGGCTCGGTGGATAAATGTGCCGTTCCAGGTCCCTGGATCGGCATATGAATAGAAGTTCCGCACCGTATTCGGTGCGGTATCGTTGAAGAGCCCGACATCCACGGTACCCTCGGCCGTTTCGAAACGAACCGTAGAGGCAGTGTCAGGATCTTTGAAGAATTTATCAAGGTCGATCACGGTCGTGGCCCCAACTAAGATGTCCGCTTTGGCTTCTTGGATAATCACGGGAGCAGCATCTACATCGAGCACCACGTTTTGTTCGTGAGCATGCTCTTGTGCTGCTGGTGTCACGGAGAAACCAGTGTACTGGCCACCAGTTAGCGTGCCCGATACCGTGCCCGTTGTAGGATCGATAACCAGTCCGTCAGGAAGATTCGCTGAGGTTGCTGCGAACGTTTCATCCGTCGCGGTGTCTCGAAAGGTGAAGGTTTGAGAGAAGGCCTCACCTGCGACACCGAAGTATTCAGCGGACTCGACCAGGACGAGAACTCGAAGGAGTTGTTCAAACGTGTTCGAGAACGATGAGGTGCCTTCCTCATCGACAGCGGCAATTTGGAACGAGTAGATGTGTCCTGGTGTTAGTCGAGTAATGTTGACCTCGACAGTATTAGGTTGAGCAAAACCAAGGGTTCGGAAGTCTCCATCGTTCTGTTTGATTTGAATTTCGAACGACATTTCGGCGGAAGAATTGTCCTCCCATTGAAGTGTAATCGTGCTCGAATTTACTGCGAAGCCAGTCAGCATGGAAGGTGCCTCTGGGACGGCGACACCACGTGAACCAAAGACAGTGAAAGCAACGAGAGTGAAGAGGAGGCGAAAGAACACTCGTTAAACGAAGGGCCGTCTATCGCTGATGACAAGCCCGTATTCAGGGCAGTTCTAGACGGACCACATAGTCGTCAGGATTGCTTTTCATGGCCCAGTCAAGCGAGGCTAAGAGGATAGAGCCATCAGGGCGTCGTTCGTAAAATGGAGGTTTGCCGGTAACGTAGTCAAGCAGCCACGACGTCAGGGCTTCCATGGACTGGGGAAACTGACCGTATGTCAGTCTGTGCTTTTGGAGCTTGCAAAGAACGGCAAGGAGGTCGACCCGGGTTTGGTTGGTGGCGGCAGTCTTGAGGAAGTTCGTGAAGTTGATTTCGCCAAGCGTATCCGCAGTGATGGTGTAAGGAGAAGGACACTTGTAACACTGATCGACGCGAGGTGTCCGGTTGGTTGTTAGAATTCGCTTACGCTCAGAATCGTAGGTTCCAACGATATGTTCGTTCCAATACCAGTAGGCGCGCGCAAAGTTCTGATAGTGCCAACCGTTGGGGACGGACCGAGCAACGGCATTTAGCCTGGGGCGATCTGAGTCATAGAAGAACGGGGTGCTCTAATCTTGGTCAAGAACTTTGGTGAGGCGATCAACCGCTGAAGCCATCGCAAACCGTAGGCTCGTAGCGTAGTCCTCTAGCAGATCTATTGCCATCAACTGATGGCGAAGGAAGAGCAAGTCCTCTGGAGCCCAGTTTCGGTGATGGAGAATAGATTTGGTAGACTCGATAACGATCTGGGTTGCTGTGTTCGTGATGAGCATCGCAAGGAGATCCGGGCCTTTAGACGCGGATTGCCTAAAGTCTATGAAGACTCCGAGCTCTTGTCTTGCTAGCTCAGAGTTGCCAACCTCTAGATGAGCCATGACACGTCCTCGAATGAGCCATCGGAGTCGGGTCATGCTATTGGTAGAGTCGATGACTTGAGGCGGGTGCTCGTTCTCGGTCAGTTCAGTATATCTGAACCACTGGCAGTGTGGGCGAGAGAACGGTTCCTCGAGACCGTCAATGATAGGTAATACCTGCTGGGTCTGTTAGATAAATTCTTGAGGAGTATCGATACCATGAGTCTGATATCATGCAGTAAGTGGCGCCTTTGAATCGCTCCATCGGATCTTTGGCATTCCTCACAAGAAGCAATCAATGAGGATATTTAGATCGATGAAATAGCCGTAGGGCTTGTAACCCGATGCGTGGCAACAAACATTGGCAAAGATCGGATGTTTAGCGGCATTCAGATGATCGGGCAAGAACGTTCTCCATTCGAGCGTTTGCCGGTTAGCTTCGATCTCTTGGAGGCCCGCCTTCCAGGTGCGGCGTCCGCGCCAGTTCTCTACCTGCCATGCGACAGCAACAAGGGTGGCGATGACTACGAGGCGTCGCCAACCCTGCTTGGAAGGCAGCCAGCGAAGTTTTCCACGTTGTTTAGTGGGCACACATTCATCGAGTTCAAGAGTCGTAACCTTCATGGCAGATCGAATCGAATCAAACGTCGAAGTTGTTAGGACTGTCGGATTGGGACCAGTCCAGTGAGGCAAGGAGAATAGAGCCATCAGGACGGCGTTCGTAGTGGGGAGGCTTGTCAGTAACGTAGTCGTGTGCAATTGATGTCAGGGATAACAAGGATTCTGGGACTTCTCTGTGGGGGACTTTGTGCGCTTGGAGTGGGTAGAGTGCGGAAAGGAGATCCCATTTGGTTTGGGTGGTTGCGGTTTTCTTCCAAAGCTCAGGATCAATCTGAGGGAGCAGAATCTAGAATTGAGCAGCGGAGATGAAAAGGGGCAAGGTAGATGTCCAGTCGCGTGTCTTTGAACTTGCCCTGAAAGTGTGAGATGACAATGCCCACCTCAACGAGGACGACCGCTGCTTTTGCCAGCCATTGTGCACATGTGGTTGTTGGCTTCGGTGACGAAGCCAAGGGTACGATGGTGCGTGGTTCTGTTAACGTCTTATTCCGCCAGGACTCGGGTGGTGTTGCGAGTGTGAGTTCGCGCAACTGTTGGGTGAGTTTGCGCCCGTTCATGAATTCTCTTGCGACGTGGGTATCGGGAGGACGCTGAGCGCGTAGTTTTTCTAACACATAGTGAGAGCGATTCACCGCCGTGCTTTTAGGAATGCTTAGCATATTCGCGATCTGTCCGAAGTTGAGATCTTCCCAGTGGTGGAGGTACACGACAGCACGTTGTGCGTCTGGTAGAAAGACAACGTAGCGTTTGAGTATTCGGTGAATGTCTTGGGTCTCGCTTCCTGATTCGAAGATATTCGGAGTGTCGAACGTGAAACGTTGGTCGCGTTGTTTACGAGAGCAGTTTCGCCGCTCCAGATTTATCCAGGCTCGGTGGGCCATCCGGAGAAGGTAGGCTCTTGGGTGTCGCATCGAATCTAGAAAATCTAGCCGTTCAGCTATGCGGAGAAAGACAGTTTGAAGGACATCTCGGGTATCCTCGGGACTGCGCGACACGTTCAGCAGGAACCCGTAGAGGGGCCTGCGCATGGACATCGTAAAGCTGTTCCAAAGAGTCCATTATTCTCATAAAGGATGCATGGCTTCTCTGAATAGCTCTAAATTTATGAATTATGTCATAATTTGCAGGCCCATCCAAGTAGTCTCGGGGCCTCTCAGATGAGATCCTGTTGGTTTGGGATTCGACGAAGTATCGGTTCGAGTGACTCTAACAAGGGAAAGCGCCTTCTATGAGAACGCTATGGCGCAATGTTAGATTATCTTCGTTTAGAAAATTGAAGTAGAGGTGTTGAGATAGAGATTGTGATTTTTCCGTGAACTCGATAGAACGTAGCTGCGAGACCAGCTCAACCTCTTCCTAACTTTGATGACAAGCGATACCCTAATCTTCATCATTCCGGCCTTTGGCATATTAGCGCTGATCTACACGTTTTGGAAATCGTCATGGGTGGCTAGGCAAGATCCTGGCACTGATAGAATGAAGCGGATTGGGGCGAGCATACAAGAGGGGGCCATGGCTTTTCTCAAGGCAGAGTATCGCGTTCTCGCGATCTTCGTGGTGATTGTGGCGGTACTCCTGGGCTTTGCCGGAATGAGAAGCGAGCATTCTCACCCTCTGGTGGCTCTGTCGTTCATTGTGGGGGCGGCCTGTTCGGCATTGGCTGGGTATATCGGTATGAAAGTGGCGACCAAGGCCAATGTGAGAACGACGAATGCTGCGCGCGACGGCTTGGGGAAGGCCTTGGAGATCGCCTTTGCGGGTGGTTCAGTCATGGGACTCGGTGTCGTTGGTTTGGGTTTGTTAGGATTGGGTTCGCTGTTTGCTGTTTTCTCCACCATCTATGGGCGAGGTGCTGCTGATCTTCCTGTTGTTATGAGTATTGTGACAGGATTCTCGTTTGGAGCATCCTCGATTGCTCTCTTTGCCAGGGTTGGCGGTGGCATCTACACAAAGGCTGCCGATGTAGGAGCCGATCTGGTGGGGAAGGTGGAAGCGGGTATTCCTGAGGATCACCCGCTGAATCCAGCGACGATTGCGGACAACGTCGGTGACAACGTCGGTGATGTGGCTGGTATGGGAGCCGATCTTTTCGAATCATACGTAGGCTCTATTATTGCGACCATGGTGCTCGGAACGGTCTTTGTATCGCTTCCAGAGTGTCAGTCTGAGTTCGGGGGGCTTGGTCCTATTCTCTTGCCGCTACTATTGGCAGGCTCGGGTATTGTTACCTCGATTCTAGGAACGTTCTTGGTTAGGGTAAAAGAAGGAGGCAGTCCTCAGATGGCACTGAATATGGGCGAGTTCGGTTCTTCACTTCTCCTGCTTGCTGTAATGGCCATCCTCACCTCAGCGATGCTCCCGGACACTTGGGGCACGCTAAGAGAAGGGGTGCCTTACACACCTAGTGGCGTGTTTTACGCGATCATGTTTGGCCTCTTTAGTGGTTTGGCGATCGGCAAGATCACTGAGCATTACACCGGTTCGGGCACGAAGCCGGTTCGAAGCATTGCCGAGCAATCGCTGACAGGTTCGGCTACAAACATCATTGCCGGTCTCGGTGTTGGAATGAAATCGACCGCGTTGCCAATCATCGTGTTGGCCGCGGGTATCTTGGGAGCTCATCACTTCGCTGGCCTCTATGGCATCGCCATTGCTGCTGTAGGAATGTTATCGAATACGGGTATTCAACTCGCAGTGGATGCCTACGGGCCGATCTCAGACAATGCAGGTGGCATAGCGGAAATGTCAGAGTTGCCACCTGAGGTGCGCCAACGCACGGACAAGTTGGATACGGTGGGGAATACGACGGCTGCGATTGGTAAAGGGTTTGCCATTGGTTCCGCAGCTCTCACAGCCTTGGCTCTGTTCGCTGCTTTCAAGACGTCTTACGAAGCGACGCATGGGACGGTGCTTACGATTGAGATCACGGATCCTAAAGTCATGGCCGCGTTGTTTGTCGGTGGCATGTTACCGTTCTTGTTCTCTGCATTCTCCATGGAAGCAGTCGGACGCGCTGCCATGGCGATGATTAGTGAGGTTCGTCGTCAGTTCTCTAGCATTCCCGAACTGACGAAGGCTCTCGAAGTGATGCGCAAGAACGAAGACAAGCCCATTGCTGAGTGGTCGGAGGCAGACCGCGAGACCTTTGAAGCTGCTGATGGGAAGCCTGAGTATGGCAAATGCGTCGAGATTTCCACCCAGTCTGCAATCAAAGAGATGGTCAAGCCGGGCCTGCTTGCTGTGGCTGCACCGGTGCTTGTCGGGTTCCTTGGGGGAGGCGCTATGCTTGGTGGGTTGCTGGCTGGGGTCACGGTTTGTGGAGTGCTACTAGCACTCTTCCAGTCGAATGCCGGTGGCGCTTGGGACAATGCCAAGAAGATGATCGAAGAAGGTGTCAAGGTGGACGGCGAAACTCACGGCAAAGGCTCAGAGGCTCACAAGGCATCTGTGGTGGGCGATACGGTTGGCGATCCTTTGAAAGACACCTCTGGCCCGTCGCTCAACATCCTCTTGAAGCTGATCTCGGTGGTGGCGCTGGCGATTGCAGGGCTCATCCCTTGAGGGGATTTGCTTTCTTCCCGTTCTCGGGCTAGGCAGATAGCTGAGGCGGTCGTGTTGTGCACCGTTCAGAAAGTCTAAGATGGGAGAGGGATATTGATCTAGAAGACATCACCGCAAGTTGCGGTAACCGCGGGTCGCCAAATTCGTTGTGGTCTACCTATGTAGCGAAAGCTTCACAAAGGAGCCCATGCGGCCCGTGGAATGCTGTACATGTTATTAAAAATGATCACTAGTGCTTGTTTGCCTATGACCGCTGAAACCCATATTGAAGAGTCGCTGCCACCGATTGGCTTTGTAGCAGATCTGGAGCCCGATGTACGTGCTCGCCTAACTGCGGCTGGGCAGTTTACGGAATGTCCTGTTGGTTCCTTGTTGGCCGTCCAGGGGCGAGCCCATAACGTCATGTCATTGATTCTTTCTGGTCGTGTCAGTGTGATCGTTCAAGCGCATGGAGATCTTGTTGAGCTTGGCTTGTTGAAGTCTGGAGACGTCGTCGGTGAAATGAGCCTCATTGATCCGTTAGTAGCGAGTTCCACCGCGCGTGTGACTGAAGGATCTGCACGTCTCTGGACGATCGAACACGAAGCGTTTGATTTGTTTGTAGAAGCAGATCCCAAAGCTGGGCGTGAGTTGTTCAAAGCACTGGGAAAGGTGCTTTGTCGCCGCGTCCGCATGGATAGCGAGTTGATGCTGCGCAAAGCTGAGGAGCTTCGCTCGCACTTCCTGGACATCGACTACTAGAGTTCTCCTTGATTCACTGGAGGACTGGCTTGTCATGCCGTTTGTAGGTGCATAGATTCGCCGCATGGCGGATCCTTCATCTTCTCCTCACAAGCCCTACATTCCGGCATCGACGACGTTGCCAGAGATCACGGTTAAGGCGGTGATTCTTGGTGCCGTGCTCTCGGTCGTCCTCGCGAGTGCGAACACTTATCTTGGATTGTTTGCTGGAATGACCGTGTCGGCATCGATTCCGGCCGCCGTCATTTCGATGGCTATTCTCCGGGCGTTTAAGAATCACAACATTCTCGAGAATAACATCGTGCAAACGTCGGCCTCGGCCGGCGAAAGTCTAGCCGCTGGGGTTATCTTCACGTTTCCTGCTTTAGTCATTCTGGGTGTGTGGACCGAGTTCAAATACTGGGAGGTGACCGCCATCGCGGGAATCGGTGGATTGTTAGGCGTGCTCTTCACGGTGCCATTGAGGCGGGCTTTGATTGTGGAGCAGCCTTTGCAGTTTCCCGAAGGATTGGCGACTGCCGAGGTGCTTAAGAGTGGCGAAGCCGGAAAGGGGAGCATTAAAGCTATCCTGTTCGGAGGTTTGGCCGGTGCGGTCATGAAGTTTGGAGCGGCTGGTATGAAGCTCTGGGGAGAGATCGCGGAGAAAGCGAGCTACGTCGGAAGCAGCATTGCCTATTTCGGTTGCAATCTATCTCCCGCCTTGGTTGGGGTTGGCTACATTGTGGGTTTGAACATCGCCGTTCTGGTCTTTATAGGCGGAGCGCTCAATTGGTTTATTGCTATTCCTTATTTGGCCTCACTTGACCCCGTTCAGGGTGAGTCTGCCGTTGATGCGGCCTACGGAATTTGGTCGACCAAGACACGCTATTTAGGCGTTGGTGCAATGATTGTCGGTGGACTTTGGGCTTTGATACAGCTTCGGAGCAGTCTTGTTAAAGGAATCAAATCGGGCTTCGCTGCTTACAAGGCAAAGGCAGCAAGTGGCGAGGATGTTTCTCGGACGGAAAGGGAGTTCCCGATGAATCTCGTTGTGATTTGTGCCGGACTTGCGGTGATTCCATTGGCAATCGTCTTCTGGATGATTACAAAGAGTGTCGTTATCTCCGGATTCATGGCCGTTGCGATGGTTGTTGCAGGTTTCCTTTTCTCTGCCGTGGCGAGTTACATGGCTGGTTTGGTTGGGTCCTCTAATAATCCGATATCGGGTGTGACCATCGCGACGATTCTGACATCAGCACTCCTCTTGTTAGGCCTACTCAACATTCTAGGCCATGACAAAGAGATTGGTGCCGCTGCAGCCATTCTGATCGGTGCTGTGGTGTGTTGCGCGGCTGCGATCGGAGGAGACAACATGCAGGATTTGAAAGCAGGTCACCTGCTAGGCGCTACACCGCGAAATCAGCAGATCATGCAGGTGATCGGTGTTCTCTCAGCAGCGCTCTTCATGGCACCCGTGCTCGGCCTCATTCAAGAGGCCTACGGCATCGGAGTGCCAACGGCAGAGCATCCTGAACCGCTGTCAGCACCTCAAGCTTCATTGATGGCCGCAGTTGCCAAAGGCGTCTTCGCCGGCGGCTTGCCTTGGGGCATCATGAGCGTGGGCATGGGGATCGCGGTTGCGGTGATCATTCTCGATCAAGCCCTTGCTGCCCGAGGATCCAGTTTCCGAACCCCTGTGCTTGCAGTGGCAGTCGGTATCTACTTACCGTTTGAACTTTCTGTTCCGATCTTGCTAGGTGGCCTGATTGCTCACTTTGCTCGGCGTGGTCGGACTGAGCCGCATCGGGACGGACTCCTCTTTGCTGCGGGCCTAATAACAGGGGAGGCTTTGCTAGGAATCCTGCTTGCCATTCCGATTGTCTTGTTGGGCAAGGAGGCGCTTGCTGTCTTTGGTGTCCACAAAGGGGCTCTTGCCGGTGTTGTCTTGCTAGCTGCCGTAAGTTACTTGATGTATCGCCACGGATCTCGCCAGGAGGAGAATGCAGTGTAACGGCCTCAAGGTAGTTCCAGGTCCGCTGTGGGCTCCTCCGTCACAATCTAGAAACCGCGTTCGTCGTTGCCGTAGTCCACGGGCTGCTCGATGACTTCTTTCCCTTCATCCGATCTCGTGCGTAACGTCGCCGTGTCTTTCCAACCACCGCCTGGATGCATGCTATGTTTGACAGTGTAGACGTATCCTGGCGCGCCCGCCCGTGAGGATGATAACCCCTCCTGTTCCTGAAGGACTGCTCGTAAGTTCCGAGAGCACGTCCGCTCCTGGTGCAGAGCCGATGGTTGGCCCAAAGTCTTCGTAGGCGTGACGCCAGAAAGCGTAGTTCTTGATATGCGCTTCACCGTGTGCGGTTTCGAGCGCCACCATGGTCGATTCGAAGATGGGGTAGGTTGGCCAGATCTCGCCGGGACCGACCTTGGGCTGAATTCCAACGTGGACGTTTCCTCCAATGGCCTTCCGGCGTTCGTAGTCTGTGGCTGTTTCAAGGTCTACAAAGTTGTCCTTGGAGAAGGTCATGATGGTGAGGCCATCGACGACTGTTAGGACATCATTGAACCAAGCGTCGCGATCGGCCGGGCTGGTCCATCCAATCGATCCTGGAATCTTGTCCCAAGTGAAGGGGATGTCGGCATAGATCGGGAGACTACCGTAGCCACCTGCATCCAAAGCCGCTCTGATATCGATGAAGGCATCGAGCAGATGATCTAAGTAGACGCGTTTGCCAGCGTCAGAGGCCGTGCTCCAGTCATCGAGCGACTGCGGCTCAAGGTCTAAATGAAGCGCGTCGAATTGTGCGGCAGCCGACGGTGCGGTGTCATTGAAAGTGATCAAACGATCTGTCACTTTCCCGACGAGCGAGGTGTGTAGGGGATCAGTGAGCGGTGTAGGATCGGCAGCGTCGAACCCTGAAATGAGAAGTTGAGAGTCGATGCCCGCGGCATCCAGTTTCTCGTTCTATGGCCAGATATCCCCGGGATCGTTTTTGGGACGCTGCTTGTAGCTGCCGTAGACTTCCTTGATTCCTTGATTCCTTG
>JAACDM010000563.1 GCA_009936795.1 Verrucomicrobiaceae bacterium | reverse complement strand
TTTCAGAACGGTTCAAGGAATCACCTGTACTTCATCTATTCCTAGGGCGGACTGTATTCGTGTGGAGTGTTGCTGGGCTTTTTTACGATCAGTAAATCTTCCGGAGAGAACACGATGTAGAGGCGATCCTTTACGTCCAGGCATGCGTAGCTCAGCAGGAAATCCTCCATCTTGTAGTCGTCGAAGTTGCTTCATGGCATGGGATCTTTGCAGGAATGCCCCCACTTGTACGCTGAACCAAGGGTCATACTGAAGCCGCAATTGAGCCTGTGCGGAGTGGCCTCGGGATCCATTCACCGCGATGCACTCTTCAAATGCAGCAGTTGCCGAGTCGAATTGCCCAATGCGCTGTAATGCGATGCCTCTTTTGTAGAGTGCCTCGCTCTGTGTTTCTGTATTGGTCGCCATGCGAGCGGCTTCTTTGAAACAGGTGGCGGCTCGCGACGGCTGCAAATCGAGGGAGATGGATCCTCTTTGTATCAAAGCGCGAGCCGCGATGGCTCCTCCTCGCGTTTGGGCTTCCCTGAAGAGCCCTTCAGCTTCTTCGAGTCGCCCTCTTCTTTGGGCGCAAATTCCGGCACTGAGAAGGGCTTCTCCTGAACGTTGATCTGTGGGGTATTTTTCTGCAAAGAGCGAGAATGCACTCTGAGCAACAGCAACATCGTCGAGGAGCCAAGCTTTTCTGGCATTCTGCCAACGAGCATCGGCTACAGGGTCAGGGACATTTTGAGCCGCGGAGTTGCGAGAAGGGCCTCCTGAGCAGGCGCAGAGCAATAGCGGAAAGATAAGAATCAGCAGTAAGAACTGCGAGCCTTGGGGCACGCGGCTCACGCTGTCTTGGGTTCGCTTATTGCCACAGATGTGGGTGTCGGGTTTCATGAGGCTGCCCTTCAGGTAATCATCTTGCCGTTTTGTGTCTTGAGGTGCAAGACCAGTCGGATGATCAAGATTTATCGTCAAGGGAAGGGGGTGACATGCGTATTGGAGTGGATAGCGGAGGAACGTTCACGGATGTGGTGATCGTGTCTGAAAGTGGAATCACCATCCGAAAGGTGGCCTCCACCCCAGATGACCCTGCGCGCGCGATCATCCACGCACTCGAAAAAATGAGAGCGGATGAAATCATTCATGGATCCACGGTCGCGACCAATGCACTTCTTGAAAGAAAGCACTCTCGTGCAGGCTTTATCACCCAGGCGGGGTTCTTAGATATTTTAGATTTGGGTCGTCAAAGTCGGCCTGATCTTCATGCCCTTGAGCCAGAGAAGCAGAAGCCATTGATCCCCGCTGAGGATCGATTTGAAGTGCAGGGGCGGATCGGGGCCGGTGGGAAAAGATTAAAGCCTCTCGACCTCTCCGAGCTTTCAATGGCGCGCCACTGGAGTCTCAAAGGTGGTTTTGAAGCGATAGCTGTAGGCCTTCTCCATAGCACTGAAAACAAAGAAGACGAGGAGGCCATCCGGGCTGTCTTGGCGGATTTGGATCTTCCGGTGGTGCTGTCGAGCGAAGTGGCTGCGGAGCCGCGTGAATGGGAAAGATTTACGACCGCCACGGCAGCCGCTGTTTTGACCCCTGTCATGAAGGGTTATCTGGAACGATTGGCTGAACAGGTGTATCCGGCAGTCTTACGGGTCATGGATTCTTCAGGGTCCGCTCGGCCTTGGCAGCATTTGGCGGCTGAGCCGGTCAAGACGGTTTTGTCTGGACCTGCCGGCGGTGTTGTGGCGGCGACGATGATCGGTGCAGCGGAAGCCTCAGAGTTGTCCAAGGAAGAAGAGTTGCAACCGTGCATCACTTTTGACATGGGGGGAACCAGTACAGATGTTTGCCTCGTGGGAGCGGAAGCTCGAAGTTATCAGAGGCGCTCGACGATGATCGATGGATTGCCCTTGGCGGTTCCCATGCTGGATGTGCACACCGTCGGTGCTGGGGGTGGATCATTAGCATGGATCGATCCTGGGGGAGCATTACGGGTGGGTCCTCAAAGCGCAGGGGCGGAGCCGGGACCTGCCGCGTATGGCAAGGGGGGCCGTGAGCCTACAGTGACCGATGCACACGTCGTGTTGGGTCGTTTGCCTGCAGATGCACAATTGGGTGAGCAGGGTGGACTCGATGTGGACGCTGCGAAGAAAGCGCTTGAGCCTTTAGCGGGGTCCCTCGGTTGGTCGATTGAAAAAACTGCTCTGGGGATGATAGAAGTTGTCAACCATGAGATGGAGCGAGCGATTCGAAAGGTTTCGCAGGAACGGGGTCAAGATCCTGCTGCGACAACGTTGATCAGTTTCGGAGGTGCTGGTGCTCTTCATGCTGTCGCCTTGGCGCAAGCCTGTGGGATTCCAAAGGTCAGGGTTCCTGCCGGTGCAGGAGTTTACAGTGCTCTAGGTTTGTTGATGGCTCCTTGGTGTGAACAGGCAGAGTCTGTCTTGTTGAAGGATATCCCATCCGATTGGGATAAAGACCTCGAGGAAATGGCACAAGAGCTTGAGCAACTAGCCCTTTCTAAAATGTCGGGAGCTTCTTCTGATGGAGTGAAAATAGATCGCTTCCTCCGCGCAAGGCATCTGGGTCAATCGCATGATTTAGAGTTTCAACCTGGACCTCATCCGGTAGAAGATTTTCGACGGATTTATGAAGAACAGTTTGGCTATCGAATGCCTGACAGAGATGTTGAGGGCGTCGCGATGAGGGTTACTGTCACGAAGGAGAGAGATCCTGAGGAGTACCGCATCGAAGAGTGCGATCGACCCGCAGTGAAAACCCCAGTCTGTATCTCTGAAGACTTAGGGTTTATGTCCGTTTCGAGAAAAGGTCAGGGGCTGGTATCTCCGGGAGAGTTTTTGGAGGGTCCCATATTGATCGAGGGTTGGACCACGTTCTCTTGGCTACCCTTAGGGGTGAAGGCCACGGTGGATCGGCGAGGGGATTTGATCATCGATATGGCACGGCAGTGAAATTGAGTTGGAAATTGAGTTGGAAATTGAGTCGGACGCCTGAGAGGCCGCTGATTTACTGTGCCCTTGCTGGGGTGTTTTTTGTTGGAGGGTGGGTTTTCTGGGGAAGGTCTTTGCCTGCTTCGGAGGGTTCAGGGCCGCTGACGCCGTGGATAGTTGCCGCATTATTGTTGTCATTGCCGATGTTTATTGCCGCCGCGTTTTTGCCACGACTGCCTATGAAACAAGCCTTGGGTATCGTTTTTACAGGAGCGGTTTTAGTGAGAGCGGTGTTGCTGCTGCCGGATTCTGTTTTTAGTGATGATGTGTGGCGTTATCTGTGGGATGGCGAAGTTCAGCGACAAGGGCAGTCGCCCTATGGCGTAGCGCCCTCTGACCCTGCTCTCGATGCTATTGCAACAACACCGCATGGGCAGGAGGTTCGCTCTCGAATCAATCACGCAAATCTTCCGACCGTTTACCCCCCCATCGCTCAGTTGTCTTTTCGTTGGTTTGCTTATCACGAATTGGGATGGCGCATTTTTATGGTGCTTGTCGATTTATTGATCGGCATTCTTCTCGCGCGCCATTTGATACAGACAGGAAGAGATCCATCCCGAGTTGTTTATTGGGCATGGCACCCGCTTGCCATCATCGAGTGCACCAATGGAGCACATGTGACGGTTCTTGCGGTATTGGGGTTGGCCGTGTCACTCCTTCTTCTCGAGAAAAGACATTTAAAATGTTCCGCGGCTTTTCTCGCCGCTGCAGGTTCTACGATGTTGATTCCTCTGGGGGCGACTTTCATCTACTGGAAGCATGCGGGTTTCAAGATAGTTGCTCTGATGGGAACTGTTTTTATAGGTTCGCTGCTGTTGTATCCCGGGTTGTTTTCGACGGGGGCTTTATTCGGCCTGCAGAGTTATGCCGGTTCGTGGTATTCGGGGGGGTTGCTCCTAGAGCCTGTGGGTCAGCTCTTGGGCTTCGACGCCACGGTGAGTGCGGATCCGGCCACGGTGATTTTACGAGTCTTCTTGGTCGCTCTTTGGGTCTTGGTGGCATGGAAGGTAAGAGGTTTGGAGACGTGGAAAGCCACTCGGCTTCTGATGTTGGCGTTCGTGCTCCTGACCCCCACTCTTCATCCTTGGTATGCCCTATGGTTGCTACTTCCGAGTGTCGTTTCGCCGAGTCGAGGCTGCATTTTATTATCACTCACTGCGCTATTGAATTACCGAGTGTTGGATAGCTGGAGGCTGGAAGGCATATGGGAGTTTCCGCCGGGAACCCGATTTCTCGTCTTCGCGTTGCCGTTGCTGGTATTGATCAGGGATGGGTGGTTTCAGAGATCTCGGGCTTTCGCCACTCCAGCACCATAACTATTGCAACTCCACTAACGATGTGACTGTCTGCTAAGTTGAAATTGGGCCACACGTATTCGGTGTTTCCCCATTTCACTGACCATCGAATAAAGTCACGAACCCCGCCAATCACCCAACGGTCATAAAGATTGCCCGCGGCTCCTGAGGAGATGGATGCCAGCGCGATAACGAAGAGATAGCTGCTCGATCGAAATGTGGCCCAGAAGAAGCACAGAGGAAGAGCCAAGACAGAAACCCCGATCAGCAACCAAGGAGCCCAGGCGAACCAACCATTGAAAGCTCCAAGATTGAGGGCGGCTTCCAACGCACATCCTGGAAACAGCTCGTGGATGGGAGAGCGGGTCACTGCGGGAAATCCGGATGGCGTGGTGAAAATGGAAACATCTAGGAACTCGAAGGCCGCCGATTTCG
>JAACDM010000562.1 GCA_009936795.1 Verrucomicrobiaceae bacterium | reverse complement strand
TGGATCTGCAAGCGCTATATATCACCATCGTGAACTGACAGTCAATGAGTTAGTGCTCTAAGCGAATTAATGGATTAGCCCTAAGTGTCTACCGGCTCCATTCTTACTGGGACGGTCAAAGAGCAGCACAGGAACTGGATTCCCCGGGGCATAAAGTTCTGCTGTCAATTGGTCGACGGCAGTGTGGGTGATGGTGATCGCTACCGTCATACGATCGACCACAAAGTCATCGTTCACGACTATGGCAGACTCTAGAACTTGTCCGATCTTGTTTGGAATCTCTTCACCCGAGTTCCCGCGACTGTATTCAGCGGACTGCGGTGCAAATGGTGAAGTATCTTTAACGATCGCGGGAAATGACAACGTTTTTGACATTCCAAAGGCATTCTTTGCGGTGACTTGATAGAGTCCATTGTCTTGCATAAGGAAGAGCGCTAGATGGAGATGGGAACTCTTCTGGTTAGTCTGTTGTGTTCCGTTGAATTGCCACACGTATTCCGCTGGAGGATGGGCGCTGACATTTACACTAAGGGCGAGGCAGCAATGGCGTCTTCTATTAGAGCTCAGTCGTTATCAAGCCACGGAACACGCCGTGACGCTCTGTCGAAAGCGGCCCTTTCTTTGAAACGAGAAGGTCGAGCGGAAGGTGTCTTGCAAGACTTCCTCCGCGTCTTCATGGTTTGCCAGTATCTTGAAGGCGTAGCTGTAAAGAGGTCCTGCATAGCACTGATAGAGTTCACTAAGAGCACGTGAATCCCTCTGGCCAAAGAGACCTTTCTTCGTCCGCACGGGGTGCTGCAGGCTTTATGAGATCATTGGAGTTCACGTAGACGGAAGAACACTTAGTTTTGGCTCTGGCGCGGCGTGTGGAAGTCAAATTCGATGCCAGGTATCGGGCTGTGTAACGTTTCCCAGCCTTCTGCCCGCACGGTGGTTGAGGTTTCCAACACCGAAGGCCGGAGCGTCGCGGGGACGGCGTGAATGCTGATTTCTTTGCTGTTGATTGAGATGGTGATACCGGGAGCACCATTTGGGCGCATTGGTGTCGGTGGCGTTACCCGGAATTCTGAAGTGTTTTCGACGCGCGCGTAGGCAGTGTTAGGAGGAAGTGCGGGAACGTTGATGGCTTCAACTAATTCCATGACACCACTTGATCTTGTATGCGTTAGAAATCTTGTTGGTTGAGAATGCTAACATCAGCAGAGTGACGATTAACCACAGCCAGATCGACGAATGCGTCGCCGTTGAAATCACCGGCGACAGTAACACGAGGGCTCACTCCGAGGACCGATTCCGAGATGAGGGGAAAACTTGCTCTCATGGTTTGCATGGACGGCTAGTAAGTGGGCATCCCGGAGTACGATCGCAAGATCGTTCTGGCCGTCGCCAGTGACATCCGTCAAAACGACGTCACGTGCACGCCCCTCCGCTTGAATGGTCGCCGCTGGCTCCGCTTCGAAGTATGGGCAGTCTCGATACCCTCGTAAAGTTGGACAACTCCAAGACTATGCGAGACGGCCACGACGGAAGACTCGTTTAGCCTTTCAATGATCTGCTCCTCGGCGAACCACGGGAGCGTAGGTGCTGTCTCAAGGCTAGGCCGGTAGTGAACCATGCCTTTGTTAGGTCCCGCAACGATCAACTCAGCTCAGCCGTGGCAGTCGAAATCTCCAGTGATAAGATCGCGCGCCTCCTCTCACGTGTTGATGTGAGCGCCAGCTCCGAACGATCTGGAGCCCAGATTCTCAAAAGTGAAGACAACGCCGACAAAGGGGTCAGCAGCCATAATGTCAGGCCGTTCGTCAAAGGTAAAAGTTCCCACAGTGACGCCTCGAAGCGATCTGCCGCCAGTATGCAAATGTTTCACCGTGGGAGAACTGCCCGTCCCATCGCCAAACAGCAGCGTGATGGTCGCATCGAGATTGCCCACCACGAGATCGAGATGCCCATCGGCATCCAGGTCGACCGGGGTCATGCCTTTGGACCTTCACGCTTGAAATGGGCATCGATTGCCGGATCACCCATGGGAATGCGGTTCAGGGCCTCATCAAGATCGTCCAGAACGTCTTCACTTGAAATCCCCGCGCAGCAAAGCCACACGACCCCTCCCAGAACCATGGGCAGGATTTTTTAGGGTTGAAGGTGCGCGATGGGAGATCATCGAGGGGAGGAGGTACCCACTTCTCCGCAGGTTGCCTATGAATGGATGCCGGAATCCGCGTCGCATTGGCGACGCTGGCATGAGGCTCGTTATCAGTTCTGAGAGGTGGTTTGGCCGAGCACAAGGCATTCTGCAATGTAAGGCTTCCTTTGTGGATCTTGACCAAGCAAGATGCATCGTTCGAGCCAGCCCATGATCACTCGTCTACTCGTCCCGCTTGTCGTTTCTGGCCTCATTTCATCCACCTTGTTGGCGGAACTCGAAACGAAGGCCGAAAGTAGCCACTACGAGGCGACGAGTTCACACGCGGAAGTCGTCGCATTCTGTAACGCGCTCGCCGAAGAGAGTCCGCGAGTGGTTCATACAAACTTTGGTCAATCGGGCGAGAAACGAGGTCTTCCGCTACTCATTCTAAGCGACGACGGGATCACAGAGCCTAACGACCGTCTCACAATACTTTGCCTAGGAAACATCCATGCCGGCGAAGTGTGTGGCAAGGAAGCGCTCCTGATGCTTGCTCGTGACCTCGCTAGGGCCGAGAAACCGGGACTGCTCAAGAACATCAACCTACTGGTCGCTCCCATCTACAACGCTGATGGAAATGAACAGATGGCACACGACAATCGCCCTGGTCAGGATGGCCCAAAGGATGGGATGGGGGAGCGGCACAACAGTCAAGGGCTCGATCTGAACCGGGACTATGTTAAGGCGCAGGCCCCTGAAACTCGGGCATTGCTCAAACTGCTTCGGGATTGGGATCCTGAAGTCATTATCGATACACACACGACGAATGGCTCGCACCATCGATACACATTGACCTATGGAGGTCCTCGCCATCCGAATACCGATCCCCGTTTGGTTGATTATGTAAGAGAAACATTCCTTCCCAAGGTGGGCGATAAACTTCGCGATCGCTCAGGCTACGACTCTTTCTTCTACGGGAACTTCGAGGACAATCACCAGCGCTGGATGACCTACCCAGCCTTGCCCAGATACGGTGCCCACTATGCCGGAATGCGACAACGGATCGGAATTCTGTCAGAAGCCTACGCCTACGCGCCCTACAAGGATCGTGTCTTGGTTACACGAGACTTCGTGCACGAATGCTTGATTCTAGCGGAGAAACAGCGGGACAAGATTTCGAAGCTTCTCACCAAAGCGAGTAAGCCGGTAAAGGAAGTTGTCCTTAAGCATCGCCTCACCTCATTTGAGGAGAAATGGGTGGCGAAAGGCGTGGTTGAGAAAGACGGGAAACTGACTGACGAAGCCAAAGACTATTTGATCGAATATTGGGGCAAGTCCGCCCCCACGCTTTCAGTCACCTTGCCGGAAG
This sequence comes from Verrucomicrobiaceae bacterium, assembly GCA_009936795.1. GTDB lineage: Bacteria > Verrucomicrobiota > Verrucomicrobiia > Verrucomicrobiales > DEV007 > JAACDM01. Next base: position 5,963 of record JAACDM010000562.1, on the reverse strand, counting down.
CCTATCTGATTCCGGCTGGAAAAACTAAGGTTATTCAGCTGTTACAATGTCATGGGGTCGAAGTGCAGGAACTGCGTGAAGACCTGGATCTCACCGTGACCGAGCAGACGTTGATCGATCCGCAAACAGCAACAGAAAGCTTTCAGGGCCATTATTTAGTGAGTGTGCCGGTGGAGGGTTTGTCCGAACAGACTCGTCGAATGAGTGCCGGTACTGCGGTCGTTTACACGGATCAAGACCTCGGTCGGCTTGCGGGATTTCTGCTAGAGCCGCAGGCGGAAGACGGTCTCACGACATGGGGGCTACTGTCAGCTAACGAACAGGGTACTTATCCTGTTCTCCGATTAGAGAAGCGTCACGCGCAAACATTGCTGACAGGCGACGTGCGGCCTCTCGAGGAAGATCGAAAGATGGATCAGAAGATCACCTTCGAGACCTTGCATGGCGAGGATTTGGTAGATTTTAACGGAAACACAACAAAAGTGACGTGGCTTGACGATAGTCAAAGTTTCCTCCAGCAACGCGATGGCAACTTAGAGCGTGTCGATGCTATTAGCGGACGTGCCGAGCGCTATTTCTCGCCTCAAGCTCTTGCTAAGTCTCTAGAAGCGATTCCTGCACTAACGGAAGACGAGGTGGAAAGATTCTCGGCAAGAACGTCGTGGTCCATGAACGATCAGCGAACGGGCGGACTCCTGACTTACAAAGATGATCTCTATCACGTCTCGTTCGTTGGAGAACCTGCGCGCAGGCTCACGTCGTCCCCCGGAGATGAAGAGTTGGGCACGTTTAGCCCTGATGGCGAGTATGTTGCTTTTGTTAGAAATGGAAACCTTTATGTGGTCGACGTTCTCACCGCCACGGAACGGGCCTTGACCACGGATGAAGGTGGCAAGGATATTTCGAATGGTACAGCGGCTTGGGTCTACTTTGAAGAACTCTATAGGCGGAGCTGGAAAGCTTTCTGGTGGAGCCCGGATTCGCGCCACCTTGCCTATCATCGCTTTGATGAATCGCGTTTGCCGTTCTTTCATGCACTGAATACCTTGCCTCTGCATGGTGATCTTGAACGCATGCGTCATCCCAAGGCAGGCGATCCCAATCCTGACATTCAGTTAGGGGTCACCCACGTCGCTGGTGGCGGCACCGATTGGGTGGATTTGTCAGGCTACACGCCAGGGACGTTTATCATCAGTCATGTTGGCTGGAGACCCGAGGGAAAGGGGATCTACTACTACATGCAAGACAGGGCTCAAACGTGGCTAGACTTTGTGACTTGCTCGTCGGGCGGAGGTGAGGGCGAGCGATGGTTTAGAGAGACGACCAAGGCCTGGGTTGAGAGTCCGGGAAAAGCGCATTGGCTCAAAAATGATGATATCATTATTGCTAGTGAACGGACAGGTTGGAGACACCTCTATCGATTTGGCAAAGAGTCAGCAGAATGGCAACCGCTCACCTCTGGTAAATGGGAAGTGCGCCGCGTTCATCACCTGGACGAGGACGCTGCGACCATTCTCTTCACGGGCACGAAGGATTCTCATATTGCCGAGAATCTTTACTCCGTGGGCTTGGACGGAAAGGAGATCAAACGTCTCACTGAAGCCGATGGTAGTCATCGCGTGCAAGTGGCCAAGGACGGCAAGCACTTCGTCGACACTTGGAGTGATTTCAACACACCTGCCCAAGTCCGCCTCCATGAGGCGTCGACCGGCAAGATAGTTCGAGTGTTAGATGATAATCCAGCATACAAGCGCGAGGAATATAAATTTGCGGAAACCAATTTTCATCAGATTCCGACAGAGGATGGCTTTCTCATGGAAGCCATCGTCACAAAACCATCTAACTTTGATCCGACAAAGACTTATCCAGTCTGGTTTCGAACCTATGCCGGCCCTCACGCGCCTGTGGTGAGAAACTCCTGGGGGCGCTCACGCATGACGGAACAAATGCTGGCTCAAATGGGGCTGGTTGTCTTTCGTATGGATCCACGTAGCGCGAGCGGCAAAGGCGCTGAGTCAGCCTGGACGGCCTACAAACAGCTAGGTGTCCAGGAAATGAAGGATATCGAAGAAGGCATCAACTGGCTGACCAAACACGAGTGGGTTGACGGGAGTCGTGTGGGCATGCATGGGCACAGCTACGGAGGCTTCATGACCGCCTACGCCCTAACCCATTCCAAGCTCTTCGCCGCTGGCATTTCAGGGGCGCCGGTCACAGATTGGACATACTATGATAGCATTTACACCGAGCGATACATGAACACACCCCAGGAGAATCCCGATGGCTACGAAGGCACCTCGGTGGCCAAGGCGGCTGAGAATCTCCATGGCAAGTTACTGCTACTCCACGGCATCATGGATGACAATGTGCACCTACAGAATGCCACCCAGCTCGTCAGGGCGCTTCAAGATGCTGACAAAGACTTTGACGTCATGTTTTATCCCACCATGCGCCATGGCCTTTACGGAAAACACTATGATAGACTTCTCGTCGACTTCATTCGCGAGAGTCTAGTGCTTGACCAAGAGTAGCCAACGAGCTGACTATGGTGTCCTTCTATGGGCATCCACGATAGAGACTGCATACGGAGGGATTCTTCGGCCCCTCAAGACTTGCTCATGCTGCTTTGTCGCATCGGTCTTGTGCTCTTGGGTATCTTCGTCCTGTCGTTCTGCTTGCGGATGCCAGCTCAGATCTATATCAAGCTGCCTCTGGTTGTGGGCCTGGTGATATTCCTCAAGTATCTGTGGGACCATTTAGTGGTCACAAAAGCGCCTCGGTCTTTCTCAGCGGCTGGGAAGGCAGCTGAGAAACGTGGAAACTACTCACAGGCGGCCAAGCATTATGAGATGGCCCTGAAGCAGATGCCGAGCGATCTCTGTCTGAAGTTCCGTCTACTAGCCGCCTACCACGCTAGCAAGCGGGAGGCCTCGGCGAGGTCTCTTATCGCTTCATTGTCTGGTCGAGTTGTTTCGGGTGATTTTGTTGAAGAGTTAGAGCGTCTTGTCTCCTCGTATCAGAAGGTCGCGTTTGTTCCTTCAGGATCAGGATTTAAGATGGCGCTGGATCCAACCTCTGAATACTGAGCGATTGACAATCTAGGGAACTATTCGCTAGCCCGAGGCATGCGATACCTTATTTCCTTTCTGACGATCATCTCGTCGCTGTCTGCCATGGAACGCCAGCCGAACATCGTTCTCATCTTCACGGATGACCAAGGCTATGAAGATCTCGGTTGTTTCGGCTCGCCTCTGATCAAGACGCCCCACCTCGATCGCATGGCCGCAGAAGGGCGAAAGTTCACGAGCTTTTACTCGGCAAATTCTGTATGTTCGCCATCGCGTGCCGCGTTGCTGACAGGCTGTTACCCCACGAGGGTGAACGTTCCAGGCGTGCTCTTTCCTCGACATGATACGGGGCTTAATCCTGATGAAATCACTATTGCTAATCTCCTAAAAGGGCAGGGTTACGCGACCGCATGCTTTGGCAAGTGGCATCTTGGACACAAGCCGTCGTTGCTACCGACGGCGCAGGGATTCGATCACTACTTTGGTATTCCCTATAGCAATGATATGACGATTGATCCTGAGGCGACGTTGTCTAATGACATTGTCTTTCGAGCGGGCATGTCCAAAGAGCGTATTGCTAGTCTAGAGAAGCATCCCAAGAATTGGGTTCCTCTCATGCGAAACAAGGAAGTGGTCGAATATCCGGCCGATCAAACGACGCTGACAAAGCGATACACAGAAGAGGCCTTAACGTTCATTGAGGAAAACAAAGCCAAGCCGTTCTTTCTCTACATGCCTCAAACCATGCCTCACATCCCACTCTTTGCCTCGGAGGCGTTTCGTGGACAGAGTGCTCGCGGCCTCTACGGTGACACGATTGAGGAGATCGACTGGAGCGTGGGCCAGATTCTCCAAGCCCTGAAGAAGCACGGAGTGGATGAGGATACCTTGGTGATTTTCACGTCGGACAACGGACCATGGAAGCTTAATCGTGGCCGTGGCGGCAGCGCCTATCCGTTGCGCGGCTACAAATTCTCGACTTACGAAGGTGGCATGCGGGTGCCTTGTCTCATGCGTTGGCCCGGAAAGATTCCGCCCGGTACGGTCACGGACACCTTGGCCGCCTCCATCGATCTCTTGCCGACTTTTGCGAAACTGGCTGGGACCACCCAGCCAAGTGATCGTGTGATCGATGGGCGGGATATTTGGCCCATCATGAGCGGTGCTCCAGACTCCAGACCATCTCATGACTATTACTATTTTTACAAGGGACAACGCTTGGTTGCTGTGCGCCATGGTGATTGGAAATTGCATATTCAAGGAAAGCAGGGCACACGGAAACATTCAGTAGAGCTCTATCATTTGGGCGAAGATATTGGAGAGACTACCAATCTCGCTGATCAGCACTCTGAAATGGTCAAGCGACTTAGCGAACGCATGCACACGTTTGATGAGCAACTCAAGAGGAAGGCCCGTCCAGTGGGGAAGCACAACGAAGGCTGAGATCTTTGCGCGATCTTGGGGTTGAATCCGAAGACTCCTCAGCTCTTGACCCAATTATGGCTGAGCCGTAGCTGTCTCCCCAAGATCACATGGATACTTCAGAGAACGTCGATGAACCCGAGTCTAATTCTTCAGAAGAACCGGAGGAAGATCGTCGAGACTTTCTTCAAAAAGCCGCCTGCGTCGCCTTGGGCGGTGTGGTGACCTTGGTTCCCGCTGGATCCGCGATAACCGTGCTCGTAAGTCCGCTTTTCGACAAATCGGTGGGAGGGTTAAAGGTACGATTGACTTCGATTGATTCGCTTGAGGTTGGCGGACCACCAAAGCTGTTCAAGGTGGTGACCGAACGTCAGGACGCCTGGACAAAGCATCACACATCAGAAATTGGCAGCGTTTACGTGCAACGAACCGGGCAAGGGAATACGCCGAGCGATTTCCAGGCGTTTAATTCTACCTGTCCTCACCTCGGTTGTGCTGTGGAGTTTCTTGATGGTGCGGAAGGCTATTCATGCCCGTGTCACGATAGCACCTTTGCCACTACAGGAGAGGTGTTGAATCAATCCAGCCCAAGCCCGCGAGGACTTGATTCGCTCGAGGTTGAGATAGAAGACGATGAACTTTGGGTTATTTATTTGAAGTTCAAACCAAACGTTACAGACAAGATCCCTGTCGCTTAACTCACAGATCGCCGGAAACGATGAAAGGAATCTTCAATTGGTTGGACGAGCGCACGGGTTATCGCGGCTTCGTTAAAGACGCGCTCTTTGAGAGCGTGCCCGGCGGGGCGAGATGGCGTTATGTCTGGGGGAGTACGCTGACGTTTGCTATCGTGATGCAGTTTATTACGGGCATCATCCTATGGATGTTCTATAGCCCAAGTTCGCAGACTGCTTGGGAAAGTGTTTACTTCATTCAGGAAGAGGTCCCCGGCGGTTGGATTCTCAGGGGAATTCATCATTGGACAGCTCAAGTCATGACGGTGCTGCTTCTACTACATCTACTCCAAGTAGTGATCGATGGAGCCTATAGGGCGCCGCGAGAGATCAATTTCTGGTTTGGAATGGGGCTTTTAGGCATTACTTTGGCCATGTCACTCACTGGTTACCTCCTACCTTGGGATCAAAAGGGCTATTGGGCCACAAAGGTTGCGACCAGCCTGACAAGCACCGTGCCATTCATCGGAGACTCCCTGCAACGCCTCGTCGTCGGCGGATCCGAGTATGGCCATTACACATTGACGCGCTTCTTTGCCCTGCATGCGGGGGTGCTTCCGTTTTTGCTTATCGGCTTGATCGTCGGGCATATCTACCTGTTCCGGCGTCATGGGCTCAAGGTGAAGCAGCCGAAGAAGGGGCCGGACGTCTATTTTTGGCCAGATCAGATTCTTAAAGATGCGGTCGCTTGTCTTGCGGTATTGATGGTGGTGCTTGTCTTCGTGTTTTGGCAACACGG
>JAACDM010000561.1 GCA_009936795.1 Verrucomicrobiaceae bacterium | reverse complement strand
GATGTGGTGGCTGTGGGCCGTCGGGTCATGTTACCGATGACAGACGCGGGTTCCGAGTTCTTTACTGATGAAGGCTGGGAGATGTTCTTGCGTTCTGTGGAATGGGCAGGCAAGGCAGACAAGCCGCCCGGTCAGATTTTTGATTTCAATGAAGAACCTGATCTTGAGATTATTTCAAACACTGATACCACGGAGTGGCGTGCTTCGGGTGGTGTGGATGATAGTGGTTACCTTTCCCTCACCGATGCCGTGGGTGGTGCTCAAGCGAGTATCATCTTCCCGCCTGTGGCGGATCCGATTTCCGCGTTTAAGTTTGGAGTCGATGCTCGCATCGGTGGCGATAAAGATCGGCCAGCGGATGGCTTTAGTATCAACATCGTCCGCGCAGATGATCCAATTCTGGCCGATCCACGTGGCAGTGGGTATGCCGTTGAATCACAGTTTCCCGGGCTGGGAGGACTCCAGGAAGAAGGTTCGCAAACTGGTCTAGGTATTGGGTTTGATACTTGGGACAACGGCAAGTTTAATGCTGAGGCCTTAAACGATGGCGTCGGCTTTAGCATCCGTGTCGATGGAACGATCGTCGAAGAGATCCCTGCGACGACACCGAATGGAGAGCCTGGGGATGAGACCTCTCTCCAAACGGGGCCTGTGGGAGTTGAAGATCCTCCTATCGAGAATCTTTCATGGCAGCGATTCGAGGTCGAGCTGACCTCCGATAGGGAACTGAATATCACTTGGAAAGGAAAGCCAGTGCTAGAAGACTTTGCGGTCGAGTGGTTCCCAAGTGAGAATATGCAGATCGTGTTAGGAGCCCGCACGGGTGGTTCCTGGGAAGCGCACCACTTCGATAACCTGAGCTTGGAGGTCGTCACGACGAACACAGCGCGGATCACGAACGTTGATCGGAGTCGTAGCGGTGTCGTTTATACGATTGAAGACTCCGAGGAGAGCCAGCTTCAGTTGGACTCCATCGGGCTTACCATTGACGGTGCTGCCGTCACCCCAACCGTGGAACAGGTTGATGGCGTGACGACGGTCAGTTACATGAACGAGGCGCTTTGGGATTTTGGTACTGAGCACCCCTGGGTCTTGACAGCGAAGGATCAGAACGATCTCGATGTGGGGGCTGAGGGAGTCATTAAGATCCCGTCACCGCTTTTCCCTCCAGGTGTTGAACTACCTGGTCCTGCAGGTATCGACGGTGCGTTCTCATCCCGTTACATCTTCGAGGCAGGAACGATTGCGAGCATGACGACCGCGATTGATATCGTGATGCAATCCGAGGATGCCGCCTTTACGGGTGGGATCATTGATGCCGAGCATGAGGTGATTGATCACGGTGGTGGAGGGTTCTTTACCAATGATTTCCCATATCCAGACGACTTTGAAGTCGGAGAGGACTTCATTCAGCTCAACAAAGGCAACATTCTCATCACGGAAGCAGGTGATTACACCTTCGGCGTGCAATCGGATGACGGCTTTGGTGTTCGCGTTCACGGCATGACGTTTCACGACGTGAACGGCGCAGGTCAGCTTGACTCGCTTATCCCGGACGCCTTCTACTTCCGCGGCACTACGGGAAATAGCCAGACGCGCGCCATTGCCCGCGATGTTCAGCCAGGTGTCTATCCGCTAGAGTTCCTTTGGTTTGAGCGCGGCGGTGGTGACTATGGTGAAATCTTTGCCGCGCAGGGAGCGTTTCCGCTCGTCGAAGATACTGATACCTGGGAGCTGATTGGCGAAGGCATACAATTGGTTGGCATTCCAGTGGACGCGCCTGAACTCGTAAACTTTACATTCGATGAGAATGTCACCCTCGACTTCACGACACCGAGCCCGGAATCACTCCACTTCTTGCAGATGAGCACCTCGCTCAAGGCTGCCGAGTGGACCATCATCGATGATGCGGCTCTGACAAACGTCGATGACCTCTACACATTGACGGCGGCACGTCCAGCTGAGGAAGATGCCTATTTCCGAGTTGCGATCCTACCACCACCGCCGCTGTTTGTGGAAGACTTCGAGGGTGGTGCCGAGGGTTGGACGGCAACAGAGCCTTGGGAACTCGGAACTCCAGCGGTGGATGACCTCATGGCTGCTCATGGCGGAGAGAATACCTATGGAACAGATCTTGACGGCTTGGTTGACGCTGGTGTGAATGCCTCGCTGAGATCTCCTGTCATTGATCTTGCCGGTGTCGGGCGTCCTCGACTCTCGTTCTGGTACTACCATGACACCACGGAAGATTCGGAAGGCGTCCAGCTGAAGATTCTTAACGAGGCTGGTGATCAGGCCATCTACACCCACGACCAGATCTTCTGGGGCAAGACGGATGATTGGACTGAGTTTCGTCTCACCGTGCCAGCAGAAGCGCGTGAGCAGAAGGTCATGATCGAGTGGCTGCTCCTTACCGCAGATGGTGGTGAAGCTGGATTCTACCTGGACGATGTCGAAGTCGACTAACGTTCTTTCGGTAGAACGAACTGATTAATCGAGAAGCCCATGTGCGAAAGCGCATGGGCTTCTTTGTTTTCGCCTAGTTCTCTTAGAATGTGTGGGTACAATGATTCAGAAATAACCACGGAAGAGCACGTAATGCCTAACCGATGAAGGAACGATGTAGAGTTGCGTAGAACTGATCCGGTGGAGGTGGCTCTATTCCTCGTCCCTACCTTTGCGATAGGCGTCGATGATCTGCTGCACCACGGGGTGTCGAATGACATCGCGGTCGGCGAAGAAGTGGAAGGCGATCGTGTCCACGGGCTTGAGATTCTCGATGGCCTCGCGTAGTCCCGAGCGGACGTTGTGCTTGAGATCGATCTGAGAAATGTCGCCGGTGATGAGGCATTTTGAATCCGCACCCATCCGGGTGAGGAACATGAACATCTGCTCGCAGGTCGTGTTCTGTGCCTCGTCGAGGATGACGCACGCTTTGTTCAAGGTGCGGCCGCGCATGTAGGCCAGCGGGGCGATCTCAATGGCCCCTTTCTCGATGAGGCGCTCGACTTCATCCTGTCGCAGCATGTCGTAGAGCGCATCGTAGAGGGGTCTCAGGTAGGGAAATATCTTCTCCTTCAGGTCACCTGGGAGAAACCCTAACGCTTCGCCGGCTTCCACGGCTGGACGCGTGAGGATGACGCGTTCCACGTGCCCTTCCTTGAGCATGGAGAGGGCCTTCGCCATGGCCAAGTAGGTCTTGCCCGTTCCTGCAGGGCCAATACCGGAGACCACGTCGTGCGAGTCCATCATCTGCAAATACTCGAGCTGCCCTGAAGTCTTGGGTACGACTGGTGGTTTGCCTGACTAAATGACTAACCGTGCTTCATGGACGGCCTGAACTCCAGGTTTGGAAGCTTTTGCAGTGACACCGTCCACAGCAAAAGTGAAGAGATCCTTCGTGATCGGTGTGCCGCCGCGTTGGCTCTCTTCAAGTTGACCCATCACGTCACAGGCGTCCTTCACGGACCCTTCAGGACCTTCGAACTTGACCCATCCATCGCGCGTGGCAGCAGAGACGCCGAGGCGCTCTTGAAGGATCTTCAAGTTCGCCAAGTCATCTGCAAAGAGGCCGTGCAGAAAGTGCGCGGTTTCAAACTCTAGTGTCTGGCTAGTTGGCATCGCCGTAAAGTGAAGGTGCGCGGTTTACCATACTCAGCTGATTGTGCTACTGATTCTGTGAGGCAATCAACTAATGATGTCTTTCACAATGTGCCCATGAACATCCGTCAGACGGAAACGGCGACCTTGATAGCGGAAAGTCAGGCGTTTGTGGTCGATGCCTAACAAGTGCATTAGTGTGGCGTGGAAGTCGTGCACATGGACGCCATTCTCGACGATGTTGTAGCCGTAATCATCTGTCTGCCCATATTCGGTGCCCCCTTTGATTCCGCCGCCAGCCATCCATAGGGAGTAGCATTTCGGGTGATGGTCACGCCCGAAGTCTTTGGCTGACAGCTTGCCCTGACAATAGTTTGTCCGGCCGAACTCACCGCCCCAGATGACGAGGGTATCTTCAAGCATGCCGCGGTTCTTCAAGTCCATGACGAGAGCAGCAGAGGCCTGATCTGTTTCTCTGCATTGATTGGTAATTCCACCGCGAAGGCCGCCGTGCTGATCCCAACCGGGATGATAGAGTTGGATGAACCGGACGCCGCGTTCTGCAAGGCGACGAGCGACGAGGCAATTGGCGGCAAAGCTGCCCGGGTTCTTCACGTCATCGCCGTAGCTGGCCATGACAGATTTGGATTCATTCGAGAAATCCATGACGTTCGGGATCGATGCCTGCATGCGATAGGCGAGCTCGTACTGGGCGATGCGTGCCTCGATTTCTGAATCTGCTTCCTCTTCGTATTGGATGGCATGCAGTTCGTTGAGTCGGTCAAGCATCTTCCTGCGAGACTCGCGGTCGATGCCGTCCGGATTGTTGAGATAGAGAACGGGATCTTTGCCAGAGCGGAAACGCACCCCCTGGTGGCGTGAGGGTAGAAAGCCATTGCCCCAGTAACGACCGACGAGCGGCTGTCCTCCTTTGCCTTTCGTCGTGAGGACTACATAGGAAGGGAGGTTGTCATTCTCGATACCCAGGCCGTAGGAAAGCCAGGCACCAATGGCAGGGCGTCCGGGAAACTGCGAGCCCGTTTGCATCATGGTCACACCAGGCCCGTGATTGATCGCTTCCGTGTACATGGACCTGACCTTGCACATCTCGTCGGCGAGCTTGGCCGTGTGGGGAAGGATATTGCTGAACTCGAGCCCGCTGTTCCCATGACGTTGGAAGGAGAAGGGTGAACCTGCGAGTGGCAGGCTTGCTTGGTTCCCCGACATTCCGGTCAGGCGCTGGCCCTTGCGAACTGAGTCAGGGAGGTCTTCACCGTGGCGCTCGTTTAGCAACGGCTTGGGGTCGAACAGATCCATTTGAGAAGGTCCGCCGCTCATGAATAGATAGATCACGCGCTTGGCCTTTGCTCCGGCATGGGGGGCGCCGAGGACACCCTGATCCAGAGCACTGGCATTGGCCGCGTAACCATCTCTTGCCAGCAGATCGGCGAGGGCAATGCCTCCCAGGCCCATGCCGAATTGGTTCAGGAAATGGCGGCGACTCAACTCGCGTGGGTCGGTGAATCCGGTGCAATGTGGCGTGGTCATCATCTGTGTGTACTGGGCGGAGTTAGCGCTTCATGATGCAGTCATCGTAAGCCATGAGGCTATTGGCGACAACGGTGACGGCAGCAAGCTTGGAGAGGGGCAGGTTCTTGGGCGGCAAAGCTTCACCCGTTTCCAGGTAAGCCTTGGCTTCGTTCGGTTGGCTAGAGAAGTAGTCTTGCTGCTCGTGGAACATGGATTCGAGTACTCTGACTTCAGCCGATTTCGGCTGTCGGCTGGTCATGCGGCGAAACATCTCGGTGAAGAGTGTATTTGTGTTGTCGGCATGCTCAGTTAGGAGATTACTAGCCAAAGATCGGGCGGCTTCGATTGCCTGTGGGTCATTCAAATAGACGAAGGCCTGCAACGGAGTGGCTGTGTTCGCGCGTTTCACCGCACACACGTCGCGTTTGGGAGCGTCAAGGGCGATCATGACCGGTGCGGGACTCGTGCGCTTCCAATAGGTGTAAAGGCTGCGTCGATAGAGACCGCCGTCCTTGGCATGGGCAACCGGTTTGAAGCTAGCCGCGACTTCATAGGGCTTCACAGAAGGGCCACCCAGTTTATTGACCAACAGGCCGCTTACTGCGAGTGCGTTGTCTCGAATCATTTCGGCCGCCAGGCGGTAGCGCGGTGCACGTGCGAGCCAGACATTCTCAGGGTCCTTTATCTGAAGTTCAGAAGATGCTTTGGAGGTCTGTCGATAAGTCTGTGAGAGGACCATTTGGCGAATCAAATCACGTAGGTCCCAATCGCTCTGAATGAATTCGTAGGCCAATGCATCAAGGAGTTTGGGATGGGTGGGCGCTGATGCTTGGCTTCCAAAGTCCTCTGGTGTGGCTACGAGGCCTTTGCCGAAGAGCATTTGCCAGTAGCGATTCACCGTGACACGAGCTGTGAGAGGCTGGTTCGGACTGGTAAGCCATTGCGCGAGCCCTAACCGATTCTTGGACATCTCTGGATCCATGGGCGGCAGTGACTTGGGTGTCTCTGGTGACACGGGAACTGTCTGCGCATCGTAGGCCCCGCGGGCCAGGAGGTAGGACTGCCTTGGCTGGGGCGTCTCCTTCATCACCATGATCTCCTGGATGGAATCGACGAGTTGACTCCGTTTTTCCCGAAGTTCTTTCAAGGCGTTGCGTTGAGCTTTGGTGCCCCGCATTGCGACGTTGCCAGGTTTCTCTGTCTGTCCTGATAAGTAGGCGACCTCATTCTGAGTGATGGCGCGTTCAAAGACGCGGAAATCGTCGATAGCACCTCCACGAAAGCCGCGATCTCGAAAGCGCTCCCCCAATGCGATCGTGTCGCCGCCGCCGCCGGTGATGTTCTTGGTCAACTGATCGCGTACAATCTCCACGGCACTTTCTTTGCCATTGATGAAGATCTGAAGGCCATCGGCGCGGCTCGAACCGTTGGAGATGACACTGACATGAACCCAAGTGTCTAGTGGAATGGCATTGATGGCGCGGACAGAGATGGCGTTGCCAGGCCAGAAGTGAATGAGTGACCAGCGTATCTGACCGTGTTCTAGCAAGACTTCGTAGCCTCGAGATGCTGCATCCGTCCAGGCACGAGATCGATGCGCAATGACCGCGCGTTCGGAAAGTTCACCCGCTTTCATCCACCAAGCCAAAGAGAAGGGCTGATTACGTGAGAAGTTGCCTAACTTGAGGTTCACTGCCGCGTCTCCGGTCAGACTGATGGCTTGCCTGTGTTTGCCTGGGACCAGCTTGTTCGCATTGTTGGAGTCTGCTGGCTTATCGGGATTGGCCCCGTTAGGCAGTTTGCCGTCCACCCGTTCGTCGAAGGTGAAATGGCCAACTTGGTTCGAAAGAGCCTCTACGGAGGTTGGTTCTGCTGCGATTACGGCCATTTCTGCTAGGCTGATCGCTGCGGCGTTGGTCGCGATTTCAAGTTCCTGCTTCTCGTTTGGCAACAGCAGGGTAGGCGTGGGAACCGAGTTGTTGAAGTAAGCGTAGAGCCCCGCTTCATCGATATTGGCGAAGAAAGATGAGAACTGGTAATACTCCTTCTGCGTGATAGGATCATATTTGTGATCATGGCAGCGACTGCACTCTAGCGTCAGTCCTAAGAAGGCTGTTCCAAACGTGTGCGTGCGGTCTGCGACGTATTCGATGCGAAATTCTTCCGGGACACTGCCGCCTTCGACTTTCTGCGAGTGCAAACGATTGAAAGT
>JAACDM010000085.1 GCA_009936795.1 Verrucomicrobiaceae bacterium | reverse complement strand
CCCTCAACCCTACCACCCTCCGAAGCTGTGTCTGAACTCGCGGTCGATCAAGCGGTGCTCGGCCAACGTTATCGGCTTGAGCGCCTTCTCGGCATGGGCTCTACCGGCCCTGTCTGGCTGGCTGAGGATTTGGAATTGCGCGTTCCTCGAGCACTCAAGTTCCTCTCTGAACTGGCCCAAGAAGAGCTCGAGGATTTGAAGGCAGAGACCTTGCGCTCTCAGGAATTGACGCATCAGGGCATCGTACGCATCTACGACTTTGTGAGGGATGAGCATCATGCTGCCATTTGTATGGAGGCGATCGATGGGCCAGATTTGCGCGCGGCACAGCGTGAACGGACGCCACCTTGCTTTCATCCCGATGAGGTTTCGTTTTGGATGGAAGGTTTGTGTCGGGCTCTTCATCACGCCCATACGTTCGCAAAGATCATCCATCGAGATCTGAAGCCTTCTAACCTTCTCATCAACTGTCAAGGTCACCTTAAGGTGGCGGACTTTGGTATTGCCAGGGCAGTTCCCAAGCGGCTTGTCGGTAGCGACCAAGATGCGCGGATCGCCGGCACCTTGGAATACATTTCTCCACAGCAACTTGAGGGGGAGGTGCCAGCAGTAGCTGACGATATTTATAGCTTCGGAGCGACTCTCTTTGAGCTCCTGGCAGGACGCCCACCCTTTTTTGGCGAGGAGCTCTATGACCAGGTTTTGCATCGTGATCCTCCGTCGGTTTCAGAATTACGGCATGTCCTAGATGAAAACCTCCCGACGGTATCTAAGAATTGGGAAGAAATTATCAATGCTTGTCTTTCAAAACAACCTCAAGATCGCCCAGAATCGGTTCGTGCACTGGCGGATTTGTTAGGCCTGGAGCTCCGTCAGATGACGATTCGGGAGCCTATTCTTCCCGATGGCTTTCTTGATGATTCGGAATCGGCGGTTAGAGAGCCACTCGTGAGTGACCGGCGGGTGCGAACGTTGCAGGATATCCCTCTCTCGCAAGGGGCCTCAGGTTCGCGGTGGCCTTGGATTGCTGGAGCCGGAGGTGTGCTTACTGTTTTAGGACTAGCATTCTGTAGACCTTCCGATGTCAGCGAGGACGAGGCTTTGCTTGCCCGTGGCCCAGCTGATGTTGATGAGGTGGGCCTGGCGACGTCTGCTGTCGTCGATAATTCGCCGAAAACGGCTGGGTTAGTAGCTGATCTTGAGGGCCTCGACAGAGCTGTGCGGGGTGGAGATTGGGACGAAGCGAAGCGGAAGCTGGATCGACTTTCTGCAGCCGGTTATGGAGAATTGCCGGAAGCGTTGATAGGCAACGCGCGACTTCACATCGCTGGCAATGACTTATCGACTGCTTTAGAGAAGCTTCGGGCTTTGTTAGAAATTGAGCCAACGCATGCGGAAGGCACGCGACTGAAGGCGGTGACTCACGCGGCTTTGCAACAATGGCAGGCCGTTCGGCCAGCGGCTTCCTGGGCCATTGCGCAACCGGACAATGCTTCGGTTGCGGTTGAGTTGTTGGTTCTGCGAGGGCGCGCCAATTTGCGGTTAGGTCATTTGGATCACGCTATCGCCGATTTCAATCAGGCTGTGAGGGCAAAGCCTACTGATGCGATGGCGCATTATCATCGCGGCCTTGCCCATCGAGAGGAGGGGAGTCTTCAGAAAGCGATCCAGAATCTCACGACTGCGATCCAGTACGACCCTCAACACGTGCTGGCGAGGGTCGCTCGGGCGCGACTTCTAATGCAGGATGGGGAATTTGAGCGCTCTGCTAGCATGATTGTCGAGGACTTGAGCCATGCCATTAATGCTGATCCTGAGGATATCGATGCCAGGTTAGATCGCATGAATGGCTACTATCAGTTGCAACGGTGGAATGCGGTTGTCGACGATGCAAAAATACTGTTGGAGCGAGAACCCAGGTGGGAAGACGTTCAGAGCTGCTTAGCGATTGCTCTGGTAAAGTGTGGCGACTATGAGAACGCCTCAATCGCAGATTTAAGGATCTACTCGAAAGAGTTTCCTGACGATCTCAATCATTGGTATAGCCTAGCCGAACGTTATTTAGCCGCTAGCAAATTTACCGAAGCGAAAGACGCCTTTGCGGAAATCATACGCCTTGATCCGCGATCAGTGGAGGCTCGCGAAGGGCGTGCCTTTGCCTTTTACAGTATTGCCAAAGAGCTCGCAAAAGCAGACAAAAATCGAAAGCTCCGACACACGCAACGACTTCTGGGGATCAAAGACATCAACATCTTTCTAGCGCAGGCCCCAGAGAAGGCTACTGCCGATACTTACCTGCTTAAGGTGAAGTTGCTATTCTATCGGGGAGACTATGCAGAGGCGACTTCTACGGCTCGTGTGGGTCGTCAGCAGTTCCCTAAATCGCACCATGAATTTGATTGGTGGATTGATGAGATCCAGGTGGCCAGTAAATTGGAGCGTGGAAAGGCGGTCCGTGGGCGACCGGATCGGCCTAATTGGTTTGAGCGATTCTTTAAACGCAAACGCAAGTCGTGAATGGTAAGCAGCTGGTCGCGACAGTCGAAGACACCCATCGTGTGGCCAAGGCGCTCGCCGCAGATTTGCAGGCGGGTGATGTCATCGCGCTAACGGGGGCCTTAGGTGCCGGTAAGACTCACTTTTCAAAGGGCCTTGTTGCGGGACTAGGATCTGGCTCTACAGTCACCAGTCCGACTTTCGGGATTGTGCACGAGTATTCAGATGGTAGGCTGCCGGTCGCTCACTTTGATTTCTATCGTTTAGAGAGCGAGGAAGAATTGTTAGAGTTGGGCTGGGATGATTACTTAGATCGTGGTGGCGTGGTCATTGTAGAATGGGCTGATAGGTTTGCGACTTTCCTTCCTTCCCATGCCCAGTGGTGGCAATTGCAGCACGATGAAGAAAGCGGTGGTCGCTTGCTGGAACGGGTGTCATGATTGGTAAGCTCATGCTTACACTCGCTCTAGAGACATCGACATCGCAGGGAAGCCTCGCGCTTTTTGACGGGGAAGCGTTGCTAGAAAGCTATCATTTCCAGGCTCTGCGTGGACACAATAGCAAGATCTATCGCCCCCTTGAGTCGATGTTAGACATGCTTGGCGATCGGCGCCTGGATCGGCTTGTTGTGGGGACGGGACCGGGAAGTTATACGGGAGTGCGCATTGCCATTGCCATTGCAGATGCGCT
>JAACDM010000560.1 GCA_009936795.1 Verrucomicrobiaceae bacterium | reverse complement strand
TCAAAACCGCCACCCTGTTTCCAAGATGGCGGTCGACTTGATCGTATAATCTGTTGAGATAGGAAGCTTACGAGTAAGAGGATTCCACACGCTTGGCGACATCACGGTGACCGTAATCCACTTCGTAGATCTGCTTGAGAGCCTCAAGATATTCATCTTTCTGGCCGAGCTTCTCGTGAAGAAGAGCACGCTCATACATGACGTCTTTCTTCGTGCCATCCATTGCGCTCAACTCCTTCTCTGCCTCTTGTAACTGGGTGATCGCGAGGTCATCCATGTTCTTCGAACCAAAGCATTTGCCTAACAAGAGGAGGGCTTTTGTACGAACGTGAGGGTTACTCTTAGCCCGCTGCAATTCAGGAATGGCCTCGGTCGGTTGATCCACCGCGTAAAGATATTCTGCATACGAATAGCGAAGCTGCGGATCAGTTGGGTTGCGCTCCACTTGATCACGGAAATAATCCACCTTCTGCATGAGACGTTCTTGTTTCAGTTCGTCGAGACGCGCGCGCTTGTCTGCCGCGTCTGGAGCATCTGGGTTAGCGGCAAGGGCATCCTCCATCTCCTTGAATTCGACATCCCGCTGGCGGTCTTTAATCCCGGTAATCTTGCTCTGCATGGCGGTATCACCAGGAGAGAGGTGCAAGGCCCACTCGTAGTAAGAGGCCGCCGAAGCAAGATCTTCCCCGTGTTCGTAAACCGAAGCGATCTTCTTCACGACGATGATGTCCTCGTTATTCTCAGCGTAATCCGCGAGGAGCTTTTCTAGAAGGCGCGCACGCTGATCCGGCGTCATCGAACCAACGTCACGATCTTCCATCTCAAGCCGAGCTGCTTCTTCTTCGTCACGTTTCTTACCACCCTCTTCGAGCTTGTTTTCCTCCATCGACTTCTGCGTCGTCATCTTCATCGAGCCGTTGATCGCTTCGAGGTCGGATGGATCGATCACAGACACGGCTTGATAGGCATCCGCCGCTGCACCAAAGTTCCTCTGACCGGCGTGGTGTACAGCAATCTTTTTCAAAATGACTGTATCCTTCGGATTAGCCTCTTTTAAGGTCTCCAGGGCAAGCAAGCCCACACCGGGAATCTCTGCAGCCATGGCAGCGTCGTAGAGCAGTTCGTTCAGAGCCTTATTGCCTGGTGAGCTATTGAGTTCGTCCTCAATGGAGCCCAGGGCAGCCACAGGATCACTTTGCACCAAGGGCTTAAGCTTCATTGCGGCCTTCATTGCCGCACCTCCAGAAAGAAGTCCTGCCTTCTTACCTTTGGAATTCGCCATTTGCGCCTTACGCAAAGCACTCCGAGCATCAAGAAACCCAGGTTCGGCTTTCACGATGGGGAGGAGTAATTGCGCTACGTAATCGTAATTCTGAGCCCGCATGGACTTCACGGCCTTGTCCCAGAGGTTCTTCAGATTGGATGGCAGTCCGTTCTCGGTCATAGTGCTAGTAGGTGATCCTGGTCTCGCTTGGCTTAAAATATGAGGTTCTCAGTCAATTAATGAAGCTTCTATAGACGGCAACTTCTAAATTGCCACGGATTTCAGCACAAGGCTTTCAAGTTTGGCAAGCGCCATTGTTCCAAGCTAATTTCCCATTGCAATCATTGCTGATTCGCGATTTGTTTAGCTCATGAAACGTCGTCTTCTCTTCCTGCTCACCATCGCTCTAGCTGTCGGTTGTCTCGGCATGGGTAAGCGGCCGTCAAAGCATGTCGTGTCGTTCCACGTTGAGGCAGATCCGCAGTTCGCTGGGTCCAAACGGGTCTTTGAATGGCCAGCAGGCACCGGGCATTACTACGATAAATCACCAACTATCCATTACAGGCAGATCCAATCCTTTGCTCCTTTTGATGGAGATGATGGTGGTTGGGGCGCTGTCTTCCGCCTCACGACGGCTGGGAGAAATGCCCTCCAGGAAATTTCTCAAACGCATTACAGCAAACTCATGCTTTCCATCGTCGCAGGCGAACCACGTTCAGTTACTCGGATTGATCGCTATATCGATGATGGCCAAATCGTCATTTGGGAGAAGCTCAAGCCCGAAGACATGTCTATGTTCGAGAAGAAATTTGCACAGTTTCAATAAATGTGGTTCTGCGGTGTGAGAAGGGTCGCGTTGGGAATCGCGGCAAGCCTGCTCTTCTGCCTGAGGTCTGCGCAGGCAGCTAAGTGGATCTTGCCCACGGCGAATCGCTCGCTCTTCACGGGCGACTACGACGACTTCTTCATGTATGTTCCGCGCCACTGGGAAGGGAAAGATTACACCGTTTGGCAGGGGGGACAGTATGGTTTTGTTCGCTCGCCGGTGAAGAGCAGAGGGAAAGTCATCTACGCAAAGTTTCATGAGGGCCTGGACATCAAGCCAACACGGCGCGACTCGCGAGGGGATCCTTTAGACGTCGTCTGGAGTTGTGGCCCCGGTCGTGTCGTGCATGTGAATCCCATCACCAGCCGTTCCTCCTACGGGAAGTATGTCGTCGTCGAGCACGTTTGTGAAGATGGACTCTACTATAGTCTCTATGCACATCTCTCCCTGGCCAAGGCCGAAGTCGGTCAGACGGTGCGCGCCGGTTCACCGCTCGGGGTCATGGGCTACACTGGACCTGGCCTAAACAGAGAAAGGGCTCACCTACACTTCGAGCTAAACCTTCTGTTAGACAGCCAATTCAATAAATGGCACGGCTCCATAGTCAGCACGGGCAATCCTCACGGAATCTTCAATGGCCTCAACATGGTAGGCATCCCCGTGTCCGACTACTTCATGGCTTGTCGCGCCCAACCAGGTCTAACCGTGCGCGACTTTCTCAAACGTCGCAAACCCCACTACAAAATTGCCATACCTAAAGACGGCAGTCGTTTGGAGATTGCTCGACGTTATCGCTGGTTAAACACTGACCGCAGCGCACCAGGCTCCGCCTGGGAAATCAGCTTTGACGGCTCGGGCGTGCCGCTCGCGATCAAAAGCATGACACCAAATGTCGGCCTGTCACAGCCTCTCGTGACCTGGGTCAAAGAATCGCCCTATCCCCACAGTTATCAAACTCGCAAGCGGTTGACCAGTTCCGGCAAGGCCCTAACGCCTCGGGGCCTACGGTTTGTCAACTTGGTCGCCGGACGATTCTAACGGAGCCCTTATCGCGACTTTCCATAGTCGCTGCTGCCCCAGGCACTTGTTGGTTACGACATTGGAAAGCCGCACGACAAGAGCCCGGCCCCTATGCCGAAGCAGCATTCATCTCAGCCGTTACAAGCGGAATGCGAGGGTCTTTCCCCGTCCACGAATCGTAGATCCAGGCGTGATCAGGATCATCCGTATTGGCAAGAGACTGGTCACTTCCAGTGAGGAAGTTTAGATAATAACAGTGGTAGCCATGCCCTGCGACCACCGGATGATAACCACGCGGCACCATAACGACGTCGTTGGTCCTAGCATAAGCCATCTCATCGAGTTCCCGATCCGATGTATAGACCTGTTGGATCGCGTATCCCTGCGGCTTCTCGATTTTGTAAAAGTAGGTTTCCTCCAATCGAGCCTCTTTGACTGAGCCATCATCGTTTAGAAGACGTTCATCATGTTTGTGCGCGGGAAACGAGCTCCAGTTCCCAGACGGTGTGTAAACTTCCACGCTGACCAATCGCTGGCAGTCAAAGCCGGGCTCGATCAAGCTGTTGATTTGCCTTGTCGCGTTGTCGCCACCGCGGATCTCAATCACCACTTCCTCCGGCGTCTTAAAACGCGCGGGATGATCTTGATCGGCATCACACCAACCATAAGCAATATCGAGCAACTCGCTCTCCGCTGTGAGTCGGAATTCGGTATGCCGTGGCAAGTAGAGCGCGTGAGCAATGCCGCTGAAGACATCTTTACGGCCGTTCGGCGTTCGCCAAGAATCAGTCTTGGTTTCCACACGATAATTTCCGCTCAGAAGAATGATCCCGTACTCGTGGTCGCCGGTCTCACCCTCCCAAACGTCGCCTTCCTTCAGGACGCGTGCTCCGAAGTTGAGAAACTCCCAACCCGCCTCCTCCCTCTTAATGCATTGATAGACACCATCGGCAGCCTGAGGCTGCGGCTTCACCAGGAGAGGATACTTCGGATCGCGATTCAACATGTTGGCGTCTTAGCGGATCTCGTTCTCCATGGGAATCCCGAAATGAGAAACTCCAAAGGACTTGCGTCCAGCAGGTTCTTCACCGTTGGGAAAGACCGTGGCCGACCCGAATGTTACCAAGCGCACGTTCCGATTGGAACTGACCCGCGCGCTTATGGCCGGGGGCATTATCGAGGCCTTCTCCACAACCTTTCTTTTATACTTTCTCATCAAGGTTTACGATGCGAATGATACGCTGAAATCGGCTGTCATGAGCAGCCAGCGCGGCGGGTTGCTGCTAGGATTCCTCGTCGTTGCCTTCGCCCATCGCTGGCACCAGGCCCCCTCCCGCGTCGCCTCGATCACCTTCTTCACTGCAGCCATCGCCCTGGCGGTTGCCTCGTCTACCGAGACGGCCACGATCTTTGCCATCAGCATCGCCATCGCCTCGTGCATGTGGTCATGGACCCCGCCCCTCGTCACGCAATTCTATCGAGCAAATTATCCTTCGGATCGACGCGGCCGGCTGTTCTCCTTGGTCGCCATTGTGAGGGGGCTCTCTGCCGTTGTCATTGGCTACGCCATCGGTCGATGGCTCGAGCATGCCGCTCAAACAGGACAAGACCTGCGATTGGTCCTTTGGCTAGCTCCAGCAGCCTTCCTCATGACCGCCGTCTTCCTGTGGTGCATCCCAATTCATCCGCAGCTCAAGTCCATGGGGCGCATTCCAAGACAATCCTACTGGGCAGCCTTTCATTGGTTAGGAAGAGACAAGCGATTTGCGCTCGCCATAATAGCCTGGATGTCCGTCGGGATAGGCATGCTCATGTCAGGCGTCTTGCTCGTCGAGTACCTAGCGAACCCTCGCTACGGATTGGCCTACGACTCAGGCACGATCAGTCTCATTAGCATTGGCATTCCCACGACCATTCAGTTGGCGACCACTTACGTATGGGCTAGCTGGTTCGACAAAGTCCGCTTCTTTCGGCTTCGGCTCGTTCTTAATGCAGTCGGAGCGATTGCGGTGTTAGTGATCTATCTCAGTCCTCATATCGGTGGACTTTATCTCGGAGCAGCCCTGTTGGGTCTCTTCCGCGGCGGCGGCAATATCGCGTGGAATCTCTGGGTAACCAAACTCGCTCCTGAAGACCATGTCGGTGAATACATGTCGGTGCATACCTTCTTCACGGGTATCCGAGGTATCCTGACACCGTGGCTCGGCTACTACCTACTAAGAGAACACGGCGTCTCCGCTTTTGCCTGGGTCTGTTTCGGCTTTGTCATGCTGTCATCCATCACGGTGATCCCACTCCTACGCGATGAGAAGCGATGAGAGATCGTACTTGGCTTAGATTTAGTCGAGAGCTATGGTCTCTCAATGAACATTGTTACACAGATTTTACTTATCGGAGCCCTAGCTCTAACGTCAGCTCTCGCAGCTCACCACAAGGACGGTTGGGTTTCCCTGTTTAACGGCAAGGATCTCAAAGGGTGGACACCCAGGAATGGACTCGCCCACTACCGAATCGAAGGAGACACGATCGTTGGACGGACCACGGAGGGCAGCCCCAATTCATTTCTTTGCACCGATAAATTATATGGCGACTTTGAATTGGAGTTCGAGGTCAAAGTTCACAACAAGCTCAACTCGGGAGTCCAAATTCGCTCGCAATCAAAGGATGGTGACGGTCGCGTGAACGGCCCTCAAGTGGAAATCATGGCAAGCAACGAGACCGGAGGCGAATCTGGGTATGTCTACGGCGAAGGCACGAAGCGTGGTTGGCTCACAACCAAGGATCACCTAAAACGTCACAAAGTATTCAAGGACGGCGAGTGGAACAAGTACCGCATTGTCGCCAAAGGTTCTCGCATTCAGACATGGATCAATGGCCACATGATCGGGGATCTTACTGATGAACCTATTTACGAGACCCACGCGAAAGGCTTCATTGGCCTTCAAGTGCATGGCATCAAGAAGGGCACCGGCCCCTACGATGTCGCCTGGCGAAAGATTCGCATCAAGGAACTCCACTAGAACTGCACGCGATCGACCTTGAGCCTCATGAAAC
>JAACDM010000084.1 GCA_009936795.1 Verrucomicrobiaceae bacterium | reverse complement strand
GTAAAGCTTCTCACTTCGAATCGTTTCTAAACCTCTGGGCTATAAGCACTTGGGTGAAAATCTGAATTAATGGATTAGCCCTAGACTGGTGATCTCTCCTCTGTAGTCGCGAACGGCGCTGGCCTCTTTATCGGCTAGCAACGTTTCCCCGTGCTTTGAGAGTTCGGCTTCCCTGGTTTCTTGGAACGCTAAGGCTTCCTTCTTGAGCCGGAAGTAGCAAGCCTTGCGCTTGCCTCCATCTGGGTAGCGCACGACCCAATTGTATCGCGAGTGCTGATACTTCGATAAGAAAACCTCTTTCGATTTGGAACGTGTTCTAACTGGCTGGAACCTACGCGAATGGAAGCGAAAAGGCCAATAAAACCGTTACAAAGCCGTTAAAGCCTGGCTGTTTACGGGTAAATCCACGGATTGCAAATCCGTAGTTCTCACCATTCCCTACTGCCGAGGCTCCACTCCTAGCAAATGCCGAACAAAGAAATCTCGTTGGCGCCTTCTGCCATACGCAGTCCCTGCCGCCCCGTGTCCCGCACCCGGAATCACTACGAGATCAAAATCCTTGTCAGCCTTGATGAGAGCATCCACGACCTGCATCGTTGAGGCCGGATCCACATTCGTATCAAGCTCACCCACGATCAGCATGAGTTTACCCTCCATCCGATGGGCCTGATCCACATTCGAAGACGCCGCATAATGCTCACCAATAGGGTAGCCCATCCACTGCTCGTTCCACCAGATCTTATCCATCCGATTGTCATGACACCCACAGTCGGCCACGGCGACATGATAGAACTCGTGATGCGCAATCAACGCCCGCATCGCATTCTGGCCTCCAGCTGAACCGCCATAGATACCCACGCGCGAAAGATCCATCCAGGGACGTGATCCTGCAGCCGCCTTGATCCATCGCACTCTGTCAGGAAATCCCGCATCTCCAATATTCTGCCAACACACATCATGGAACGCTTTCGAACGATGTGAGGTGCCCATGCCATCGATCTGCACCACGATGAAGCCCAACTCCGCAATCTGCGAGCCACCCGTCGAGAATGACTTCGGCACATGCGCCGCATGCGGCCCCGCGTAGATCTTCTCGATGACTGGGTAGCGCTTGTTCGGATCGAAGTTGCTAGGTTTGTGAATGATCCCATAGATCGGCGTTTCGCCATCGCGCCCTGTGGCCACAAAACGCTCGGGCGCTTGCCAGCCAGCTTCGCGAAGCGCTGAGACATTCGCCTCTTCCAAGGCCATCACCAGGCTTCCATCCTGCACGCGCCGCAGTTCCCGCACCGGCGGCAAGTCCACCCGCGAGTATGTATCGATGAGATAGCGACCATTTGGTGAATACTCCACACGATGCGTGCCATCTCCCTCCGTCAAGCACACCAGCTCTGTGCCATCAAAACGAACACGCGCGTAGTGCACCTGATAGGGGTCCTGGTCGGGATGGAGCCCTCCCGCTTGAAACCAAATCTCCCGCTTCTCAGAATCCACGCGATCCACCTTGCGAACGACCCATTCTCCTTGGGTCACTTGGTTCTTCAAGGCGCCCGTCTCGCTATCGAAGAGATAGAGATGATTCCACCCATCCCGCTCTGACATCCACAAAATCTCATTGGTCTCCTCCAACCGACGATAGAAGGTCTTCGAGGAATAACAGACAAAGGTCTCGGGTACTTCCTCAATCAAGGTAGACGCTCGACCCGTCTCCGCATCCACCGCCACCACGCGGAGGACTTGATGACCACGTTGGTTGTAGAGAAAGGTGAAGCGCGAAGAATCCGCCTCCCAGTGAAACTCCGACAGGCGCCAGGGATCAGGAAAGAGATCCTCAGAAATGGAGATCTGGGTTCTCGTCGCCACATCAAACAGATGAGGGCGAGGATGATCTAACACATCGCCCGGCTTCACATAGTCAAAGCTCTTTAGCTCCGGCTGAAGC
Organism: Verrucomicrobiaceae bacterium; assembly: GCA_009936795.1. GTDB lineage: Bacteria > Verrucomicrobiota > Verrucomicrobiia > Verrucomicrobiales > DEV007 > JAACDM01. The sequence continues at coordinate 12,958 of JAACDM010000084.1, read as the reverse complement.
TGTTCTTTCGGCGAAGATTCCACCGTGTGAACCACACGTTTCTCAGCGATCCTCCGCTGCATCACCACGAGCTTCTTTCCATCAGGCGACCAGTGCACGGGCCCTTGAAACGGATCTTCTGCCGTTCCCGAAACCGTAAGTTCGAACACCGCGTCACTCGAAACCTCGATAAGCCTCACATTATGACGTTCAAAATTCACACGCCACTTGCCATCTGGCGAAAGCCCTGAGCGAGGTCTGCGATCGCTTCGCTGCCTGCGATCACGCTTCTTCTCAACCTTCCCCAGCTTCCAAGAACCATCAATCACCGCAAGCCCCGGAGTCGCTGTCGCTTCAAAGACGCCTAAGGGAACCTCACTTCCAGGAGCCGTCACCAGCCAAACATGCCCCGCATAAGTGTGTTGGGCGATCTCTTCCCCAGGCTTGACCTTGCCGTAAGACGTAGGCGCATCCGGATCCCCCACCCAGAAGAATTCGATCTCGGCGTCCGTCTCATTCAGAAACGAGATCTCCGTACTTTCGCCATTAAAACGAGCCGCCCGCGCTGCCCCTAACACCGTCACTGTCGTCCCATTCTCCAAAGCTTCTCTTTCAATCCGCGACAACTCACCGCTTGTTACATCATAGCGAAACCCACGCCGCCCCACGACAAACTTCAGTTCGGCCCCCTCATTCACAAACTCAAGATCCCGCAAAGGCAGCTTGTCTGCAGCTATCGGTTCCCCAGCCGCTTTCGTAAGAGCTGAAGCCAACCCCTCACGATCGAAGGCCGGCTTCCGCGTCCCCGCCTCTGCATCCACCATCAAAAACTCAGACGCCTCCTTCCCCGTCTTCACCTCATACCAGAACCTCGCATCCCCGATCCACCGAGGCTTGATGTTATCCCGGAAAACCTTCCCAGAGAAACGCTTCCTCAGTTCATCAGCCCTGTCATAATCTTCTTGAGAGCCCTGGGCCCAGGCATGGCACGGTACAAGGAAACTGATGAGGACGGAAAGGAGAAAGGCGTTATTGGAAGCGAGATTCATTGGAAAACTAGGGGTGCACGCAACTTAACCCTGGAAGCCACCCGATGACGCTCTTTCACAATCGCAGGCAAAGCCCAATTTGGGCGTTATAAATCACTCGCAACGGTTGAATGCGGAGAATCTGTAAGGCTTAATAACAACACCCGATAGAGATCATTTAAAGTTAGATGATTCCCCTAAGGTGAATGCGAGCGTATCAAATCTCCACGTAACTCAAACTCAACGTGGATCTACCCGCTACCTAAACATCCCACCTGCGATGTCAGTTGGGAAGCCGCTTGCTTCAACACACGTTTTTTCTACCGTTTCCCCTAAGATTTGGTGACCTCCAACGAAACAGAGAATGGTAAGGTTGGATTCTCTCTACGTGTATGGGAAAGTTGCACGTAAGGAGTAGAGGCAATTCATTCTTGGCGTTCAGAGCAGAGATTCAGCGATGATCGCATTTTGATATGTGAGCACGCCAAAGAAAAACTGATTCTAACAGAGACAGGAAGAATCGTGCGCTCAGGTGAGATTGAGCGGTTGACTCGACCGTGGTATTAAGTTCTTGATAGAAGATTCCGATTGGCGTGTCACCTCAATTCATCTTGCCTGCTCTCAGCAAACCTGACGGAGGGCCAATTCTTAGAAGCTTTCAGGCTCGCTGAATCTGCTTGGAAGGACATAGCGAGACAAGATTGAACCTCCGATGCCGAGCCTGATGAGCTTCCCCCATCTACCTCACAATCATCACGCCTTTCATCACCACCCAGTGTCCCGGGAAGGTGCAGAGGTAGGGGTATCTGCCAGGCTTCTCGGGGGCTTCGAAGCGCATCGCTTGGATTTCACCTTGGTTCAAGAGACGACTGTGATACAGGATCTTTGAGGACTTTGGAATAAACCCTTTCTTGGCCGCCTCAGGATCTTTGGCCATCTCATTTCCAGCCATACCGATCTCTTCTTCAGCTCCCGGCTCCACGAAGACAATGTTATGCTGAGTCACATCGGGATTAGAGAACAAGAGCTTCACTGGCTGACCAGCTTTCACGCGGAAACGATCTCTCGTGAAAAGCAATCGCTCGGGGAGGCAGCCGATCTTAATCTGTTTCAAGCCTCTTTGATTATCAAATGCCGCCTCCCGCGCATCGCGAGGCGCCCCTGCCACTTTATCAGGATCTAGCTTGCTCCCCTTCTTCTGAAAAGACGCCACGCGCTCTTTCAAGGCAGGCACGGCTTCCAAATGTTGCACCATGGATTTCGCCCCTAGCACACAACGCATGGTATAGCGCAAGTGATCTCCCATCGGTTGATCAAGCACCGGAAGAATCGCCTCCAACGACTCGCGGGATCCCATGTATGTCGCAGCAATACCCGCTTCCATTCTCACCAAAGCGCTCGCATCCTTGGCGCTTGAACTCAGATAGCCGATCCCGCCACCTTCCAATCGATCATGCCAGTGACGTAGGAGTCGCGTGGCGGCAGAGCGGGCATGCGCTTGCTCACAGTGTAGAACTTCAGCAAGAAGGGATTCATTGAGCCCATCAAGAGCCCGGTAGAGCCAGAGCGCCTCGACTTGATGATGGCGATGCCGCACATCGGTAACATCTAACTGTTTCACCCATGCATCTAAACTTGCCAGTACCGCTTTCGATCCCCGTTTACGAAGCTCGCGCTTGGCCCAATAGCGATAGCGATACTCAGGCCGCTTCAGAATATCTAACAAGGCGCTCTCTGAGGCGCCAACAATCGGTGGCGGATCGGAGAGCGCGGCACCTTTCGGCACGATGCGCCAGATTCGGCCTGATTTCCGATCACGACGCGGATCGCGTAACGAGTACTGGGCGTGACCTTTCACGGGATTGTACCAATCACAGACATACATGGCCCCGCGCGGTCCGTAGCGAAGGTCCACCGGGATGAAACTGAGGTTCTCCGAGAAGATGAGATCGCCTTGGTATTCTTCTGCGAAGTGATCCTCGTGCTCCACCCATCGGTGAATCTCGACACGATTCGTCGGCTTGTAGCGCACCTTAATGAAGCCGCCCTGCAAGTCCTCTGGCCACATGGGGAAATCGACAAACTCGTGGCCACACACGCCGGAGTACGCTGGCAGCCCCTTCGCATTAGGATGCTGTTTCGGATAAGGAGGATTCGTGGCGTGGAAGGCGCTCGCAAAGATCGGGTGGCTGGCCACATGATACCCCCAGTCATCAAAGGTCACTCCCCAAGGATTCGTGTTCGGATAGTTTCCGAAGCTCGTGAGGCGCTGCGTCTTGGGATGGAACTGAAACCACGCGGAGTTCTTTGCCCTTACTGGCCCATACGCCGTCTCCACTTGCGAGTTGTGAAAGATCGCCTCACGAAAGAGAAGATCCCCATCAGGTGTCCAGACAAAGTCATGCAAGGCATGATGAGAATCTTCCGTGCCAAAACCCGTGAGAACATGCTCTCGCCTATCCGCTTTGTCATCGCCATCCGTGTCTCGTAACAACGTAAGGTGAGGCTCCCCGGAAACGTAGACACCATCATCGGTCAGCACAAATGACAGAGGAATGTGCACATCGTCTGCCCAGACGGTCGATTTATCCGCCTTGCCATCCCAATCGGTGTCCTCGAGGATGACGATCTTGTCCCTAGGCTCCTGGCCAGGATAAACGTGAGGATACGTCGTCGAACACGCGACCCAAAGACGGCCCTTGGCATCCCATCGCATCTGGACTGGACACGCAATCTCAGGGAATTCTTCTTCCGAGGCAAACAAGTTCACTTCGAATCGGGGATCGACTCGAAACGCCTTCAATTCATCGGCAGGCGAAAGCCATTCGTTGGCTCCACGCGACGCCAGCGGACTTTCGAGAGGTGGTAGATTCTTATCCTCCGCAATCTCTGGATCTGGCGTCCCTCCTCTGGCCAGCGCCCAGGCTCGAGCTTCACGGTTGGCCGTGAGGAGTTCGAAATTCCGCAGGGCAGGCAGAAAATCGAGGTAGCCGTATTTCTTATTTCTCCCGCCCGTGTAATAGAAGGCATTCAGTGGTCGATACCGGCGGAAATACTGTCTGTTCTTGTCGACGAGGATCTCGCGGATCTCAGGATTGATTGCGGGGGCCGTTTCTCCAAAGACTTCGCGATAGAGAATGCGTGCCACTTGTGCGTAGCCTTCGCCAGTGAGATGGACGCCATTGATCGTCCAGGTGGCCTTGTCCTTACTAGCGAAAAGCGCTGCGGTGTCTGCATAGAGATCGGCGAAACCAATCTTCTCTTCCCGAGCCACTTCCCGCATGGCTTGGGTGTAGGCCTTGAGACTCGCATTGTTTCTCTGGCCTGCTGAGCCTTCGTTAGCAATCGGTGAGAGCAAGACGATCTGAGGACCCGTGCTGCCGTTGTAGGCACTGGTCTTTGCTTCCAAGATCCACTTACGCAAGCGCTCGCGGAATGCCGGAAGCTTCTCCAATCCTCCAAAAGATTCATTGAACCCAAAGGCCGAAACAATCACATCGGTCTTCTCTCGAGTAAGATGCTGAGCCGTGGTTGCGAAATTGTCAGGACGTGGCTGCAAATCAACCTCGTCAGCAGACCACGCGAAGTTTCGGATCACCAAATCGTGCTGAGGATAGCGCTGAAAGAGCAAGGTCTCGAAATAGGCGTGGTACTGAGCTCGGTCGAGTAGCGTGTTCCCAACGAAGGCGACGCGGGCTCCCTTCTTGAGCTCAAGAGGAAGAGTCGTCTCCATGGGTGCTACCTTCTTCGCTGTCTTCGCGGATTCCGCGTAAATCCCAAAATCCGCAAGTTCATCCTGCGCAGCAACAGGGAGCAGCCCAAGACACATTGAGAGGCTGATTGCTGAAAGAAATCGATTCATGGCGGAAAGCTGCCAACACTTCGCCCACCTGTATAGAGCTAAAGCGCTTGACCCGGCTCACTATCTATTACCTTGTATGACAAGGTAATAGACCACATGACTTCATTCTACGACAACTGGACGATTCAGGTCCGCAAGGGAATTCTCGAACTCTGCATCCTCAATGCCTTAGAGGAAGGCGAATGCTATGGCTATGCGCTGGTTAAACAGCTCGCGGCTATTCCCGGCCTCCACGTAGCCGAGGGAACGATCTATCCTCTGCTTTCTCGCCTCAAACTGCACGGGCTTGTCGCCACCCGTTTGGAGGAGTCGCCAGATGGTCCCGCCCGCAAATACTACAAACTCACGCAAACGGGTAACAAAGAGCGTGGGCGAATGAACACCTACTACCGAGGCTTGTCTGATGCCGTGAACACCTTGCTAACACCCGTTTCCTAGATCTACGCACCGCTATAGACGATGACGACTTGGACACCTGCTGCTGAATCCTTCTTTAGAGACTTCCTTTCCTCACACTTTGGCGCGCGACCGGCCGATGAAGTCGCCCACGACATTCGTTGCCATGTGCACGAAGAACTGTCGCAGCGCGGTGTCGATCGCGTGACCCGAACTGAGCTTCAGCGTGTTGTCGAAGACCTGCATCCCGATCAGAGCATGGTGGAGGCTGAGTCCGCTTTCGTAAAGGCGCCGGTGATTCCAGCAGAAGATACTAACAAGCCAACTAAGGCACAAGCCATCGCCGCCGCGATCTTCTACGTGATTCTGCCAGTAGCAGTTCTAGTTATGGAAGGAATCTTTCATTGGTGTGCCATGGTCTTCTTTGATCCAATGCCCACCCTGGCTCATGCGGCCCTGCTCTTTCTGGTTCCCATCGTTACTGGAAGCCTTCTTTGGAAACAAACGCCCTGGACTCCACAGTTATTCAAAACGATTGCGTGTTTGTCAGGAATCGCACTCGTGGTGTCCATCTACTACGTGGCCATCACGTTCTGGTGGATTCCTTTCGCGCTGATTGGAGTCGTCTACTTCGGCCTTGGTCTCGTCCCTCTGGCCCCACCGTTTGCCATGATCGGGATTTCCAGGGCGAGGACGCTCATGTGGAGGAGTGTACCCAGCGCTCGCGAAATTCCCTGGAAAACATGGTCCCGACGGGGAGTCTATGCGGGCGTTGCTGCGCTGATCATCTTAGAGCTGCCTTCCTACGTCGGAAGAGTCGGCTTGAGTATGGCCACCTCAGAGAATGCGGTAACCCGCGAACGCGGCCTCAGCCTAATCCGAATCGCGGGAACGGAGAGTGACTTGCTCAGAAAATGCTATGATACCGGCAGAGGTTGGGCCGGAAATCGAGATGCTGCCGGCATGGTGCTCGATGAACTGTCGGATACCAAAGTTTCTTCCGGGCAAGCTCAGAAAGTCTACTTTCTAGCAACGGGAACTCCCTACAACGAAGTGGAACCTCCACGGGTTCACAGCAGACTCTATCAAAGGGATCAATGGGATACCGTCACTTTCGATTCTGACCAAGGAGGTGATCGTGTGGGTGGGCGTCTACGTGGGCTCTTCATGGATACAAGCCGTATGGACACCCACGTCGATGCCGCCGCGCGACTCAGCTATACGGAATGGACCGTCGAGTTCGAAAACCTCAGTCCAGACACGCACGAAGCCCGTTGCCAAGTGCAGCTCCCACCCGAGGGCGTGGTCAGCCGAGTAACCCTCTGGATCAATGACGAACCCGAAGAAGCCGCCTTCGGACCTAACAATCAGGTTAAGCAAGCTTACAAGAGCGTTGTCACGGTGGAACGACGAGATCCCGTACTCGTGACCGTTTCCGGCCCTGGCAGAGTTCTAGTACAATGCTTTCCAGTTCTTCCAAGAAAGCGCATGAAGGTTCGTTTGGGCATTACAGCACCCTGGTCTCCTATCGACCCCGAAGTCGTCTTACCACGTGTTGTAGAGCGCAACTTTGGCTTCCCAAGAAGTCTGAAGCACCATGTCTGGGCTCAAGGCGACGGGCACGGTCAAGGAACTCAGTTCGCTTACACCAATAAGGAACTATTAGACAAGTCGACAATCACCCCGAACCAGCAATTCGTAGGGGAAGACCTTCCTGAGCAGATCTGGAGCCGAGATCCATTTGCCCAGGGTCCTCACGATGCGGTTCTCGTTGGCAAGCGCATTACCGAGTTGGTGGCTCCCGTAGAGCACGTCATCATTGTGCTAGACAATTCTGAAGGCATGAAGCCTTTCGTCCCCATGCTGAAGGAACAATTGAGTGGTATTCCCGAAGACCAAATCGGCTTTCTCGTTGCCTCACACTCTACACCTTCGATTCAAACTGCAGATATCCTGAAACAGTGGAACCCAAGACATGGGACCGACAGCCTACCAGCCCTCCATCACGCCTGTAGCAAACTGAGGAAGGAGACCAAGAGCGGCGCCGTCGTCTGGCTGCACACCGCCCACCCTGAAGTTAGTTCAATAGAACCGCTCCGCCAAATCCTGTCCCATCAAGACCGCCTCCAACTCTACGATATTTCGCTCACCCACGGTACGAATGCAATTTCCGAGGCCCTCAAAAAGATCCCACAGTTTCGTCATGGCCCCGTAATGAGTAGCAACTTCGACCAGCAGCTTGGCCGTTTCCTCCACGGACTTACGCACCCAACTCAAGAGGAAAAATGGTCGGTCACTCGTCAATCCGCCAACTGTGCCCTTCCCATCAACGCCATTCAGGTCGACGACCAGTTCCCACGCTATACGAAATACCTAGAAGGCATGACCGCGTGGCGTGAACGCCGCTCGGTAGTTAGCGATTGGAGCAAACAGCTGGCCCACTATCAATTAGTCACTCCTATCTCTGGCGCGGTCGTTTTAGAGCGCCAAGAGCAATATGAGCAGCACGGTCTCAAGCAGGTCGACAAGAAGACCGTGCCTCACATGCCGACAGTGCCTTCCGTTCCAGAACCGTCCTCGGCTACTCTCTTGATGTTAGGAATCTTCGCAATCAGCTTTCGTCGGAAACGTTAGCAGCGATCCGCACGACCATCGGTATCATCTCATTGGTCGCGGCCTTGATCGGCTTTCTTACAATACTACCCTCCGCGATAGTCGGAGACCGAGCAGTCAAAGCTCTCATCGATACCTATGGGGGGAAAATCACCACTACGAGTGGCACCTCCACAAACCCGCACGCGAACTCTTCCATGGAGAGTTGGGAGACGTCTCAGGCATACTCTACTTTAGCCGGTTGTACTTCATTGCTTACGGTGCCATTGGCTTTCTTGGACTTTTTATCGGCGTGCAAGCCAAGAAACCACGAGCCAGCGCCTGCGTGATTGCCCTTACCGCAATCCTCCCTGCAGCCCTAGTCTGGCCATGGACCACTAATAGTCGATCGATAAAGATCATTAGCCACGTCGTCAACTAGCTCGGCCTCTTCCAGGTCATGAATCGGGCTGGAAGCTCGATCCACGATTCTTCGTGTTTATTCGTATTCATTCGTGGTTTTTACGAATAGATGTATGGGCATGGATATCTCCACGCGATGTTTCACTGCTCTAGCTATTCTCCTATCACTAACGCACGCACAAGAATCAGACGTGTTCGACCGCGTGTCCCACGGTTATGCAGACAGCGCTGGCGTGAAGATTCACTATGCGAGCCTGGGTCAGGGCGATCCGATCATCATGATCCATGGATTCCCGGATTTCTGGTACACGTGGCGCGATCAAATGGCTGCCTTGAGCGCCAACTATCAAGTGATCGCGATCGACCAACGCGGTTACAACAAGAGTGACAAGCCGAAAGGCATGGACAGCTACGCACTCGACTTGCTCGTGAGCGATGTCGCGGCCGTGATCAACTCCATTGGCAAAGACAAGGCCATCATCTGCGGCCACGATTGGGGCGGAATGGTCGCCTGGCAATTCGCGATGACCAAACCTGAAATGACAGAGAAACTCATCATCCTCAACTTACCGCACCCTCGAGGTCTCGCTCGCGAACTGGCGACCAATCCAGAACAGCAGAAGAACAGTGCTTATGCCAGACGCTTTCAACAAGAAGGTGCCCACAAAGATCTCACCGCGGAAGGGCTAACGTTCTATGTCAAGGATCCCAAGGCCAAGGCCCACTACGTGGAGGCATTCAAGCGATCCGACTTTGAGGCCATGCTACACTACTATAAAAAGAACTACCCACGCGAGCCCTATCAACTTCCAGAAGGCGACGTCGTGAAAGTAAAGTGCCCCGTGCTCATGATCCACGGCCTCAAAGACACAGCGCTCCTTTCAGATGGTTCGAACAATACGTGGGATTGGTTAGAGAAGGACCTCACCCTGGTCACCGTGCCCGGGGCAGAGCACTGGGTTCAGCAAGACGCCTCAGATCTCGTCACGCGAAGCATGAAGATGTGGTTGGGCCGCTAGAAAAGATGCGAACGTTCATTTATAATATGGCACTTCTAGCAGTGTACCTGCTGGCAACTCCCTGGCTATGCGCAGAAACACAGATATTCCTCGTTCGCCAAACGTGGTCGCAAAAACCTGACGGCTTCGACCGCGAATTCCATGTAAGACTTCCAAAGTCTAGAGAAGGCATGGTTCCCGTCATTGTTTTCTTTCATGGAAACGGAGGCAATGCAGCCCGCAGCCTCAAGGAATGGACCAATCTCTTCCCAAATCATCTTGTAGTCGCGGCTCAGGGCTACTTGAAGAGCTGGAATATCCATGGAGAACGATCCAAAGCCCCCGACGTCGCCTTCTTTCGTCAACTGATGGCGAAGACGCTTGAGACCTATCGCTTTGCAGATCCAGCAAATGTAACCCTTGTCGGCTCATCCAACGGAGCCGCTCTCATTCATCGCCTCCTCATCGAGGTCGACGAGCCGCTCTTTCAAAAAGCCGTGCCACTGGTAGCCTCTATGATAGAGCAGCAATACCATGATGGCTCTTTCTGGATGCCCTCCAGTAGCGATACCGACGACTACGACAAACGGAAGGCCCCGGTAAGCGGCCGCAAGATCCTCTATATACACGGTACGGAAGACGATGTGGTGCCCTTCGAAGGAGGCCTCCGGTTCGGCAAGTTTCCTCACCTCTCAGCACCTGAGACGGCTCTGCAATGGGCTCGTGTACAGGGCTTCAAAGGCGAACCCGCGGAAGGCTCCCCAGCTCAAAACCTGCAGGAGACCGCTTATTCGGGGACCGATGTCCGTTTCATCGCGGTGACCGGTGGGAGTCATGGTCTCAAACCACACCGCGAAGCCGTAAGGGCTCGGATTAAGAAGTTCGTCGAGCAGCAGGACGCCGCAATCAGCAAGCCACCTCAGAGTTGACTCTTCGATCAAACCAAGGCGGGAAATTTCTTGCCCATTGGACGGCGGCTAGCAGACTGCGGCGTCTATGAGCATAAAGCCCATCCGCAAACTCCTTGTCGCCAATCGTAGTGAAATCGCCACCCGTATCTTTCGGGCAGCCAACGAGCTCGGCCTCCGCACCGTGGCCATATACGCCAAGGAAGATCGGTTCTCCATGCACCGTTTCAAGGCCGATGAGTCCTACCAGCTCAATCCGGACAAGGGGCCCGTGGGCGCCTATTTGGATATTGAAGGGATTATCACGCTCGCCGTGGCCAAGGGCGTCGACGCGATCCATCCTGGCTACGGATTCCTGGCCGAGAATGCAGATTTCGCACGAGCCTGTGACGAAGCTGGCATCATCTTGGTTGGTCCCCGCCCCGAGATCATCGATCTAATGGGAGACAAAGTCGCCGCCCGTGCTTCCGCACACAAAGCGGACTTGCCCACCCTTCCTGGCACTGAAGATCCAGTGACGGATCGCGCCGAGGCACTGAAGGCAGCCAAAGAAATCGGATTCCCTCTCATCATCAAAGCCGCCTTCGGTGGCGGAGGTCGAGGCATGCGCGTGGTCCAGGATCCTGAGAAACTCGACAAACTCTTAGACGATGCTCAGAACGAAGCAGAACGCGCTTTCGGAAACAACGCGGTCTTCCTCGAGCGCTTTGTTTCACGGGCCAAGCACATTGAAGTGCAAGTGTTAGGCGACCGCCATGGCAATGCCATGCATCTCCATGAGCGGGATTGCTCCGTCCAGCGTCGCCACCAGAAGGTCGTGGAGATCGCCCCTTCCGTAGATCTCGACGAAACGTTGCGTAAAAGCCTCTGCGACGCTGCTGTCAATCTCGTCAAAGGCATCGGTTACGACAACGCGGGCACTGTAGAGTACCTCGTCGATATGGACGCCAATGAGTGGTTCTTCATCGAGATGAATCCGCGCATCCAAGTGGAGCACACGGTGACTGAGGAGATCACAAACATCGACATCGTCCGGTCACAAATCCTCATTGCACAGGGACATCCACTGAACGCAGAGGAACTGACCTTGCCCGCCCAAGAGGACGTGCCACGGAACGGCTTTGCCGTGCAATGTCGGATCACGACGGAAGACCCTGAACAAGACTTCCGTCCCGATATTGGACAGATCATCACTTACCGCTCCGCCTCTGGCTTCGGCGTTCGGTTAGATGGCGGACTCGGGACCACCGGAAGTATCGTCACGCCTTTCTACGATTCGCTACTCGTTAAAGTCACGACCCACGCTCAGACTTTCGACGTCGCCCTCCAACGTATGGATCGTGCACTGCGGGAGTTTCGTATCCGCGGGGTCAAGACGAATATTCCGTTTGTGGAGAACGTCATTGCTGAGGAATCCTTCCGTGCCGGACAAGCCACCACGACGTTGATCGATACGACGCCTCAACTCTTCCGGTTCAAGAGGCGACGCGACCGTGCCACCAAGCTTCTCAAATACTTGGGTGATGTCATCGTCAATGGCAACCCGCACGCCAAGGGGCACAGGATCGACGAGCCATTCACCGCAGCACCTGCTGTACGTTTCAATGCAGCTGAAGCCCCTTCCGAAGGCACTCGGGATCGATTGTTGGCAATGGGTCCTGAAGCCTTCTCCAAGTGGGTCCTCGAACAGAAACCTCTGCTGATCACAGACACCACCTTCCGCGACGCCCATCAATCGCTCTTCGCCACACGCGTCCGCACCTATGACATGCTCGCGGTTGCTTCAGCAGTCGCTCATCGCACGCCGAACCTCTTCTCCATGGAGATGTGGGGGGGGGCCACATTCGATTCTGCGATGCGTTTCCTACACGAAGATCCTTGGGAGCGTTTGCAGCTTCTTCGCAAGGCCGTTCCTAACATCTGTTTCCAAATGCTCTTCCGGGGTTCGAATGCCGTAGGGTATTCAAACTACCCAGATGATGTGGTTTCTGGATTTGTAAAGGAATCCTCAGAAGCAGGCATGGACATCTTCCGTATCTTTGATTCGCTTAACTACTTGCCGAACTTGAAAGCGGCAATGGAAGCTGTCCAGGGAACAAAGTCTCTGTGCGAAGGCACCATTTGCTACACCGGAAATATCCTCGACCCCGAGCGCGACAAGTACTCGCTGCAATACTACGTCGATCTCGCCAAGGAACTTGTCGAGATGGGCGCGCACATGCTCTGCATCAAAGACATGGCAGGCCTCTGTCGCCCGTATGCCGCTAACAAACTCGTCAAGGCGTTAAAGGGCGAAGTCGGTATTCCGATTCACTTTCACACACACGACACGTCTGGTATTAACGCTGCCTCCATCCTTCAAGCTTCAGATGCCGGCGTAGACATCGCAGATGCTGCCATCGCTTCCTTCTCAGGTGGCACAAGCCAGCCGAACCTAAACTCAATCGTTGCAGCTCTGCAGAACACCGAGCGCGATACCGAGCTCGATCTCGATGCGCTCAATGAATATTCCGACTATTGGGAACACGTTCGGACATTCTACAAACCATTTGATACTTCCCCTCCCCATGGCTCGGCCGAGGTCTACCTGCACGAGATGCCTGGTGGGCAGTTCACGAATCTAAAGGAGCAAGCCAACAGCATGGGCATCGGTCACCGCTGGCCAGAGATCGCCCGCACCTACGCGGATGTGAATAAGCTGTTTGGAGACATTGTTAAGGTGACTCCTTCAAGCAAGGTAGTCGGCGACCTCACCATGTTCCTCATCACACG
>JAACDM010000083.1 GCA_009936795.1 Verrucomicrobiaceae bacterium | reverse complement strand
CATGAGGAGGTTTGCCAGATCGGCTTGGCTATGGCTAAAGGCCTCGACGCGATCGATGAGGCTGACTTCATTCACGGGGACTTCAAAACTAGCAATATCCTCATCGAATATCCAACCGGTATGGTTCGCCTAACCGATTTCGGGGCCCCTGCCGAACAAGATGCCACGCCACTCTACCGTTCTCTCGAGCAAGTCGAAGAACGCTCACTCGATCACTGCACGGATCTCTTCAGCCTCGGCGTCATTCTCTATCGAATGACTGTTGGAAAGCTACAAACACCGCCACAGTGAGGCCTTGGCGAATGAAATATCCTCAGAGCCGCCTCCACCTCTCCGCGCTCAGCAGCCCCAGCATGGCTGCGCCAGCTCATCACGGGCTTGTTGGCCAAATCCCCCAATCAGCGACCAACCATTGCACGGGAAGTCGTACGCGGATTCGAAAGCCAGGTCTACCGCCGCAAGATACCCAGACGCCTTCGCCTACCACACTCTTGGATCGTTGGCGGACTCGGTCTGACTCTGATCTCAATCATCCTCGGATGGCACTATTCGCGACCTTACAGAGGAACTCCCGTCTACATTGAAGGCAGCTCCATCGGCTATTCAAACTTAGCCACCGCCATCGCTGAGGCAGCGTCCGGAGCCACCATCGTCTTACGAGACGGCATCCACGAACTTGCCGGCGAGACCACGCTCTTTCACCCCATCCACTTCGTTGTTGAGCAAGGCTCACGCCCGATCATCCATGGCCAGGACACGCGATGGGGAACACTCTTTCAGGCCAAGGCCAGCGCCACCTTTGAAGGGCTCACCTCGTTGGCAGACACCTTGATGATTGCCTACCAAGAACAGCCCGTGCTCGACGAATTAATTAAAAAGCTCTTCAGGAGCGGTCGGGCCGATTTCTACAACGTGAAACGCTTTCTCCGGCTGGTTCATGCGAAAGGCATCTCGGCCGACAAGCAACTCTCTCAGCGGCTGGCTTACACTTTTCCACAAGCAGTCGAGATCGATCCTCTCAAGATGGTGGAAAGCCTTCCACAACCAGATCTCCCAAGAGATTCCAATGATATTCCCACTTGGATGCAACGTCTCCCCTGAACAACTGCTTGGGACCTAAGAATTCAACACCCGTCATCCAGCGACGCTATCCGAATCACGGAAGAAACATGGCACGAGTCGGACCTTTCGCCCTACACTAACAACGCACATTTATATTTCCGAGTTGAATCCCGATCAAGACCCGCTTATAACCTCCTTTAATATGAGTGAAAAGAACAAAGGCAATGTCGACGAGTTGGAAGGCTTTTCCACCAACGCCCTCAAGGGCCGCTTAGGCGAACTTCGGAGGTATCTTTGACCTCCCTAGCCTAGAAGCAGGCCTCGCCAAGCTCGAACAAGAGATGACCGCCCAGGATTTCTGGGACAACAAAGACCAAGCTCAAGCCAAAGTCGAACAGGTCGCTCGCATCAAGAATAAAATTCAACCTCTCTACGGTCTCGACGAGAGAATCGAAGATATCGGTGTTTTTTATGAAATGGCGCGTGAAGAGAAAGATCAAGAATCTCTCGCAGAAGTCTTAAATGACTGGAAAGCCATCCAGCGAGATCTCGGCGCCTTCGAACTTCAGCAGTTCCTCTCCGGCCAACACGATATTTGTAATGCATTCATCACGATCCATGCTGGCGCAGGAGGGACCGAAGCCTGCGACTGGGCGGAGATGCTCGTGCGCATGTACAAGCGCTGGGCCGAGCGATCTGGCTTCAAGATTAATATGTTAGATCTGCAAGATGGTGAAGCTGCTGGTGTGCGCTCAGTGACCATGCAAATCATGGGTGACTACGCATACGGCTATCTCAGCTGCGAACGTGGCGTGCATCGGTTAGTCCGCATCTCACCTTTCGACTCGAACGCCAAGCGCCACACCTCGTTCGCCTCGCTCGACGTCACTCCTGAGATCAAAGACACTGGCGAGATCACCGTCGACCCGAGTGAAATCGAGATCACCACCGCCCGCAGTGGCGGCAAAGGTGGGCAGAATGTGAACAAAGTGGAAACCGCTGTACACCTTCGTCACCTACCAACGAACATCATGATTCGTTGCACGCAAGAGCGCTCTCAGGGGCGGAATCGTGAAGTCGCCATGGAGATGCTCTTGTCCAAACTTGCCCAAATCGAAGAGGACAAACAACGCGTCGAATCCGAACGCGCCTACGGAGAGAAAGGTGAGATCGCCTGGGGCAATCAGATTCGTTCTTACGTCTTTCAACCCTATCAAATGGTCAAAGATCTCCGCACCGGAGAAGAAACCTCCAACATTTCCGACGTCATGGACGGCGCCTTGGATCCCTTTATAGAAGCCAAGCTTCGCGGTCAGGAACGAGACAGCTAACACCATGGCAGAGATCGAAACCGTCACCAGCGTGCTTCATTTCACCGGGCCCGCCAGCGCTGCGGATATTACTCTGGCCCTCCGTCCCATCAACCCTGGCACGGACAAACAAGCCCTCCTCGACCTCTACTTCATCGCCTTTCACAACACTCACGAATTCAACGGCTGGCCCTTAGAAGAAATCCTCCAGCAAGCTGAAAGCGATATCAACTCTGCCCTAGCCAACCTTCACCCACAGGCTTCGTGCCTAGCTGAAGACCAGGAAATGGGAACCATCGTCGGTGCCGCGCTCATCGATGAAGATGGCACTCACCTCCGTCACATCATGATCGATCCCACTTGGCAACGGCAAGGCCTCGGCACGGCAATGCTTCATAGCGTCACGGCGACATTGAGCAAGGCCGAGAAGACGTCTCTCCGCAGCTGCTACGCTCTCGGAAATGAGCCAAGTCGCAAATGGCATCAGAGCATGGGATTTGACGAGCAGCAAATGTAGTCTAATAGTGGATGTTGGTGTTCAATAGTTTAAACACACCTCGTAACCGTTCCAAGCAACCGAATGTGCCAGCATCGAGTGATAACAAGCTACGGTCAGTTTGGGGTGGATTAGAGTGAGTCCACGCCACCAAGGCAGACCAATACTAGTCCTCGTGATCGGTTTGTAAGGTCGAGCGACAGGGAGGCGCCGCGGTGCTCCGCATTGAAACCATCTCCCTCCGCGAGCAATGGATGCCTCACATAATATCTCGACTCGCCCAATCCTCTTCCACTGCTCCACAGCGACGACAACGAAGCCCACCAATCGATCTAGAACTCTCGCACCCCTCCGATTGCCCGATTCACGATGAACCTTCTTGCAACGGTATCGAAAGCACTCTTTCTGGCGATCCAGTGTAGGCTGACTGACCGTAGCGACACTGACGGCCAAGTTCTGACAACAACAACTTAGGCATGGAAAACTTTATAAACTATCGCGTCTTAGGAGAGCACAAGCACCCGTGACGCGCATGCCAATCCGAGACTCTAAAGCACTTTGGTCAACGCTATCAATATCCTTTTCTATAGGTTTTCAAATAATAAGCTGTTACCATGTTTCCTTGCCAATGACACCCCAAAACCGATAAGGGTAGTTTATTTCCCTACATTGCTCAGCAAGCTCAATCAACCACTGCTGCTCAAGCAGATCCCTTGATCTGCACGATCCATTTATCCCAAACCGCAAATTGTTCTGACAAAATCGACGGTTCCCTTTCCCAGCGTCAAGCTTCATAAGCTTACTCGGCCGGGCATATCTGTGTTCCTTTCGAAACGCTCCCTACTCCCTTACAAAGACAAAGTCGATTTAAACGAGAGCATTGTCGAGAGGGCAGTTCTACCATGAACCAATTCGTAGGTAAGGAATCCCCGTGTCTTCATATAAGCGATGAAAGCATCTAGCTGCGGAGCTCCCTTCATGAACTCGAAATAAGACACTTCCAGAACGATTACTTCCGTATCGTCTAGAATCTCTGTCGCCCCATCCAGCTCGGCACCCTGAACATCGATCTTGATTAAGTCGGGTCCGGAACGTCCGTGACCTTTCACAACGTTATCAATGCGGATCTGAGGCACAACTACTTCGTCACCATCAGCAACCGAACCCATGCTCTCCTTACAGAGCGAGGATCCATCAAGCTGATGGGAATGCGCATTGAAGGTGCCCCCCCCGACAACCAGACCCGCCGCCAACACATAGTCACCTTGGTAGCGCCGCAAGATTCGTTTCAGGTCGCCTTCGAAAGCCTGGAGAGGCTCAATGAGATTGAAATGAGAGTCCGGGAAGACTTCATAAAGTTCAGGAATTCCTCTCGGGCCCACACGATATTTGCAATGCATTCATCACGATCCATGCTGGCGCAGGAGGGACCGAACCCTGCGACTGGGCGAAGATGCTTGTGCGCATCTACAAGCGCTGGGCCGAGCGATCTGGCTTCAAGATTAATGTGTTAGATCTGCAAGATGGTGAAGCTGCTGGTGTGCGCTCAGTGACCATGCAAATCATGGGTGACTACGCATACGGCTATCTTAGCTGCGAACGTGGCGTGCATCGGTTAGTCCGCATCTCACCTTTCGACTCGAAAGCCAAGCGCCACACCTCGCTCGCCTCGCTCGACGTCACCCCTGAGATCAAAGACACCGGCGACCCCAGTGCAATCGAAATCACCACCGCCCGCAGTGGCGGCAAAGGTGGGCAGAATGTGACCAAAGCGGAAACCGCCGTCTACCTGCACTACCTACCGGCGAACATCATGATCCGTTGCACACAAGATCGCTCTCAACGGCGGAATCGCGAGGTCGCCATGGATGCCGCACTAAATCCATTTATCGAGGCCAAACTCCGCGGCCACGAACGAGACAACTAGAGGCCAATGGCAGGGGTCGAGACCGTCACCTGCAAATTCCAGTTCACGGAGCCCATAGGTCGCATCGACATAACCGTCGTCCTCCGTCCCATCCCGTCGCCCCCGTAGCAGACAGACAGCCCTCCTTGCACTCTACTTCCTAACGTTCCACGCTGTCCACGAATTCGATACCTAGCCATTGAAAGAAATCCTCTAGCAAGCCGAGAGCGATATTTCTTCGGCCCTAGGAGTCTGTCGGAGTTAGACTGACGGCTCCGAGTGATTTGGTTGTGACGGGTGATTCCAAGGACGTCTTTGGAGGCCGCGCTG
>JAACDM010000082.1 GCA_009936795.1 Verrucomicrobiaceae bacterium | reverse complement strand
GCTCGGAAAGAGCAGTGGGCGATGAGAGAGCTCAGTCGGAAAGGCGTTTCTCTTGAGGATGTCTTTGCCGATCTCACCATGAACCAGCACAGTTAAGCACTGACATTCACCCATGCGGACGTTCCTCATTCTTTTCAGCCGGGAAATCAAAGCCTACTTTCAGTCGATTGTCGCCTACATCGTTATTGCTGCCGTGTCTTTGTTACACGGCGTTATCTTCCTAAAGTTCGTCAAAGCTTTGAAGAGTGATAGCGTTCCCATGGCACTGAACCAAGTCATGCTGTTGAACAACCAGTTCTGGCTTGTGCTTCTGCTCATCATCCCTCTCATCACAATGCGACTTTTCTCGGAGGAGCAGAAGTTAGGTACGCTGGAGCCCCTGCTGACGGCACCTGTGCAAAGTTGGCAGGTGATCTTTTCTAAGTATGTTGCCGCCTTGTTCTTCTACATGGTACTCTACCTCCCTTACATGTTTTACATGGTCTACTTTGAGAAGACTGTGGGTGCCTCAGCCTTCGGAGGAGCTACCGCTTTTAGCTCGCCTTCCTTTTACGGTGGCTATACGATGATCTTCCTCATCGGTCTGTTCTTTGTAGCGGTCGGCTGTCTTGCCTCGGCGCTGACTTCAAATCAGATCATTGCTGCAGTCATCTCGTTTACGGTGCTCCTAATCTACTTCTTCCTCGGTTTACTCCGGGTACAGTTTAATGACCTCCCACAGATCACGGTAGAGTTTCTTGAATACATCTCACCGATCGAGCACATGCGTGACTGGTCCGCGGGATTCTTCGACACGCGACCCGTGGTTTATTATGTGAGTTTTGCAGGATTAACCCTGGCATTGACTCATCAGGTGCTCGATTACCGGAAGTGGAAAATCTAGACACGATGGCAGACGATCCAGAAAGCACTTTCCCCAAGCCCCAGTCCTCGATCCGGCGTTTCCGTATTGGGCTCAACGTACTCGTGCAGATCACCTTGGCGGTGGTTATCGTGGCCTTGGTCAATTGGCTTAGCTGCCAGAAGTATGCTCAGTGGGATCGTAGTGCAAGCAAGCGTTACTCGTTGGGGCCCCAGACCACGCAAGTGTTGTCGGATCTATCGGAGGATCTCTATCTAACCATGGCGTTTGGACGGGGAAGCGACGTCTACCCTTATACCCAACGCATCATCGGATTGTACGAACAAGCGGCTAATGGACGTCTCAAGGTTCGCTGGGTAGATCCATTGCGAGATCCTGCGGCTATTGCCGAGTTGCGGAACCAAGATCCCAAGCTCATCTTTGAGCAGAACAAGATCCTCATTTCTAAGAGCGAAAAGCTGAACGGGACAAACGGGGATGGCAAAGAAGTCAGCACCTATGAGATGGTGACTGAGAAGGACATGTTTCAGCGTGGTAAGACCGTCATGTTTCGCAATGCCACTCCGCGCCCTGGCAAGATCCTCAACTATCGAATAGAAAGTGCTTTAACGTCGGCCATCGTGGCCGCAATAGAGGAGAAGAAGGAGGTAGCTTACATTGTCGCGAGCAAGGGATTCCCGCAGTCCATCAGCGGACGAGATGCTGCCATGGAGATTCGTGATATCGCTGCCATAAAGCAGAATCTCCTCGTGAAACCATTTACAATCACGCCAAACACAACGGTTCCTGAAGATGCTAGTGTCGTCATCCTGCTAGCTCCGAGCGTCGATTTCACTGGTGCTGAACTAAAGCAGCTCTTTCGTGATTACTGGGAGGAGCGCAAAGGTGGGCTCATTGTCCTTATTGATCCATTGAAGTATCGAGCGCTTCCAAACTTGATCGGATATTTGGAGAAGAATTATGGAGTGCGGGTTGAGAATGATCGCATCTTGGCCATGCGCGTACGTGGGGGGCGGACCATCAAAGTATCCGAGGTTGAAAGTGTTTATATGCCAGAATCACCGGTTACCGAATCGCTCTTCGGACGGACGACCACACTTCCTGGGCAGACGAGTTCTATCAATATCAATGTTGCTGGTGCAGGAGACGACCCAATGTCGCCAAGCTCGGCCGATAAGAAGCCGCTTCTCATTGCCTACAACGACTTCTGGAAAGAGCGAAACTTCCGAGATCAGAATCCTGTTTCCGACCCTCGAGAAAAGATGGATGTGAATGTCGCGGTCTCAGTCGAGCGTGGTGCTGGTATCAACCAAGATCTCCGCCTAAACAGCTCGCGCATGGTCGTCGTTGGGAATGGAAATTTCATGGACCCGTCTCCGACGCAGGAGTCCGCGGAGTTCATGCTGAACAGCATCAACTGGGCTACAGATCGAGAGGAACTCGTCGTCGGTATTGGCTCCCAAGGAGCGAGTGATTTCCGAGTCGAAGTCGGTGAGCGTCCGTTTACAAAGCTTGAGCGCATGTCCTTGCGCTATGTCCCTGGTCTCGCCTTTCTCATCGGCTTGGTCGTTGCTTTCTTCCGACGGCGCTAGGTAGCCTAATTAATTCCCTGCCCTTTCATGAAGCTCGCTACCACGATCACGCTTGCCGTCACCACATTCGGGCTGGGACTTTATGCCTATCTTGACCATTCGGGGACTCTGAAGCAATTCTTTGGTGAGCGACCAGCTCCATTGTTTGAAGGGCCAGCCGTTCCTGCGATTACAAGCCTAACGATTGTCGATCCCTCTGAGACGCGGACGTTAGAGAAACGCGTTGGTCGGTGGATGCTGACATCTCCAGTAGAGGATGCAGTCGACCCTGATTGGATCGAGACGATTATGGAGACCCTTGGAAGCATGCATCCCAAAGAGTTTCTTCGTGATGATTCGGGCAGTCAGCGAGAAGGCTATGGGCTGACGCCCGAGCGAAGTATTGCGCTCACCGTGGGATTTGCGCAGGGTGAACCGATTGTCTATCAGATTGGCGATCCTGGACCATTTGAGAAATCAGCCTATCTCTTTCCTGGGGGCGTCGATGCGTATGAAGGTGCCTTTGTCGTGGCAGGAGACTTTCGGAAGATTGTCGAGAAGCCGGTCATCGAGATGGTCGATCCCATTCTTGCCCGTTTCGCTATCGAACGAATCACAGGTCTGACCTTTCAACATCGCAATGAGACCGTTTCGCTCAGCCGCAACGCCACACCCGGTAGTCGATGGCGTTTAGAAGAACCTAACAAATTCCAAGCCGATGACGATGTCGTCGATAGTCTGCTCAGTGGACTCTCTACCATCACGGGAACGAGTGGGGCACTTCCTGCGGAGGAAGAGATTCCGGTAGAGCCAAGTCATACCGTCAAGATCGCAGACGTGGCACCGGAGAATGCCTTTGAACTGAATTTTTATCCTCACCCGACCGATGACAGTTTGCTCAAGGTGCGTCATTCGAAACGACCGCTCACCTATGACGTCTCGAAGACTGTCTTGGATGCGTTTCCCATCGATGCCAAGGCGCTCCGAGAGCGTCGTATCCTGCGAGTGCTTGCTGCGGATGTTTCGAAGGTCACTCTAACTCGCCGTGGAAGGGAAGCGTCCTTGGGGGTAGAGAATCAAGGTGCCTGGCTGATGCCTGGTCCAGAAGGTGCCGTACTAGTTAATCAAGAGGAGGGCGACCGTTTCTTAGCGCTCTTCAATGAGACCGAAGTCGATCTCTACCTGGAAAGTGGTCCCGACAATGACGCCCTCTATGGGCTTGATGATCCCGCCTTTACGGTGATGTTTGAAGGCGAGAATCTTGGGCCGGAGCAGGGAGAGAGCTGTCTATTGCGCGTCGGCATGCCACCGTCGTCGCCTCAGGTTTTTGTCAGTGTTGAGGGCATGGACGCCATTGCTGCAGTCGATCGGACCTTTCTCACGGGGCTCGCACATTCCTCAGAGCCGCTCAATTGGAAGAGCCTAGAGATTCTCAATGTCCCGTTTGATCGGATACGTGAAGTGACTCTGGGACTTAACGGCAAACCTCCGTTGCAAGTCGAAGTCGACTTCAAGGCAGAACTCCCAGAAGATCGACTGCGAGTTCTGCGCGATGGGCAAGACCGCACCGCTGATATGGACAAGCACGTCGCGGCGCAGCTCATTTTTAGCCTAGGGGCATTCAACGCTGACGGCTGGCTACCTGACGCCCAAGAAGCGAAAGCCGTGTTGGCAACGTCCTCGCTCGTTGTCACGGTCAAGAGTGAGCCAGCGACGAAGGGGGAAGGCGAGCAAGAATATGAAACGGCCACCCTTCGCTTTGCCCCTATCAGTCCGAATGCGAGTGCTTTCTACTACGGGATTCGGGATGGCAAGGACAATGAAGTCTTTCTCATCACCGGCGAAATCTACCAGCGACTGTCTGGTAAAAAGCTTCTGTTAGAAATTGAGTGAGTTTGGGCGAGGAAACCGACGAACGTGGAGACCCAGTTCTAGATTTGCCTAGGATTGTCCTCAGATGCTTCAGACACCCGTGCTCACCACACCCGTGCTTGATTTAGGTCTGTCGACTGTCTGCGCGGCAATGATTTCCCTGACGGATACTTAATCTTTTGGCCCCGTCCAACGCCGTTTCTATACCACAACATCCGCTGCCGATGGTATTCAAATTTCCCGATTCAAGGTTGCTAAAAAAACACGTTTACGTCGGCGGAATCGTTCGAGTGCGTAGGCCTCAGATCCGACAAGAAACAGTTCGAACATGATCGAGCGATTCTTTCGAGCCTTGAAG
Source organism: Verrucomicrobiaceae bacterium (assembly GCA_009936795.1). Lineage (GTDB taxonomy): Bacteria > Verrucomicrobiota > Verrucomicrobiia > Verrucomicrobiales > DEV007 > JAACDM01. Next base: position 10,723 of record JAACDM010000082.1, on the reverse strand, counting down.
ATGTAGCGTTTAGATCCTGTGTTTGTCTCGAAAGTGACTTGTCGGTCAAATTCCAAGTCTGGATCTAGTCGAGCCACCAGACCGTCAATCTTGTTCGGTGATTCAAGAGAGACGACGATATCGACATCCTTTGTGCCACGGGAAATGGCGTAGGCGCCGCTAGAATACGCACCACCTAACATGTAGTCGATCTTTTCGTTTTTAATCACCCCGACAACGAGCTTGGCGAGAGCTCCTGTCATCACTCCTCAATACTAGTGGTCCGGTAGATCGAGTGGTCACACAGTCTGCGCACACGGTCTATTCGGACTCTAGCTTTGGTCCCAACTTCCTTATATGAATTCGACGAGTGGGTAGCCTTAATCTGGCCAAACATCATCTCCAAACCCAGGTCGGAGCATTTAAAAACACCCGCCAGGCGTTCCCCAATAGACACCTCCTGGGCGCGTGCCACCTTTCGCGGTAGATGTCGTCTTGCAGTGCTTCTGCTTCAGATTCCACAATCGAACACAGTCATGACTGTGACCGCTTTTCAACTTCTCAAGTGGATTCCTCGTTGGCCCTAACTCCAGAGTGGCGATGGGTAAGTGCCTTGCTCGGCGAGCTGTTGCAGAGCCTCGACCACGATCGGTTTGTCGTCTTGATAGGTGACACCGAACCAGGAACTTTCGGTCGTGAGCACACGGGCAGTAGCACGTTGTGCTTGAATGAGTTCATCCACAGCGAAGGGGATGTAAAACTCGGCCTTCTCCGAGCCTCCATGACTGGTCATGAAGTTTCGGAAGCGTTCTTCCAATAGAGGGAAGAAAGTCGGAAGGAATCCCCACATGTTCATGGATACGCGCTCGTTGCCAGTCAATTCTACTGTGACTCTACTAGCATCTTCGTAGGCGGCGCCGGATGTTGTCTTACGAATGTCCGTGATTTCCTGAACAGACTTTAAGAACATGTCATCACTGCACTGACAGAGTCCTCTGGCTACCGTGCCGTTCTCGGAAAGGGTGTTCTTGAGTGGAAATCCGACCATGCTGTACGGGTCGATAGCGCTCGGGCCAGCAGCCGACTCTCTGAGGTAGTCTGCGAGTATGCCGTAGCTGCTTCTTCCATAAAAATCGTCTGCATTGATGACCATGAACGGCGTGTCGACCACATTCTTGGCCGTCAGCACAGCGTGGCCTGTTCCCCAAGGCTTGGTACGTCCGCTAGGCACTTGGCAACCATCAGGAATCGCATCGAGACTCTGGAAAGCATAGTCTACCGAGAGACGGTTTTCGAAACGCTTGCCTAGAGAATTTCGAAAGGCGGATTCGAAGTCCTTTCGGATGACAAAGACCACCTGCTCGACCCCCGCCTCAAGGGCATCGTAAACCGAGTAGTCGAGAATGAACTCTCCGTGAGGACCCACGGGATCAAGCTGTTTGAGACCTCCGTAACGGCTGCCCATGCCAGCGGCGAGGACAACGAGAGTAAGGGGAGAGTTGGTGGAGTGAGCCATGCTTTGAGAGGATCGCTAGCTGTTCACCATTATCAGTTGATACGCAAGCGGACGTCGCGATGACGAGTCTTAAATTTGGCCAGCTCCCTAAAAGAATCAAATTGAAAGTGCGCGACGGTTGCGCCGTCTTCAGCTAAAGAATTACCGTCATGTGGATTGTAAGACAGATTCTTGTCCTGGTGTTTGCGGCCCTTCTAGTAGAGTCCGACGCTGAGTAGGCGCGAATCAAAGATAGCACTTTTGTTAAAGCGCTAGGAAAGAACGGTGATAAGGTTGCCATCCTCTGAAGTGATGGCACGACTGGCACGGCGCCCCGAGCTGACGTGGATGGCTGGCTGCAACCGATCTCCACGATGAGAATCGTCGATGAAGTGCTGACGAAGATTGGCAAAAGTGAGCATCAGGCCTTTGTCAACGAACGTTTGCGATGGTTAGGCATGGTCGCTGTTCCGGAACGGTTAAGGCATCTCTAAGGACGAGAACTGGACATGTGCGCGCGGAGGTGGCAGCGCTCCAAATAGCTTGGTCTCAAGAGGCCCAAGGAGCCGTGAACGCGTTTCTAACAGAAGAAGACGACTATCTTCGTCGCATGGCCGTGCATCTTCTACAATGTCATTTCTCTGCGCAGAGGCAACTGCGCGTACTCGCGTCGCTTTCAAAGGAACCGCAAGATCCTCAAATCTCGGTCCTGCCTTAGCGGCGGGATTAGGCCAAATGTGAGAGATTCGGCTGATGTTAGAGTTAATCGAGAAGAAGGCCTATTGGCAACATGGCGAAAGAGACGATTGAAAGAACCACGGAGAACCCGGAAAGAGCCTTTCGTGTTTTCTGCATATTCCGTGGTTCATCTCTTACCGGAATCAGTTTAACGGACGGATGCGTTAGTCGATCGCGAGTTGTTCGCCCTTGATGAGGCGATGCGCGAGCTTGCGTAGCGTGGAAGGTTTGTACGGTTTGGGTAGGACCGCTGAGAATCCGAACTGCGTATAGTTGGCCATGACCGGGTCATCGGAGTAACCACTAGAAACGACAGCGACTACATCGGGATCAGCAAAGCGGATTTGCTGCATGGCTTCAGCCCCTCCCATGCCGTTTGGAATGGAGAGGTCCGTGAGGACGAGGTCAAACCCTTGTCCTTGGGTGAGGGCTGTCTGATAGGCTTCTACCGTTTGGCTTCCTTCCTCGGTCTCGACCACTTCGTAGCCATCCTTCTTTAGAGAGATGCTCATGATAAGTCGAATTGGGCGCTCATCGTCTAAGATGAGAACACGAGGAGGGTCATTGACAGGCCGCTGACGTTTCAGAGTGATCTCAGATGTTTCCTCCTGTAGGGCTTGCCACTGTTGGCGGCAGGTCGGGAGGAAGAGGCGCGCGGTGGTATGGTTGCCAGGCCGCGAGTCGATGGTAAGAAAGCCTTTGTGGGAACGAGCGATAGAATCGCAGACTGTTAGTCCGAGGCCGGTGGCGTTGGCGTCGGTCCGGGTGCTGAAGTAGGGCTCAAAGATCTTGTCGATGTTGGCTTGAGCAATCCCTTCGCCTGTGTCGTGGACTTCAAGCATGACATACTCGGTGTGGGCATCGAGATTGGCCGAGAGCTCACGACGCATCGGATCGGTCGCTGTAAGTGTCTTGCTAGTAATCCGCAAGGTGCCGCCGCCTAGCATGGCCTGTTCAGCATTCTCCATGAGGTTTTCTAGCAAACGCTCAAGCTGTTCGTGGTCCGCTTCGACATAGACGGTCTCTTTAGTGTGCTCGAATTGATAATCGATGTGGGCCTGCCGGTTGCGATGGCGCATGATTTCGCCAATGATCTCAGAATTGAGATCGACACTGTCCGTGATGGGGACGCCGCCTTTGGCAAAGGTGAGCAATTGTTGAACGAGGTTGCGTGCCTGTTCGGTCGCCTGTTTCGCAGCGTCCAGGGATTGGTAGTAGCCCTGCTCACCGGGCAGCGAATAGCGAGCAAGCGACACATTGCCTAGCAAGACCGTGAGTAAGTTATTGAAGTCGTGAGCAAAGCCGCGGGCGAGGAGGCCTAGGCTCTCGAGCTTCTCAAGTTTGCTGGCTCTTTCTTGGGCGCGGCGTCTGGCGGTGATATCGCGAATGAACACTAACAGACCTTTCGTGAATGGGTAGGCGTGCACTTCAATCCAACGCCCTTGGATTTCGTGATAAAACTCAAAGTCGCGTGGCTCTTGGGAGCTGGCGGCTTTGTAGTATTCGTGATAATATTTGGCGTGGACAGATTCAGGAAACTCGTTCCAGAAGTTTCGCCCTAGTAAGGCTTTGCTAGGGCGTCCTAAATGCTCTTCCGCCTTCTGATTGACGTAGGTGACATTCCATGAATTATCCATGGCGAAGAGGGGGTCGCTGATCGCTTCAACAACAGCGGCCATGCGCTGTTCTGACCCGTGTTCTTCGTAGGCCGGAGATTCTGATAGCGTGACTTGAGTAGGGACGTCCTGAGAGGTCTTGTGAGGACCGAAGGCGATGAAGAGTCCCGCGAGGCTGCCATGTGCGTCTGTTAGGGTTGAGGAGCGCTCATCAAGGAGGCGAGGGGCACCTTCCTTTGGAAGTAACCAGACAGTTGCTTCCGGACACTTGCCTGTACCACTGAAGGGTTCATGAGGCTGGGGCCGCCCCTTCTCGTCGATGATTCGGAAGATTTCCTGGTAATTCTGACCACGCGCTTCAGCGAGCTGCCAACCCGTGAGCTCTTCGCCCAGGGGATTGAGGTAAGTAATGTGGCCCATGAGGTCGGTCACGAGAATGGCCTCTTCATCGGTCGTTGGCGTGACCACAGGGTTCTTGATAGCCTTCTCGCGCTCGCGCTCGCCTAGCGCCTCATTGGCGAGAGTCAGCGTGGACCTGAGTTCATCGTCTTCGCAGGGGAGGATGAGGTAGCCAAAAGGCTGTGATCGAAGGACACGCTGGTTTTGAATCTCACTGGCTTGCCGAGCGAGGAAGAAGAAGGGGACCTGATAAATGGACCCCAGCCGTTGGCCGAGAGTTACCCCGCTGAGCCTACCTTCGAGATGGAGATCCACCAGGGCTAGGATCGGTTTCCTATCCCCAAGGTTCTGATCATCGAGCCAGGCGAGGGCCTGTTCACCGGACGTCACGCTTACGCCCTCAAAACCAATACGGTCGAGGCTCACTTCTAGGCGTCGAGACGGGTCCGGCTCATTCTCAACGACTAAGATAGTAGGCAGCTGATATTGACTCAAACGACCTCATTCATTTGCGTAATGAGGTGATAAAGCAAACGCGAAATTCAGTTTCCGTAGTATCTAGTTTTTCTAGACTGCCGCCAACCTGAGTCGCCAGGGTTTTTACAATCTGGAGACCCATTCCTGAGCCTTGCGAGCCGGATCCGAGACCAAATCCATCGTCCCGCACGGTGAGTTCACCAGTGCCTTGAGCCAGCTTCAGGGCGACGGCGATGGTGCCTTGTTCACCATCAGGAAAGCCGTGCTCGATCGCATTGGACACGAGCTCGTTAAGAATAAGAGATAATGGGCTGGCTGCCTGCAGATCCAGCGGTCCATCGATTTCAAGGGCGACGTGAACGCGACCAACGGCTTCGTAGCTCTCAAGGAGGAAGTCACAGAGGGATTTGGCGAGGTGTTGGAAGTCAACCTGTTCCTCGTCTTCCTTCTTCTGGATTCTTTCATGAAGAAGAAGGAGCGCTTGAGCGCGATTCCGGCTCTTGCGGAGGCTGTCGCGGGTATTTGGGTCAGCCTGACATTTATATTGGAGATTAAGCAGGGTGGCGATAATCTGGAGATTGTTTCTTAGGCGCTGATGCATCTGAGGAACCAGCGTTGAGAGGCTCTCTTCGCGGATCTCTTCGATAAGCGCCTGTCGGTCGACGGCGGGTCCCGCCGCTGCCGGAGCGATTGGTTTCGGCTCAGGATCTTCGACCTGTCGGAGGAAGGCGACCTGGCCCTGGAGGCTACCAGACTCAGCCTTCAGGGGGGCAAAAATCACCTCAGCGAGGTCTTCGGACCGATCCTTTCGCTGGAAAGGCAAACGACCCACCCAGCGATCGTGGCTGTCCTGCTCTAAATGACGGGTCAGCGCATCGACCGAGTCAAGTCCGAAGAGGGCAGGCAAGGGCTGGTCTTCGGCCTCTTGTTCCGTGTAGCCAAACAATTCGGAAGCGGCTGGGTTCCAGTGCTGGATCCCACCGGAGTAGTTCATGATGATGACCGCGTTGGGCGCATTGGCGAACGTCAGCGACATGCGCTCTAGAGACTCGGGTATCTCCGGTTTGAGCGGGGTGACCGGCGTTTCCTTGTCCGGTGCGGACTGTACCGTGATGACCGCATTGTCAGGCTTACAAGCAACGACTCGTGCTTGATAGGCGTTGCCGCTTGGGGTCGCGAACTGATGGACAACCACGTCATCGGCAACATAAGCGCGTTGGATGAGCTCTTCCGCGTGGTTCCCGAACGACGGCAAGATCGCCTCGACCCGGCGGCCCATGGATTCCTGATCCACAAAGTCATCCGGCATGCTGTCGCCGGGCATGATATCAACGATTTCGGCACGACGATCGACTAGCAAGATCAGATCTGGAATGATTTCTAACAGCGCCCGATTCTGCTCTTTGCTGATATGCAGAGCTGCTTGCAGGCGCTTCTGCTCGGTGATGTCCTGGACGAAGTAGGCGGTGAAGAGGACACGCTGGTCGACATCGCGCACGAGGGCGATGTGGAGACGCACCCAGATGTCTTCGGTGATGCCCCCTTCTTCCCGGCGCCGTGCAAGCCGCAGCTCCATCTCCGTGTTTCGCTTTGGCGAGGCTAGCAGCTGCTGAACAAGCTGTTGTTTCCGCGCGAGATCGTCGGGGTGGAGGCACTCATCGAAATGCCGACAGAGAATCTGGCGACGGGCGACCCCCAAGATGCTTTCCATGCCTGGATTCACATCATAGATCTTCTCCTCGCCATCGAGGAGAGCGATACCCATGGAGGACTCGCGGAAGAGCGCGCGGAAACGAATCTCACTGTCGCGCATGGCCTCCTCGCTACGCTTCGATTCGGTAATATCGTGCAGTGTTAGAAGGAGACGGTTATCGTCGAGGAAGAGCTGGGGCTCGAAACGGATTTCGCGTAGTGAGCCATTGGAAGCTTTCAGCGCGAGGACCTTGGTTAGCTGACGTTGCCAGATGTCTTCCTGCCAAATCTTTAGGACGGAAGTCGTGTGATCGGGATCCCCACCAGCACGGCCCAGCCAGCCTTCGATGCTCTCGCCTTCGCCGATACTGAAGCCTAACAAGTCGTTCAGGCGCTTATTGGCAATAATGACCTTGCCGTTAGAGCCTAACAAAACTACGCCGACGGCAACATGATCAAAGATTTCCTCGAAGGCAGCCAGGTTCTTGTTGTACTGGGCTTGGCGTTCTTGCCACTGAGGCAACCGTTCGGTCAGCTTGGCAAAGAGGTCGGATACTGGCGCTGGGTCAATAGTCTCCGCTTGGGGCTCGATCAACGCCTGGACGGCGCTGATGGCAGCCTGCTCCGCAGAAACGTCTTGCAAGATCCCGCTGAGGCCAAGACTGTTCCCATTCTCATCTAGCAAAGGCACCGCTTGCAACTCCATGCGGGTTGCGGACGCTGAGCTTGGCTTCCAATGAAAGGTACAGGTGAGAGAGGCTCCTCTAACCGCGGCAGCCCGAAGCTGCGCTTCCGTGGCCCTGCGTTCTTTCTCGTCGAGAATGGCCTCGGTCCAGTTGCTTTGCGGCGCTGCCTTGCCGTCGAGTTGGAAGGCTTCGTTCCACGTGGGATTGACTGCGGTGAGGTCGCCGGCCGTATCACACTGCCACATGATGAACGGGCTTTCTGGCAGAAGGCCTGGTCCAGAACCGGTTGCAGAGGAGGCGGTGCTTAGTTTTGCCAGCGAGTCCTTGAGGTCGAGGACTTCGTGCTCGGCTTCGGCCAGCTTGGCCAAGGCGTCGGCCGCGTCTTGGCGGACGGTATTAAGAATCTGATCTTCTTCCTTGGACCTCTGAGGAGCACCGTATAAGGCACTGGCGGCAGGCTTTGCCCCTTCTTGATGATCCTGACAGATCCCGTAAAACCCTAACAGTTCCCCGCTTTCGGCGTGGAATGGCTTAACCCACATGTCCTTGGAGACGTAGTTCCCCCCGGCGGACTTGAGTCGGAAGGTGTGTTCGAGGGTCTTCTGGTTGCGGATGGCCTCAGCGACGACGCCTTTCGTCGAGCAGGCATCGGACGCATGCAAGCCGTCTAGCCAGCCGCCATTCAATTCGCGATTGAGAGGGCGATCGCGAAATTTCAGCCACGCTCTGTTGAAGTAGGTGATTTCTCCACGTGGATTGGCTTTCCACACAAGCTGTGGAACTTCATCCAAGGCGTCATCTTCGAATAACGTGAGACTAGGCGTAATCGGCTCGGTTTCCGAAACGACGATTTGGGCTTCTTCAGCCGCGGAAACCTCGACCACTTTCTCCACCTCGACCGTGGGCAGGAGGGAACACGGCAGGCGGACGCCCACACGAAGGACGCGTTCAGGTTCGCCATCGGTATCACGCAGGATCGAGGTGCTCCAAGCAAGGTGCTCGGCGCCGCCCTGCAATTCGACCAGTTCTGTCAGTGGAAGTTGATTCGGATCGTCCTTCAGCGCCTCGACAAAGGCCTCTCCAGGCTGATCTAGCTTCAGGGCCTTAGCAGAATCGTTGCTCTCGATCACCGTGCCGTTTAGATCGAGCACGAGCGCGGGACTCTGGAGCTGGTTGGAAAGCGAAGGTGCGGCGGGAAGTTTCTCTTCCGACGCTTTCGCTGGTAGCTCGTCTGCTGGTTTCCACGCTTCTTCGAAGGCGATGGTGACGCCACCCACTTGGCCAGACCGATAGCGCCATGGACGCACTTCCCAGCGCATGTCGAGTGGGCCGTCAACGGACTGAATGGTCTCGCGACCGCGCCGAGTTTCCCCTTTGAGGCAACGTTTATAGATCTTATGCCAGTTCGGGTGAAGCTTGGGAAAGACATCAAATTGACTGCGCCCGATGACCTCTTTGTCTTTGAGGCGAAACTGCTGGATCCAGCGGGGATTGGCCAAGAGGTAGGTCAATTTCCGATCGAACATGGCAATGCCGACAGGAGACTCGCGGCAGTAGATGGACTCGGGAGCTTCCGCTTCTTCGCCCGAGGGAGTGTCACTGAAGAGAGAGACTCGCGTGGTCTGCAGCATTTCGGAGGGAATGGTGTCGGCAACGGTGGGAGAAACGACATCCGTCTCGTCGGGGGCCTCCATCGCGTTTGGGGTTGGCATCTGGCACCAGTTTCGGAAGGACTCGAGCCGTTGCTGGACCTCGGCCTCATCGAAAGGATAGGTGATGAGGTCGTTGAGGCCCATCTTGGCGACCAGGCTCTTGCGCTGGGCCTCTTCGCATCGGCCCACGCCGAGGATGTAGGGAGAGGCAACGGCGCGACTCCGAAGCCGATCCACGAAGGCCTTGGCCTCGGTCTGCGCGTCTTCTTTGATAGGAAGAACGATCAAGGCTTGGCCATCATAAAACTTGGCCGCGTCCTCGAAATTCTCACAGGCGTTCACGGCCAAGCCCGCCTCTTTGAGGGGTCTGACCATGCGCTCAAGCATCGCAGGGCCACTCGCGATGAGGAGAGCTTTCTCGTAGGCTGATTTGCGTTCCGTAATTGCCACCATGACTATCAATAATGAGAATTCTCTCAATCAAGATACTAGGTGGCGTGCTGAGCAAGCTCAAGGCAAAGATTAGCTTCCATTAATTATCTCGCAACTCTGCGACAGGCCGCGACCGAGGCCGTGAGGTATCGGAACAGTGCTATGGTAGTGCTGGCTTTAGCCGGCCTATCAAAGAAACGGGAGGAGGAGATGCGAAAAAACGCCGCCTAAGAGGTAGCTCCTCGGTAGCCAAATGCCTACCTGATGGGGAAAACTCAAAAAAGTGCAGAAATTGCGTGATGATGCGTTTGGCGTTGCGGACCCTTTTGGAAGTTTCGGCTGCGACGGAGCATAGCCCTACGGGACAGAATTTTTTTCGGTTTCTGCCTTCCTTGTATGGCGGGGCGAGGCGATTGAGGTGTTTGGTTGCGTTGAGGCTTGGCAATAAACCCGTCTTTTAGACACTCACCGACCATGCTGTGCTCCCTACTTCTGCTGCTTACTTCTTTGTCGTCTTTGTCTCTCTCCATGGCTCAACAATCTCCTGAGGTCCTCTCGGACAATCGGGTCACCTTTCGCTACACGGCGCCCAAGGCTTCAGAAGTGAAGGCCGTGGGTCAATTCGGACCTGAAGTGGTGCTCACGAAGGGTGAGAAAGGTCTCTGGTCAGGCACGACGGCGGCACCCGTTGGACCGGGTATCTTTGAGTACCGTTTCTCCGTGGATGGCGTGAACACGATCGATTCGCAGAATCGCGCGGTCAAACCGCAGCGTTGGCCGAGCACGAGTATCCTCCACCTGCCGGCATCGCCTCCGGCCCTGTGGGATCTCCAAGAGATTCCTCATGGCACGCTACACTGTCATGATTACCAATCCAAGGCTCTGAAGGGCATCTGGCGTCGACTGATTGTCTACACCCCTCCCGATGCGGAAGGGCCGTTGCCTGTTCTCTACCTCACCCATGGCTACAGTGATCAGGAACAAACCTGGACCGTGCATGGGAAAGCGCACTGGATTCTCGATGCCCTCCTTGCCCAGAAACAGGCCGTTCCGATGATCATTGTCATGCCGGATGCTCATGCCGTTCCGCCAGAGACTCGTGGGCGGGATGAATTCGACCTCTATGGTCCGGAGAATTCCACGGCGTTCTGCCAAGAGTTGGTGGAAGATATTGTTCCGTTAGTAGAGGCGATTTATCCTGTGAACGGTGAAAGCAGTGGGCGCGCCTCTGCTGGCCTCTCCATGGGAGGACACCACGCGCTCACGATCGCGATGCAATACCATGCGGAGTTCTCCCAGATTGGTGCCTTCAGTTCCGCGCCACCTAACAAAGAAATGACCGAGGCCGGTCTGGCTAAGGCTGAGACTATCAATCAAGATCTGGAGTTACTCTGGGTGGCCTGTGGAGACGAAGATTTCCTCTTTGAGAAGAACGAACTTGTCCACGCGGCCTACAAAAAAGCTGGTCTCAAGCATGAGTATGTGGTGACCAAGGGTGATGACCACTCCTGGCCTGTGTGGCGACGTTACTTGGCAGAGTTTTTGCCAAAGCTCTTT
>JAACDM010000081.1 GCA_009936795.1 Verrucomicrobiaceae bacterium | reverse complement strand
CTTTCCTTACCCAAACCATTCGGCGCAGCGATTTTAGATTTCCGCTACGAGCATAACGTTCCCGGCACCTCCCTCGAACTCGTCGCCACAGAAACCTTGGAATGGCAACGCGGCACCTTTCTTCACGGCACGCCCGGAGGGTTTACGAATGACGATGGAGGCTACGGAGCCTGGGCTCAACAATGGGGAATCTCCAGCCCAGAGAGCGACGACGATGGCGACGGCTGGCCCGCCTTGCTTGAGTACGCCCTCGACCGTGACCCGACCCGCCGAGAAACGGCGCCTGCTCTCAGCATGGGACGTGGGCCGCTATTCTTCGCGCCCGAGCCGATGGTAGTATTCAGACTTGGCGCGGATCGGCCAGACATCACTTATACCATCGAATCCTCGGTCGATCTTCAGAATTGGTCACTGACAGGCGTGCGCCCAGCCGGGCGAGGCTGGGATGTAGGCTTCTCACAGAGATCGCTACCAGATGGTGGTACTGAGATCGGAACGGTGTTTTCTGGTGAGACTGCCGCCCATGTCCGACTGCGCGTCGAGTTGCCATAGAACCTGAAGATGCTTTCGTGTCTCCATGACACTGATCGATACTTTAAATCGTGATTGGCAAACCCGAGGCCTTCGATTCGCAGAAGGACCTGGCGGTCTCGCGATCGCCGAGCTTACTCACGAGGGTGCCAGCGCAACCGTCGCTCTTCATGGGGCACATGTGTTATCTTACGTCCCGGCTGGAGCCAAGCCTGTTCTTTGGCTGAGTAAAGAAGCCATCTTCAAAGACGGCAAAGCCATCCGTGGTGGTATCCCCGTGTGTTGGCCGTGGTTCGCCGATCATCCAGATGAGCCGAATTACCCTGCCCATGGTGTCGCCCGCACACGCTCATGGAAGGTCGTCTCTACGGACTCTGCTAGTCTCACCCTTGAATTGCAAGCAAATGAAGCGACCCGCGAGCACTTCCCACATGACTTCGTTCTGCGACTGCAGGCCACGCTTGGTGACGCTCTAGCGATTCAACTATCAGTACACAATCCAGGAAAATCCCCGTTCACCTACACCGGCGCCTTGCACACCTACTTTGCCGTTTCCCATATTGACCAAGCACGCGCCGAGGGGCTCGACGGACGTCCTTACATCGATTCGATCGACGGCAAGACACGCAAGACCCAAGCCGGTCCGATCCGCTTCCAGGAAGAAGTCGACCGCATCTACCTAGAGACCACGGACACGTGTCTAGTCAATGATAACGGCTGGGACCGCACCATTCGAATCGCCAAAGAAGGCAGTCACTCAACGGTGGTGTGGAATCCGTGGATCGCGAAAGCCCAGCGCATGGCCGATTTCGGCGACCAGGAATACCAAGAAATGCTCTGCGTGGAGACGACGAACGCAGCAGACGACGCTATTGCCGTGCCTCCAGGGGAAACCCACAAGCTGGCACTTACGCTTAGCCTGGCCTAAGTTACGCTTGGCAAGACGACCAACCGTCTCCAGGCTCATTCCCTAAACTCATGAAGAACCCCCAATTCCTTTTCCTCATTCTTGCGCTTGCCATCGTCACTGCTCGCGCGCAGGACACGGCGGTCATCTCCGAATTCATGGCCTCCAATCTGGAAGCTCTTGAGGATGATGATGGCGATTCTTCAGATTGGATCGAGTTCTACAATCCCACTGGAAGCTCTGTGGATCTCAAAGATCATTTCCTGACGGATGACAGGCGCAATCTCCGCAAATGGAAAGTGCCCGGATCTCTCAGTCTTTCTCCGGGTGGGTACGGGATCATCTTCGCCTCCGGTAAGAACCAGGGCGGTCTCTTCGCATCGACGTTCCATACAAATTTCGAACTGAGCGAATCAGGTGAGTATCTCGCCCTTGTCGCCCCAGATGGGGAGAGTGTCTTAAGCGAGTTTGCTAGCAAATACCCCAACCAAAGGCTCGGGCTATCCTATGGGATTGGTGACAATGAGAACGATGGCACCGAAGAGCGCTATTTCGAAACGCCGACACCTCGTGCCGCCAACGGCCCTGGTCGCGTCGACCTACCACCGCGTGTTGCCGATACCAAGTTTAGTATGAGCCGAGGCTTCTATGATGAGCCTATCACGGTTGCCATCACCACAGCAACCGAAGGCGCCATCATCTACTACAGCACAAACGGAAGCGATCCTGGTCCCGGTTCAGTATTTACACCCGGCAAGAAGTACACCGAGCCCTTGGCCATCGAAGAAACTACCGTGTTGCGCGCACGCGCTTATAGAGATGGGATTGAGCCCACCAACATCGACACTCATACTTACCTATTCACCAAAGACGTGATTCGTCAGGAAGATGAACCGGATGGATATCCTGCTCGTTGGGAGAGCAACCAAACAGCCGACTATGAAATGGATCCAGACGTGGTCGATGATCCTGCCTACAAAGATGAGATCGAAGAAGCGCTCAAGGACATCCCAACGCTCTCGATTGTCACTGACAAAGACAACCTCTTTGGACGCAATGGTCTATATCTCAATGTGACTCGCAGGCCGCAACAAGGTGAGGGTGCTGATTTCAGATATGAGTATGCCGTCTCCGCCGAGTTCATCAATGTAAACGGAGAATCCATGCAAGTGCCATGCGGCCTCCGCGCCCAGGGTGGTGCGAGTCGAAATGCGGATCGCTCGCCAAAGCACGCCATGAGTTTGCGCTTTCGAAAGAACTATGGCGTTGGGAAATTGAACTTCCCCCTCATTGAAGACTCACCCATGACTTCCTTCAATGCCATCCATCTGCGTGCTCGATACAACAACACCTGGCACCACAGCAATGGTGGCCAACAGGGACGAGGCCAACTGATGCGCGATCAGTTTGCACGCGACACAGCGTTAGACATGGGCTTCGAAGGAGCAGGGCACGGCAACTATTTCCACCTCTATTTGAATGGCCACTACTGGGGAATCTACAATGTCCATGAACGCATGGATCACTCGCACTATGCCGATTATTACGGAGGCTATGCGGGAGAGATCGACGCGCTCAACGGAGGCAGCCCAACCAATGGCTCTTTGTCAGAGTACAACGCAATGAAGAGCGCTGTCTCTAACGCCAACACGCCGTGGGAACGCATCGAAGAACTGGTGGATATCGATGACTACATCGATTGGACGATCGTTCAGCGGTGGATGGGAAATCACGACCTTAAGAACAATGGCAACTGGAAAGCGGCCGGAGGCGGTCCTGACGAATTGCCATGGCGCTTCTTTCTCTGGGATACGGAGCGCATCATCGAAGAGGTGAACTTCAAATTGCCGACACCTTCGGCCGATCCAACCGGCATCCTCGATGATCTCAGCGATCATCCTGAGTTTGTCCGTCGTTTTGGGGATCGCCTCCAGAAACATAGTTTCAACGGAGGCGCGCTGACGCCTGAGGCGAATGTTAGCCGCTGGCAAGAACGAGCTGACGAACTCCACACCGCCATGGTCGCCGAGAGTGCTCGATGGGGCGACTTCAGGCGTGCGAATGACCCCTACACGCGGGATGACGACTGGCTGACTGAACAGAAACGCATCCTGGAAGATTTCTTCCCCGACCGCGTCGAGGAAGCGCTCGACAATTTCAAAGACTGGGGCCTCTATCCCAATCTCGCTGGCGTCGATCTCGGGCAAGTCGGCAGTGCGGTTGAACAAGATTTCAATTTAAAACTCTCGTCCAAAGGGGTCTCTCTTTTCAATCCAGGAAAGATCTACTACACGCTGAACGGAAATGACCCGAGCACGATTGACGAGGAGATCGATGCGGAAGCGATTGAATATTCAGGCGGGGTGATTCTTACAGAATCCGCATGGGTAAAAGCGCGTGTTCGGGCCGCGAGTGGAGACTGGAGCGCCCTTACGGAATCTTATTACCGCGTCGCGGTGACTCCAGCGAGCGCCTCGAACACGGTTATCTCTGAAGTGATGTATCATCCGGCGCCGCCCACGGCTGCAGAGTCGGCAGCAGGTCATGTGAGTAGCGATGACTTCGAGTATATCGAGGTGCGCAATATCAGCGATCAAGTCGTAGATCTCACAGGATGCCAGTTTAGTCGCGGGTTTCGTTATGAATTTGTAGCCGGTCCGAATGCAGTGCTGGCGCCCGAAGCAAGCTTGATCCTCGTCGTTGATGAAGCAGCGTTTCGTTTCCGCTATGGCGATGCTATTGCCATTGCAGGAATCTATGATGGTAGCCTGAAAAACGGTAGCGAAGCGATCGGACTCATAAGTCCTGAAGGTGCAGTTATTCAGGAGTTCGAATACAGTGATGGCGGCGCTTGGCCGCAAACAGCCGACGGCGTGGGTTTTTCACTCGTTCTTACGGACAACAATGCTGATCCTAACAAAGGTGGCTCCTGGCGCGCCAGTGCCGCACCCGGCGGCTCGCCAGGCACCGATGAAACAGCCCCAAGCTTTGGCGTGGTGGTCAACGAGATCCTCACAAACTCAGCACCACCTGCAGTCGATGCCATTGAGCTATTGAACAGCGGAGCCGAAGCCATCGATGTGAGCGGCTGGTTCCTCACCGATGATCCAAACGAGCCGAGCAAGTATGCCATAGCCGCAGGGGCGAACATTCCTGCTGGCGGTTACCTCGTCATCCTTGAAGACAATGACAGTGATCCAACAAACAACGCCGACCTGCCAGCGGAATTTTTTGGCAAAGCCTTCTCACTCAGTTCACGTGGCGATGCCGTCCATCTTTTCTCCGCTCAGGCCGACGGCCAGCTGACCGGCTACAGCGATGGCTTCTCCTTCGGCGATGCTGAAGAGGGCGTCACGTTTGGGCGCGTGGTCGATTCGCAAGGAAGAGGGGAATATCCGCCACAAGCGACGGCCTCTCTTGGAGACGTCAACAGTGCACCACGCCTCGGCCAGATCGTCTTCTCGGAAATTATGTATAATTCCTCTCAGGCCGACGATGCTGGAGAATATCTGGAACTCGTCAATCGCTCCGAAGCTTCTGTCAGTCTTGCAGGCTGGCGCATCAGCGGAATAGGCTTCACTGTTCCGGAGGGCGTAACCATGGCAGGAGGAGAAGTCATTCTCGTCACTCGCGCCACCAGCGATGCAGCACGCACACTCTACCCAAGCATCCCTGACGGAATCACCATCTTTGGAGGCTACGACGGCCGACTGAACAATGATGGCGAACGTCTCACACTTGAGCGTCCTGGTGAGACCTATCTCGACAATGGAGTCGAGAAGACGACTAAGATCACCGAAGATTCGTTGCGCTACAACGATGCCGAGCCCTGGCCGATCGCAGCCGATGGCACGGGGCGTTCACTAGAACGAACCTCACTGGATGCCTACGCCGATGAAGTTCAGAGCTGGAACGCCTCTGCCTCCGATCAAGGCAGCCCTGGGACGGCTGACGGGGGTAGCGAACCTCAGCCAGGTCTCACCTTCGCCCAGTGGCAAGCCGAGTCGTTTAGCGCCGATCAGTTAGGCGATGCCGCCATCGTGGGTCCTATGGCCGACCCAGATGAAGATGGCCTGGTCAATCGGATTGAGTATGCCTTTGCCAAAGATCCACGACCTGCGGACAGCGGTTCACTCATTACTGCTGCGACCGAAGGCGATGCCGTCTCCATAAGCTATCAGCGCCGCCGAGATCTCGACGGTTCACCTATCAAGGTCGAAGTCTCTTCCGACCTCAAAGCGTGGCAGCCTGCCGGTGCCACTGCCAGTGAGTCAGGCACCACGGTCATCGATGCCACGAAAGAATCCGTCACGCTCACTCTCGAGAGCTCAATGGAAGTGCGTTTCTTACGTCTCTCCGTTGCTGAATAGATGATTCAAGTTCTTCTTTTTGTTGCCATTCTCTGCCCGGACGTCTTCGCAGAGGAATCCAGCTCGATACAAATTGGATCCAAGCAGCAACGCCAAATCTATCGTTGGCTTTGCTCCGAGGACTCCGATACCCGCCGGCGAGCCCACCAATTCCTTAGCCAGCTCTCAGAGAACGATAGCTCAGTCCACAAAAGACTTCTCCACAAGGCGCGACTGCACCATGCGACACCATTGGAGAACGCCTTGGAGCGGACTTACAAAGAACTCCAGCCTTTCGCAGAGGCTCGACGGAATTGGACTCACGAACGCAAACAAGCACTAACATTGGGCCGCAAAAGCTTGGACTATGATACCAGCGACCTGAAGAAGCTTGATCATCTCCTCCATGAGGCTTCCCGCACCTACCGCCAACTCCAGGCGCAGGCACTGGCCGCAACCAATGTTTGGAAGACTTTAGAGCCACACGGAAAGCTCCTGCTAGAGCTGGACATTGAACTAGCAATGCTCAAAGGCGCCGAAGAAGAGGCCTTTGACCTTTCGTTAGGTGACGTCTTCGAGGAATTTCCTTTCGGCGACAATGTAATCCATCTGATCAAACAAGCCAAGAGTCTCATGGCGCAACGCCAGCAGTCCGCACAGGTCGATTCCTACAACAATGACAGTGCGAAGTGGCCAACATCCTCCCAGCGTGGCTTTGCCAAGATCATCAACGAAATGCGGATAGAGCTAGGCCTCAGCCCGCTCTACTTGCAAAAGGAACTCTCTCTAGCAAGCATCAATCACTGCGCTGAAATGGCTAAGCTCAGTTACTTTGCACACCAGTCCCCCACTCCCGCCAATGCCTCACCTTCGAAACGTGCGAAGAACGCGATGTATTCAGGTCGCTGGCAAGGTGAGAACATCTACAAAGGCAGCAGCTCGCCCATGGCAGCCTACGTCGCGTGGTGGAAAAGCGACGGCCATCGGAAGGTCATGATCGCCAATGGCCCCAACCACCTTGGGATTGGTCTAGTCAAAGCCCATTGGACACTGAGCTTGGGTACGGGCAGGTCTCCCTCCAAAGACTAGCTCAGCTCGATGCCACAAGATGACCTTGGCTACCCTTCCACGGTCATTTCTTGAAACGGCCGCACCGGAATGCCCCGCTTCTCAAGATGCGTCTTGGCTTCGGCAATTGTGTATTCGCCAAAGTGAAAGATACTCGCGGCAAGCACCGCATCGGCCTTGCCGTCGATGAGCCCATCCGCAAGGTGATCCAGATTGCCCACACCACCACTTGCGATTACAGGGATGGTCAGCGCTTCGCTCACCGTCCGCGTCAGTTCGAGATCGAAACCATCCTTGGTCCCATCCGCATCCATGCTCGTGAGCAAGATCTCACCCGCGCCCAACTCCTCGCCTCGCTTGGCCCACTCGATCGCATCAAGCTCGGTCGGATTGCGACCTCCATGGGTGTAAACGGTCCAGCTTCCGGACTCGTTACGCTTGGCATCGATGGCGAGGACGATGCACTGCACGCCAAAGGCACGGGCCCCCTCGGACAACACTTCCGGTCTGTGAATGGCTGCGGTGTTGACACTCACCTTATCCGCGCCCGCACGGAGCATCTTGCGCATGTCCTCCACTGTTCGGATGCCGCCGCCAACCGTCAGTGGCATATGACACTCACGCGCGGTTTCCTCCACCACTTCCACCATGGTCTTGCGCGCATCAGAAGAAGCCGTGATATCAAGGAAGACAAGCTCATCTGCGCCCTGACGTTGATACTCAATGGCACACTCGACAGGATCTCCTGCGTCACGTAGATTGACGAACTGAGTACCCTTGACCACGCGGCCACCGGTCACATCGAGGCAAGGAATGATTCGTTTCGTCAGCATTGTGTGCTAACCTGACCGACGTCTCTGCAGGCGTCAAAAAGCATTTGTATCGATAGACCATGGCGGCTCCTCAATCGACTCCCCCTTCAAAAGATGCCGTGACCGACGCCCAGGTAGACGCCTTTCTCGAGTTCATGCGCGTGGAGAAGGATGCCTCGGATCGCACCGGCCGGAACTACCTCCAGGCTCTCAACAGATTTCGTGAACGCCACCCGCGAGGATTCAAGTCATGGGAACAATGCCAGCCCGATGACTTTCGTGCCTACCTGTTCGAAATGATGAAGGAAGAACGTGCGCGCAGCACGATCCGACTCCACTTCGCGGCTCTTCGGTCCTTCTACAAGTATCTCTGCCACCGACACGGTCTTGAACCAAATCCGTTAGCGGACGTGCAACTCCCAAAGCTTGAAAAGAAACTGCCAGTCGTCCTTACGCTTAAACAGATCGAACAACTTCTCGCTCTCCCTCTGAAAATTGAGCAACCCAAGCAGGCCCCCAGTTGGGTAGGCGAACGCGACGCGGCCATTCTCGAACTCTTTTACAGCACAGGCATGCGTTTGGAAGAGCTAGCCAAGGCAAACGTCACCGATTTGGACGACTACCAGGAAACCATGCGAGTCGTCGGCAAAGGACGCAAAGAACGTCTTTGTCCCGTAGGCAAGCATGCGCTTGATGCCATCCAGCGCTATCGCCAGAAAGCGCGTGTTCATGAAGGCTCGCTTTTCATATCCAAGCTCGGCAAACGCATGTCACGCACATCGCTTCATAATATCGTAAAGAAATACTTACGCCATTCCGACATCCCCATTGATGTCAGCGCACACAAACTCCGCCACTCGTTTGCGACGCATTTGTTAGACAATGGCGCTGACTTGCGCAGCGTGCAGGCTTTGTTAGGCCACGCTAGCCTCTCGACGACGCAGATCTACACTCACGTCAGTGTCGAGCGTATGAAGGAAGCTTACGACGAGGCGCATCCGCGCGCTTAATCTCCATCCAATTCGAAATCGGAGGTGTCGAACGCGCCCTCATCTAACGGGATATCAACACCACCTTTCATTGCCATAGTGGCTCCAAAGATTCCCATCGCAACCGAGACGAGAAGACCAAGCGCAACTCCAACAATGACCATGATCCCCGTAAGCTTCCAAAAGCCACGCTGGTAGGTCAACGCTTCCTCCAGGTTCTCCGTGGTGCTCGAGTATTGCAGCCGCAAGATTGACGTCCCGTACTTCCATAACTTGATCGCTGGAAAGAGATAGATTAAGCCCATCAGCGCATAAACTACACCAAACACGATCGCTGCGGGCCCCAACTGGGTCATCATGGCAACCGACATGCCCAATCCACCTAACACCATGAATCCCGCACCGATAAACCCCAAGACAGCCATCATCCGAACCCAAGGCTTTGTGCCAACAAGCTCGCTCACTACTCGCGGCGTCACACCACGGCCTGCAGCAGTATTCGCTCCAAGAGGATCAGACGACGGGCTTTCGTAAGGGTTGGCAGGCATGATGAATTCAATGGAACAAAGAGCCCACTCTTTGTCGACTTCCGAGCCGAGAATTGTGAAGCTTTCTCAAAGATCTATGTTTCTGTAAGCCAATGCCAGAAACGTCGCCCGCCATCCCCAAGATTGATACGCGTCAACGTATCGAATTGACGGAAGGTGTGGAGATCTGGCTGCCCATTGCTGGTCCGACCGTCCGCGCAATGGCCTACCTGATCGATTTCCTCATTCGCTGGGGAATTCTCATCGTCGTGGCAATCGTCATCGGGCTGTCCAGTACCATGCTAGGTGAAAACGTCGCCCAAGGGGTGATGCTCCTTTTCATGTTCTGGTGGACGTGGTTCTTTTACGTCTTTTACGAGGTGGGCAAGCGCGGTGCCTCACCTGGCAAACGTGCCATGGGCTTGCGAGTAGTGCAAACGTCAGGGGCCCCACTCACTTGGAGTCAGGCCATCGTTAGGAATTTCCTCCGATTCGTTGATGCCTTACCGGTTGGCTATGCCTTTGGTCTAGTCGCCTGCTTGTCCGGTAACAGCTTTCAACGCTTGGGAGATCTCGCCGCAGGCACCTGCGTCATCTACACAGGCACAGAACCTCCCGCTGATGGGCCCATGCCCCTGAATCTGGACCCCCTCGCTCCGACCACGGCATTGGAGCGGTCCGAACAACTCGCCCTCGTGAGTTATTTGGAACGCGCAGGCCTTTGGTCAGACGCTCGGCGGGAAGAACTTGCCAACCACGTGCCCACTCTCACCCGCCAAACTGGACGCGAGGGCGTCAATCGCCTCCTCCGCATGGGCTGGTGGATTCGCAACTCTTCCTAGCACTAATCTGAGTTCATGAATCGCCAAACATTCGAATCTCTGCATCAAGAGCGCTGGAACGCCTTTGAGACCATGCTCGATGAATTGGATGGAAAGAATCCTCCCGAGCAAAGTGCTCAATTCCCAGCCATGTTTCGCCAAGTATGCAGTGATCTTTCACTAGCACAGCAGCGCATGTATGGCCTGCGACTCTGTGAGAGGCTCAATGTCATGGTCATTCGAGGCCATAAACATCTTTATCGGAGTTCAGCGCGGCTTGGCGAAGGCATCTTGCGTTTCATCGCCGTGGACTTTCCCAGAGCGTTTCGAAAGGACATCAAGCTCTTCTGGATCAACTGCGTCTTTTTCTTCATCCCACTTGCCGGCATCATCCTTGGATCCATGATCGAACCACGATGGAGCCACGCATTGCTCGGCACAGAGCAAATGTCTCAGCTTCAGTCCATGTATGGGAGCGATAGTCCCGTCGAGCATTTGCGAGAACAGTTCGGTTCGAATTTCATGATGTTTGCCTTCTACATTATGAACAACATTGGCATTGATTTCCGAATCTTTGCCGGAGGCATCCTCTGCGGCGTCGGCACCCTGTTCTTTATTGTCTTCAACGGGCTCTTCTTTGGTGCGGCCACCGCCTACATTCACGAAGCCACCAATCCTGAGTCGTTCTACAACTTTATTTGTGGACATGCCAGTGTCGAGATCATGGGCATGCTCGTTGCCGGCATGGCCGGACTCCACGTTGGGCTGGGCATCCTGTATTCTGGACGACGCGGACGCAAGCAAGCATTGTTAGACGCAGGAAAACGCTCCATACCTTTCCTCTACGGCGCGGCGCTCCTCACGTTCTTGGCTGCGATCATCGAAGGCTTCTGGTCGGCCCAGCCTGTTGCTGCCCCGGTCAAATACACCGTAGCCACGTTCTGGTTTGTGGCCTTGGTCGCCTATTTCACCTTTGCTGGGAGACAAGAAGATGAGGCTTGAGGACGTCTCTGCCGAGATCCGGCCTCGCACTTCTTGGGAAGCCATTGATCTCGGCATGGCAATGGTCCGTCGAGATTATGGTTTCATCATGCTGGCCTGGGCTTGCACGGTACTGCCCTTCTGCGCTTTATTAGTCTTCGTGCTTCAAGCGCGGCCCGGTCTATGGATCTTCGCTATCTTCTGGTTCAAGCCGCTCTACGACCGCGTGCCCCTTATCATCTTGAGTCGGTCACTCTTCGGTAATCGATTGCGGCTGCGAGAGATTCTTGGTTCTCCAAAGTTCTTCCTCCGGATGCTGTTTGGCGACCTGACTTGGAGACGTTTCTCTCCCGCTCGGAGCTACCTCATGCCAGTGGGCTTGTTAGAAGGGCTCTCGGGCAATTCTAGAAACACCCGTGTGAGTGTTCTCAATCGCGAAGCCAATGCCCACACGACCTCTCTCATCACAGCTTGCAGTTGTTTCGAGGCCACAATTGTCATAGGGCTCATTGGCCTAGTTGTCATGCTCAACCCATCACCAACCTTGGGGGCGGAAATGGAGGACTGGGTTGCAGGGTTCGAAATGGAAGAGTTCTTCCCTATTCCGGGTATCGTCTACTACACGCTCACCGCGGCCTACTTCTTCGCCATGAGCTTGATCGAGCCCTTCTATGTAGGCGGTGGCTTCGGCATGTATGTAAATGGTCGTACCCGCAGTGAAGGCTGGGATCTCGAGTTAAGATTTCGCCAACTGGAAGCTCGACTGATCACCCGAGTGTCCAAGGTCGTCATCATGCTCCTTCTAGGCAGTTTGCTAGTAGCGTCAGTAAATGAAAGTCGGGCCCAAGAACCGATCTTGGATCTAGAAACAGAGCTCGCTGCCGAGGAAGAGATCGGGTCGTCACCGGCAGACACAGCGGCAACTATCCTTCAGCAACCTGAGTTTGAGATCCATAGCCACACGCGAGAGACATGGCATTGGGGGAACAATAGTGATAGCAGAGGTGGAGACGGTGCCGCCATCTTTCAGATCCTAGGCGAGTTTCTCTTCTGGCTCGTCGTGGTGGCTGCGATTGGCGGCCTCGCCTACTGGATTTACACCTATCGACACGTCTTTCTCAATCGCAGCTTTAAAAAACGCTCTGCAACTCCTCACTCGCGTGCCACCACCGTGATGGGGATGGATGTCCGCGCTGAATCCCTTCCCGACAATATCACTCAGACTGCTTGGGAGGCCTGGACTGCAGGACGACGGCAGGAGGCATTGAGCCTTCTCTATCGAGGATCCATCTCTTGGATGGTCGTACGTGAAAACCTTCCCATCATCGAGAGCGATACAGAATTCGACTGCATCCAACGTGCCAATGAGCTGTCTAACCGCCAGATGGTCTCCTATTTCAATCGTCTCACAGATCGCTGGACCGGTGCCGCCTACGGAAAGATCTGGCCTGACGATGCCACGGTAGAACTTCTCTGCAAAGACTGGCCCTTTCACCACAAGGAGGTGTCCTCATGAAGCCGCTCTCCCGTGTATTCATCGGCCTGATCTGCCTGACACTCACCTCGTGCCTTGAGAAACGCGAGGACACAACCGAGATCGGTGTCAAAGGCGAAGCAAGACGCAATCCTTTCCTCGCTGCCGAGAAACTCTATCAGAAATACGGGTTTGAGGCCACGAGTTCACTCCGGCTTAATGACATGCCCTGGGATGGCACGCTGTTGATCATGCCAGCGGACGCGATCACGACACCGAGCCGTTCACGTAGACTGAAGGAATGGATCGAGAATGGAGGGCATCTCATCTACCTACTCAGTGGAACCAGCATGATGAGCTGGCAGAACAGCGGCGACCAATTCAAGGCTCTCGCCTTGGTCAATCATCCCCTACTCGACGCTTACGGAATTCGCTTTGGTGAACTCACAGACAATCGAAATACAGTATCGTTTGACCTTGGAGAACATTCTGGTCGCATCCGCTTCCCTCTTAGCAATACTTTTGACCTGACCGACACCGACGAGGTCGATCATTTCATGGGCATGGATAAAGAGAACGCCCTCATGGTAAGCATAGACTCTGGCTATGGCCGCTTCACCGCGCTCGCCTCTGCCTTCCCTATGAGGAACCGGACGCTCGACCAAGAAGATCATGCCGCTTTCATGCTAGCTCTCAGCGAGCTTCACGAATGCTACGACGTGCTCTTCGTCTATGCCAGTGACCTTTCCTTCTGGGGTATGCTCTGGGAATTCGGGTGGATGCCCTTGTTAGGGTTGCTCGCCCTATTGATCTTCTGGCTATGGAAATCCCTCCCAGGCTTCGGCCCACGCCTCCCTCCTGCCACGGTCCTTCCCCGCCACTTCTCCGATCACCTCGGCATGACCGCGCAATTCCTTTGGCGTCACAGCTCACCAAGTAGCCTGTTGGATCCAGTACGACGTCGTCTCACTCAACATTATCAATCATCCACCGGGAAATCGCTGCCCAGCTTCAACGACCCAGGCCTACACGCTTACCTGTCGGAACGTAGCGGCCTGTCTCAAGATCGCATTCGTGAAGCCATGCTCGGAGAACCCAAGAACGATGCGAACCATTTCACCCGCTTGATCCAAGATATCACATCGCTAGAAACAAGCTTATGAACGACACGAACGAACCACCTAGTTTCCCTCCAACTCCGGGTTCTCCAGAGCCCACACCTCCCAGTGACTTCCGACCAGAAGTTGCCGAACCTCCTGTGGAGAGACCGAGCGTGTGGCAACAAATTCGCAATGAGGTCACCCGCGTCTTTATCGGGCAAGATGCGGTCATCGATCAGGTCCTCGCCGCCCTTATCGCAGGCGGCCACATTCTGCTCGAAGGCAAGCCTGGACTGGGCAAGACGCACCTCGTTCTTGCGTTGTCTCGTACCTTTGGCGGTAATTTCCAAAGGATCCAGTTCACGCCAGATCTCATGCCTTCGGACGTCACTGGTCATTCACTCTTCGACATGAGCACCCAGCAATTTCGACTGAGGAAAGGGCCCGTTTTTACAAACCTTCTCCTGGCTGATGAAATCAATCGCGCTCCGGCCAAGACGCAGGCCGCTTTGCTAGAGGTCATGCAAGAGGCTCAAGTCACAATCGATGGAGAATCCATGGCGTTGGAACCACCGTTCATGACCTTTGCCACCCAGAATCCCATTGAGCAGGAAGGCACCTATCCACTACCAGAAGCACAGCTCGACCGTTTCCTGCTCAAAATCCTCATCGATTACCCGAGTTCGACCGATGAGGCGACCATCGTGAAACTTGCGGCGGGAGGAGCAGGTGGGCGAGGCCTCGATCCCAATGCTATCTCCCCAATCTGCCAGCCCAAGGACGTCATTGCCGGGCAACAAGCGGCCGCGAAAGTTCAGGCGGTTGATGATGTCATCAACTATGCGGTCAGCCTCATTCGAGCCACACGCCAGTCGGATGCGATTACGCTAGGTGCCGGAACTCGTGGTGCCATCAGCCTCATTCGCATGGCCAAGGCCTTCGCAGTCCTCGGAGGTCGCCAGTTCATCACACCCGCCGATGTCAAACGAGGCGCCCTTCCTGTCCTGCGTCACCGGGTCGCTCTCGCGCCTGAGATTGCCATCAGCGGTCAGCAGATTGATGATGTCCTTACTAACGTGATCAATACCGTTGAATCACCTCGCTAGAGGAGCCTGATTCGTTGTCGATGAGGCCCACCTCACGCCTACTCCACGGCATCCTCGTTTGGATTGCTATCGGTATCGCTGCGTCTTTCTGGGCGCAATTCGTGGTTCTATGGTGGGGGCTTGGGGCTCTGCTCGCGGCTCTTTCTGGAATTGATTTCATTCTAGCGAAGTCCAGCAAACGAATCGACATCGAGCGCAGGATTCCTGGACACCTTGCCCTCAACGTCGACGACGAAATTTTGCTAACATTGCACAATCGAGGACATTTGATCGCCCACCTCTCGGTCTTCGATGGCCTCCCGGAAGAAGCCCACGCCCCAGACATTCCGTGGACAGGAACCGTTCAATCCAAGGGCTTCACCACAGTCGCCTATCCCATCCGCATGCGCAAACGAGGCCGTTCTGCACTGGGATCCATTCACGTTCTACACCAATCTCCTTTCGGTCTTTGGCAGCGCCGCTATCTTACTGATCATCAGGACGAGATCCGGGTCTATCCAAACTACGAACCTGTCGTGCGCTACGCCCTCCTTGCCATGGAGAACCGCGAGAACCAGATGGGTATCGTCATGAAGCATCGCCGTGGAGCCAGTCTCAACTTTCATCAGCTGCGCGACTATCAAGAAGGCGACAACCTTTCCCAAATCGATTGGAAAGCCACCTCCAAACGCCTCCAACTCATCAGCCGCGAGTATCGAGAGGAGCGGGACCAGAACATCATTCTCATGGTTGATTGCGGACGCCGCATGCGTGCTCTCGATGGATAACTCTCACAGTTTGATCACTGCCTTAACTCCATACTCCTACTCTCATTTATCGCTCTCCGTCAGAGCGACCACGTGGGTGTACTCAGTTTCGGCGGCACGGACCGCTGGTTGCCACCGGTCAAAGGGCAACACGCCATGACGACCTTGCTCAACCATCTCTACGACTACGAGACGGGCCCGCAGACGAGTGACTTCGCCGAAGCAGCCGAGCGCCTCATGATGCGTCAACGCCGCCGCGCCCTCGTCATACTCCTTACCAATCTGCGGAGTGAAGACATTGCCAACATTCTTCCACCACTCCAACTCATGAAGCAGCGTCATCTTCCACTCATCGCCAGCCTCCGCGAATCTACCACCGAGGGAGCCTTGAAATATCCTGTCACCACCTTTGAAGACGCACTCTCACATAGCGCCACCCAGCGTTATGTCGAGGAGCGCACTCAGACCTTTGAGCAGATCCGTTCGCATGGCATCCTGACTCTGGACGACACTGCTGCCAATCTCCCCACCGCGCTCACCAACCGCTACTTGGAAATCAAAGACGCGGGGCTTCTCTAACGCTCACCATCCTCAGGTTCTACCTCTTGACCCTCGCTTGGCTTACCCGTGATTAGGTAGCGCGCCAAGTCGCACAATCCCGCATAACGAAACCGGGAGTCAGCATAGTGCTCCAGCACATAAAAGGCAAAGTAGTAGAAGCGGCAGAAGGCCCATAAGGCAATGGCTAGCAGCAATGCTACTTTCCAATCCGGCGCATGCGCCAAGATCAAGCCACTACGAATCAGGCCTATTACCGGAAAGAGAACGCCTTTCAGTGAAGGACTCTGGGATTCGAAATATCCATCAATGCAAACACTTGCGTATTGTTAGTATACTCCCGCTCAAACGCAAACCTAGCTCCTCGTCCGCCCAGCCTTGATATGTGCGTCTAGCTCCTCAATCATCTTCTTGGCGATGTCAGGGTGCTTCTCGATCAAATTCCGGGTCTCACCTGGATCCTCCGCCAAATTGAACAATCGGTGCTTAGGTACCTTTGTATTCGCTAGCTTTGCCTCGACCACCACGTTTCTAGCCGTGCCTTTCTCATGCCGCTGAAGTTTCCAGTCCCCCTTCCGATAGCCATAGTTCCCAGCACGACCATTATCTTGTTGAATGAGATGCTCACGCCCTTTCCCCCCGTCTTCTCCCAGCAACGCCCCCATCACATCATGACTATCAAGATAGGCATCCTGAGGAAGTGGCGTCTCCGTTAGCGCGCCAACACTAGCCACCAGATCAATCGTGGAGACCACAGCCTTGTCTTCAACTGCGGGCTTAATGCGGCCTTTCCATCTCGTGATGAAAGGCGTGCGCGTGCCACCTTCAAGCACACTGTACTTCCCCCCACGGAAAGGCCCCCCTGCCCGGTGGCGACCAATCTTCTCGACGGCATCATCAGCATGACCATCATCAAGCACGGGACCATTGTCAGAACAGAAGATAACCAAGGTGTTCTCAGCCAGGTTGAGACGGTCCAG
Source organism: Verrucomicrobiaceae bacterium (assembly GCA_009936795.1). Classification (GTDB taxonomy): domain Bacteria; phylum Verrucomicrobiota; class Verrucomicrobiia; order Verrucomicrobiales; family DEV007; genus JAACDM01. Next base: position 21,249 of record JAACDM010000081.1, on the reverse strand, counting down.
CGTCTTCATCAGTTCGCCTACACACCAGTCCAACTGAATAATGGCGTCTCCGCGGAAACCTAGCCGTGTCTTTCCTTGAAAGCGCTCATGCGGAATGCGCGGGACATGAAGGTCGTGCGAGGAGAAGAAGAGAAAGAAAGGCTCATCTTTGTGCTTTTCGATCCACGCATTAGATCGGTTAACCCATTCGTCAGCAAGATCTTCATCTCGGAAACGCGCTGCATGACCGCCTGTGTAAAACCCAATCCGGCTAATGCCATTGTGAATCGTCGAATTGTGCCCGTGAGACCAATCCATCTTGAGGGTGTCTCGGTGCGTGATGCCCGTGGGATGATCTTCACTCGGCTTCTTCTTTCCCACCCAGAGAGGGTCACTCGGATCGAGGTTCTTCACTCGATGATCTTCGACGTAAACCTGTGGCACCCGGTCATTGGTGGTTGGCAAGAGATAACAATGATCAAAGCCAATCTCCAAGGGGCCCGGTTTGAGATCACCATTCCAATCCGGTCCTTCCGGCCCGCCGAGACCGAGATGCCATTTACCAATAACCGCCGTGGCGTAACCCGCTTTCTTTAACAGTGAAGGGAGCGTTTCGCTACCCGGCTTGATGACTGCAGGACTGTTAGGTGGCGCGATCCCGGTGCCTTCCTGCCGAAAGGCATAGGTTCCCGTCAGCAACGAGTAGCGGGTCGGCGTGCAAGTCGAGGCCGAGCAGTAGCCACTCGTAAAACGTCGCCCTTCCGCGGCAAGCTTGTCGATGTGCGGCGTCTGCAACGCCGTGGCGCCATAGCAAGACACATCGCCATAGCCCATGTCATCAGCCATGATGACCACGATGTTAGGCTTCTCGGCAGCGTGCCCAAGACTAGCAATCAGGAAGGTGAGTGACAAAAGGAGTTTTAGCATGCCCCAAGAAATCGCTCTTGAGCCAGCTTGGCAAGCTTTGAGCATTTCCTTGTTGCACAGCATCCAGAATAGGCTGAAATGCGCTCACCTCAGGAGAGCTGGGGTCTTCTCTTGGAAGCCCGTCGCTCGGGCAAGAAATAGATGGGGAATCCGGTGACAGCATCTTGTGCCTACTCCGGAGCGGTCCCGCCACTGTGAGATTAAATGACGCGTTTATTTAGTCGAGCCAGATCGCCAGCCTTGGGAAGTGATTGCATCGTCCGCGGAATACGGGCGCCACATCCTTAGAAAACACACATGTCATCAACCAACCGTGCGCTGCACCGTAGCGCCATCTTGTTAGGCCTTTCATCATCGTTGGCCGGGCTCCTGCCCGTCACCGCTGAAGAAACGGAAGCTCTGGCACCCACCACCGTGGTCGCCAACCGTATCCTCACTCCCCTTGTTCAGACCGGCAGCGCCGTCACCGTGCTTGATGGCGGAGCATTAGAAGAAGCCCAGGTCTTCCGCCTGGAAGACGCTCTGCGTCGCTCACCGGGCGTCTTCTCAGAATCGACCGGAGGCCAGCCCGGCTCGATTAGCTCACTCTTTCTCCGCGGCATGAAGACCGCACACGCCCATGTTCTTGTCGACGGCGTGCGGCTCAGCGATTCCACGGTCTCCACGAACAACTATCTTGGAAACAGCCTGCTTGATGGGGTCGGGAGAATTGAGATCCTGCGAGGCCCTCAAAGCGCCCTCTATGGAGGCGAATCCATCGGCGGCGTCATCGGTGTCTATTCAGCCCAGGGCTCAGGCACACCGGAATCCCGTGTCTTCGTCGAAGGCGGCTCGTTTGGAACCTTGCGCACCGGCGCCAGCTCCAGCGGGAATTTTGACAGTGGACTCTCCTACACACTTGGGATCGGTTGGGAAACGACCGAGAACGATGCGCAGGGCACCCCTGAACTGGATCATGAACAGCTCACCTATGCGCTGCGTCTGGACTATGATTTGAGTGATCATGCCAGAGTAGGTGCCACCTTTCGCGGCGGGCATGGGGATTTCCAAGACAACTTCGGTGGCGACAACTTCACCGACTACCAACTGATCACGGTGTATGGTGAGATCGACCTCACCGATTCCTGGCAGTCACGCCTACGGTTCGGATCCTACACCGAATCCTATGACTTCGGCGATCCCTCCACCTTCGCTACCGACGCCGAGAAACTCAGTGTCGGCTGGGAGAACGAAGTGACGTGGTCGGACGCACACACCACGGCGTTCGGAGCCCTCTTCGAACAAACGGACTTTGCCCAAGACTTCTCGTTTCCTGCCGATCGCGATCAGTTAGGCCTGTTCGCCACCCATCTCTGGGAGGTGTCCCAAGACCTCGTCCTCACTGGAGGTCTACGCTGGGAAGACTACGACGACTACGGAGATGAGTTCACTTGGCGCACGACCGCAGCGTACACCTTCCCCGGCTCGGACACCACCTTACGTGGCAGTTACGGTACCGCCTTCCGAACACCAAACCTGCTCGAACTCAATGGCGGACCGTTTGAAGCTGGCAATCCTAACCTTTCTCCCGAGCATTCAGAAGGCTGGGACCTCGGTATCTCCCAGTCCTTCGGGGAGGACATTTCACTCAACCTCACCTGGTTCGAGAATGACGTGGAGAACCTCATCGTCGACCGATTCGGAGCAGCTCCTTTCAACACCACTGGCAAAGGCAAAGCCAGCGGCCTGGAAGTGGGCCTCGAAGGCCAAGCTGGCCTCATTCGCTATGGCCTCGCCTACACCTACCTAGACGACAGTCTGGTAGGTTTGCCAGAGCACGTCTTTCAAGCGCATCTCCACTGGGAAGCCACGGATCAGTTAAACCTCGGAGCCGAGGTTTCTTATGTCGGCTCCCGAACCCTTGGAGGCGACCCACTAGACGCCTACGTTGTCACTAGGCTTTACGGCTCCTATGAGTTAACCGACCATGTCACCATCAATGCACGTCTCGAGAACGCGTTCGACGAACGCTATGAACACGCCAGTTTCGGAGGCACCCCCGTTGCCGCTCGAAGATTGGGCGCCTTCGCCGGTCTGACAGTAGCCTGGTAAGAATGAAGAAGGCCTCGCCCTTCAGAACAGGCTAGATAATCATCCTGGGATTGCTCCTTAGATTGAAGTAGCGTGTCACCATGAGAGCATTTGTCATCACTGCGTTCTGCCTGTTGTCTATTGCCTACGGCGATCAGCATCAGCCCGTTCGTCATGCTACGGGCACAAACGGAGTCGTTGCCACAGTACATCCGCTGGCTTCTAAAATTGCCTTGGACATCCTCAAGGAAGGCGGCAATGCCGTTGATGCCGCGGTTGGTGCTGGGCTCGCACTCGGAGTCGTCGATGGCTTCAATTCTGGTATCGGCGGCGGCTGCTTCATGGTGATCCACGCTTCCAATGGCGAGATCTTCACCATTGATGGCCGCGAAACAGCTCCCGCAGCGGCCCATCGCGACATGTTTCTTCGTGAGGGTAAAGCCGTGTCCGACCTCAGCAGGAAAGGCCCACTCGCCGTTGGCGTTCCCGGAGCGCTGGCCGCCTATGCCGAAGCACTAGAAGGTCATGGTAGTAAGACACTGGCTCAGGTCATCACACCCTCGGTCGCTATCGCACGCGATGGATTCGTGTTGGGCAAGGACTATGTCAGACGGCTCGGTGGCGCCGTGGAGAAACTACGCGAGTTCCCAGGAGCCTCCGCCATCTTTCTAAACGACGCTCACGCGCTGCAAGTCGGTGATCGCCTCATCCAGATAGACCTCGCCAACACCTACGAGTCTGTTGCCAAGGACGGCCTCGACCACTTCTACCGTGGCCCTCTATCCAAAGCTGTCGCCGCGTGGATGAAGGAACACGGCGGCATCCTCACAGAAACTGATTTCGCCAACTACCAGCCCAAGCGACGCGCCCCCGTTCGCACAACCTATCGCGATCACGAAATCATCGGTATGCCTCCACCGAGTTCTGGCGGCATTCACGTCGCTCAGATCCTGAACATGCTAGAGACATTCGATCTCGCCTCCATGGACGAAACCGACCGCCTGCATGTCATCGCCGAGAGCATGAAACTAGCCTTCGTTGACCGCGCCCATTGGTTAGGCGATGCCGACTTCACCAAGGTTCCGAAAGGACTCATCGACAAGGTCTACGCCAAGACACTCGCCAGACGCATTGACCTCAATAAGGCCATCGACGTCCCGACTCACGGAACACCCGATGGGTCAGACAGCGATTGGTTCGGCAAACACACGACCCACTTCTGCGTCGCCGATAAAGCAGGAAACTGGGTCGCTTGCACCCAAACCGTGAACACCACTTACGGATCCGGAGTGGTTGTTCCAGGAACGGGCGTCGTCCTGAACAACGAAATGGACGACTTCGCCGCGCAACCCGGCGTCCCCAACGCCTTCGGCTTGTTAGGCTCCGATGCGAACGCCGTCGCCCCAGGGAAACGCCCTCTCTCCAGCATGAGCCCCACCATCGTTCTCAAAGACGGCAAGCCTGTCTTCTCCGTAGGTGCTGCTGGTGGCCCCACCATCATCACCCAAGCCCTCCAAGCCATCGTCCGCCGCATCGATCTCAAGCAACCCCTCACCCAGTGTCTCAAAGCCCCCAGAATCCACCACCAATGGCGACCTAACCAGCTACGGGTAGAGCGCGCCATGCCACAAGAAATCCAAGACGCGCTAAAGGCTAAAGGCCACATGGTCGCAGCAACTTCGGGCCTCGGGGTCAGCCAAGCCCTCAGCCTCGAAGCCGATGACACCCTCGCAGCACAAAGCGACCCACGCGTGAATGGCAGTGCCTTAGGATTCTAAGAGCAGATCAAGGACAACTAGCGTTGTTTCACGTCCCCGAGCTTGGGCAACGCGGCCAACACCTTGGCATGCGCTTTGTCGACTTCCTCCGACTTCAACGTGCGGTCGTTTGAACGATACGTGAGGGTGTAGGCCACCGACTTCCTATCGACTGGGAGTTTCTCTCCCGTCGGATCTGCAAAGAGATCGAACATCTTGAAGCCCACTAGCAGAACGTCGTTCTGCTTGTTGAAGAAGTTCGCCACTTCCGCATTCTCCATGTCGGAGGGCACCTCGAGGGCAATGTCTCGCGTGATGGCAGGGAACTTGGGCAGATCCGTCACTGGCTATGCCGATAGGCTCGGCTTGATCGCTTTTGCGAGATCGATCTCAGCAACGTAGAGCGGGCCTTGGCAATCCATTTCACGGGCACGCGCAGGATCGACTTGGCCAAGGCGGCCAATGACCGACTTGCCTAGCAAGACCTCTGCTGCCACAAGAAGGCTTTCTTGCTCCAGGCGTCGCATGGTCACGGCTTGCTTGCCACCGCCAAAGAGCGCTTCGCAGAGTCCTATCAAATCACAGATGTCGGCTTGGGCCGTTTCTCCGTGCCAGGACGCGTTGGTCATGTCGCCAGACAACACAATGCCGAGCTGTTGCGATTCGAGCACCTTCGGGCTCTTCTCGTGCTTGGAGAAGACGGTGCCAATTTCGAAGAATTTGAGGCTTGTCGCTCCTTGGCAAATATTTCGTTCAGCCACATCGAGCAACCCCGGGAGGACACTTGGGCGTAGGGTCGTGTGATCTTGCGAGAGTGGCTTTTTAAGAGGCACTGCTTGGTTCTGCTTGCCGAGGCGCAAGGCACAAAGATCGTCCGCGAGTTGCGCATCTGAAATGAGCTTGATCGTGAGGCAATCATCGTAGCCTAGATCGACCAGACGCTGGCGTAGCTGATGATGGGCATCATAACGCGCGTCTTCCTTGCTTGGCTCCGCAAAGAATGCCACTTCACGGGCAGGAATCTTATCGATGCCGTAAACACGCGCAATTTCCTCTACCAGATCCACATGACGTTCGAGATCGCCTCTGAAGCTAGGCACTTTCCAGGCACCGGCGCCCTGACTTTCCAAGCCAAGCCCCGTAAGAATCTCGCCCATCTCGTCTTCAGAGAGATCGACGCCTAACAAACGCTGGGCCCGTCCATGGTCAAGCATCACGGGCGATGGAGACGCGGGCACTTCGCCAGCAACTAGCAGAACGTCTTCGGCCTTGCCACCTGCGAGTTCGAGAATGAGCTTGCTCGCGAGTTCCGATGCTCCGATCGTTTGGGCAGGATCGATCCCGCGCTCAAAGCGGTAACTTGAATCACTGCTCAAGTCTAACCGTCGCGATGTACGGCGAATGTGGCTGGGCGTGAAGTAGGCACTTTCCAAGAGCACGTCGGTGGTGCCTTCAGTGACCCCAGAATCTTCGCCGCCCATGACGCCGCCGATGGCCACCGCCTTCGATTGATCAGCGATGACCAAGTCGTCCGTCTGCAAGGCATATTCATTGCCATCCAGAGCCTGGAAGGTCTCACCATCATTGGCCAGACGCACGCAAATGCCACCGTCGAGCTTAGCCACATCGAACGCATGCAAGGGCTGCCCCATTTCGAAGAGGACGTAGTTGGTGATATCTACGATGTTATTGATAGGACGCAAACCGATGGCTTCAAGCTTGCCCTTGAGCCAGTCCGGACTTGGGCCGACCTTCACCCCGGTGATCCGACGAGCTGTGTAGAATGGACAGGACTCCGACGCCTCCAAAGTGATCTCCTCTGTCTTGGCGGGCTGCTGCGTCACACTGCTTGCACCATAATGAGGAACTCCTTTGAGTGGGCGCTTGGCAAGGGCTGCTAGTTCGCGCGCGATGCCCAAGTGGCTCAGGCAATCGGGACGATTCGGCGTGATCTCAAGCTCCAGAAGGGTGTCCGATTCAAACAGCTCACCAATCGGAGTCCCCGTAGCCTCGTCGGTCTTCAGAATAAGGAGGCCTTCATGGTCGTCTGTGAGTTGGAGTTCACGGCCACTGCACATCATGCCATTCGAAACGACACCGCGTAGCTTGCCTTCCTTGATTTTGAAATCGCCCGGCAAGACGGCGCCCGGAAGAGCCACGGGAACCTTGTCATTGACCTTGTAATTCTTGGCTCCACAAACGATCTGACGGAGCGAGCCACTGCCGTCATCAACCTGACAGACACTCAAGCGGTCTGCGCCAGGGTGAGAATCCGAACTCTTGATCTGACCGACAACCACGTGATCGACGCCGGCACCACGTTCTTGGATGCCTTCCACTTCGATACCGGCAAAGGTGAGGAGATCCGAAAGGGCGTCAGTTGAGTAGTCAGAAAGATCGATATGATCTTGGAGCCAATTGAGAGAGGTATTCATGACTAACGGTTAAGCAGATGCAAATTGACGGAGGAAGCGTTGATCATTCTCGATGAGCAGCCTGATGTCAGGAATGCCCCACATGATCATGGCGAGACGTTCCAATCCGAGACCAAAAGCAAATCCAGTTACTTTGTCAGGATCATAGACATCATCCCCACGCGATTCGCAGATTTGGCGGAAGACATTGGGGTCGACCATGCCGCACCCGGCAATTTCGATCCAGCGCGGATCTTGACCTTTCGGCTGGAGTTTGATGTCGATCTCGAAGCTAGGCTCCGTGAAAGGAAAGAAGTGCGGCCGAAACCGCACGGGCGTCTTGGGACCAAAGATCGCGCGGAAGAGTCGCTCTAACGTTCCCTTTAAGTCCCCAAGACTGACATCTTCAGCAACATACAGCCCTTCCATTTGACTAAAGACACTGAGGTGGGTGGAATCGATCTCATCACGGCGGTAAGCACTGCCCGGCGCTATGATGCGCACGGGCGGCTTCGTGGTCTCCATGGTGCGAACCTGCACAGAAGAGGTGTGCGTCCGCAGTAGATGACCATCAGCGAAGTAGAAGGTGTCCTTCTCATTGCGGGCAGGATGATCTTCGGGCGTGTTCAGTGCATCAAAGCAATGGAACTCTGTCTCCACTTCAGGTCCTGCCGCCAAGGTGAATCCCATTTGCCGAAGGGCGCTGATACCACGGTGCATGACTTGGGTCAGCGGATGAAAAGCCGCTTGTTGCGGGCGACGCCCCGGCAACGTCACATCGATCCCCTTGGCCGCTTCCGCATCTTTCAAAGCAAGGAGTTGGGCAGAACGCGCCTCGACAAACCTCGTCAGTGCTTGGCGGACTTCATTAAGCTTCTGCCCCACGGCAGGCTTGTCCTCTTTGGACACGTCACGCATTCCTGAGGCTGCTTGGGTAAGGGCACCTTTCTTGCCGAGGAAACGGATACGAAACTCTTCGAGCGCGGCTTCATCGCAGGCATCCTCGATAGCAGCTTGCGCGTCTTGATGGATGGCATCGAGCTGAGCAATCATGTTTTAAAAAACGAAAGTGAGTGTGTAAGGTAAAAATAGCAATGGCCGCGAAACGGCAATGCGTCGCGGCCATTGAAATTAGAAATTCGCAGGAGAACCTGACTAACTGGCAGCCTTCTTCTTCTCGAGAGCTTCCTTCGCAGTCTCAACGAGAACGTTGAAAGCACCTTCATCTCGGATGGCCATGTCGGAGAGCACTTTGCGATCCAACTCAATACTAGCCGCTTTTAGACCTTCCATAAATCGACTGTAGCTCAAGCCATGGGCCCGGGTACCGGCGTTAATCCGCTGGATCCAAAGACCGCGAAACTCGCGCTTACGAACCTTGCGGTCACGGTAGGCGTGTTGCTGCGCTTTATAGACGGCGTCTTTGGCGTAGCGGTACAACTTCGAACGGAATCCGCGGAAACCCTTCGCTTTCAGAAGCATGCGTTTCCGACGCTTTCGGCTGGCTGGTGAATTAGTTGCTCTAGGCATGATTAGTAGGTGTCGAACAGACCGTTATTCCGAAATCACCAGGCAACTCGTCTGTTCGGTGTCCCCGCCAGAGCGAGGTAGATGCCTTGATGGGTGCCACCCGAGGGCAGCTGTGGAAAGTGTTCAGAATTCTCTACGCGAAAGGCATGTTGGCCTTCACGGCCTTGAGGTTCGCATCGGCGACCAACGTCACCTTACCGAGATTGCGGCTACGCTTACGATTCTTCACACGCATCAAGTGACGTTTGCCCTGTTTGCGGCGTAGAACCTTGCCAGTACCAGTCACTTTAAAACGTTTCGCGACTGCCTTTCTCGTCTTTGCTTTAGAAGTGCCTTTGGCCATGGGACGGCGAAACTATCGTCAAATACACCCTTGGCAATCAGTTTTTGACCTGAATACCCAGCGGTGCCATCTGGGCATAGGGAGCGAATTTCCAGAGACCACTACAATTGTTAGCAATCGACTGATCATCTTCTCAAATTTAATCTTTTAATATTGAGAATCTTCTAAGACTTCTTAAACATTAAGCTTTCTTAACTTAGTCGCATCATTCCCTTCCTGTGACACGAATCCTATGACTACAGAAGAACTGCAGGCGTTGAACTACCACTGGCGGCTTGCGATTGATCAGATTCAGGAAGGTATCTGCATCCTACAGGGAGGTATCGACAACTTTGATCAGTTGCGAATCGTTTTCGCCAACCGCGCTCTCGAGTCTCAGTTGAAGCTTGAGCCCGCTCGCCTTGAGGGGGTGGCCCTGAGCGAACTCTTTCTAAAAGAAGAACGAGACCGGTTTCGGGAAGACTGGCTAAAATCAGACCCACAGCTTGCCTTCCACGGTGTCTATACAATGCGAACGTTGGCTGGCGACCTGGTGGAGGCCGAATGGGAAATTTCCTCTCGCGCAGGTGGCGAGAATCGCGAGGCTGACCATACAGCAACCTTGCGCTGGCGCTCGTCCTTGGATCAGCCTGCGGAGTCTTCAGATGACCCAAATGAGACCATTCCAGAGGGCCATGCTTTCGAGCTCAGCAAAGCAGACACCATAGCTCATATCGCCAAAGGCATCGTTCACGATTTCAACAACTCCCTCACGACAATCCGTGGCCACTTGGAAGTCGCCATGCCGGGAACGAAAGCTGGTTCTTCAGTTCACGATGCCCTTGAGCAAGCGCTTGAAGCCGCCATGACCACAAGCGCACTTTGCCAACGCCTGCTCAACTACGCCAAAGGACGCCGCTCAACCAAGCGACCATGTGCCGTCCACGACGTCCTCCATCAAGCCGTCGCGATCACTGGCTTGGGATCAAATGTCACCTGCAAGCGTATCATCAATCCTAACATTTGGCCGATTCTTGCCGATAGCATCGAGATCGTGCAGGTCATCAACAATCTCCTTGTAAACGCTCAGCAGGCAATGCCGAGCGGAGGAACCATTGCCCTCATGGCAGACAATGTCCCTGTCGATGAGGCCTCGCCGCTGGGATTGCCTCCGGGTAGCTATGTAACGCTAACCGTGCGTGATCGCGGGGTGGGCATTCCTGAAGAGGACCGCAAGCACATCTTCGAATCCCTCTACACTACAAAGCCCTCCGGTAGTGGCCTGGGTCTAGCCACGTGTGCTCAGATTGTGTCCGGCCACAATGGCTACATCGATGTCCACTCAGAGCCCAACCGGGGAAGTGAATTTGTCATCTACCTCCCTGCTGTGCCCGAAGCCTTTGCCGAGATTTCCGGCAACCCACAAACACCTCCAACCGCTGCTGAAGGCGCTGCCCTCAAACCACCCTCTCTAGCGCATCTCAAAATCCTTGTGGTCGAAGACCAAGCCGGAATCAGCAAGATTGCACAGATGTATCTCGAACAGATCGGCCACGTTGTCGTCTGTACTGCGGACGGGAACTCAGCCATTGATACCTACCGAGATGCCTGGCAAGCTGGTGACGCCTTTGATCTAGCACTCATCGACCTGACACTTCCAGGCGGCATGAATGGCGAAGATACTTTCCGTGAACTCCGTAGTCTCACACCTCACATCGTTGGCATTGCGACGAGTGGCTCGTTGGACAAGGACTCATTGGTAGAATATCAAGCCAAGGGCTTCGCCAGTATTCTACCGAAGCCGTTCGCTCTGAAAGCCCTTGGGGACGTTGTGGAAGAGGCGATGCTCTTTCACACGGTCTGAAGTGAACGCAAACGCTCGGCCGTGGACTGGGTTGACCTGGCCCAGGATGCTGGACAAATTAACCTATGAACCTGCCCCGTCTTCTCTGTGCTCCGATACTCACTATCTTCATCATGGGTAGGGCTTTGGCCGAGGACCCGCCCACACCCGCTCTGAGCGAGGACGAGCGCATGGATGCTGCGATCGCCGAGGCTCGCTCCCGCATCGACGAATTTCTTGGAGCCCTGAAGTCCAACAACAAGAAACGCTTCCCAATGTTTGCCGTCAAAGCGGCTGTGACGGAGGGAGACCATGTGGAGCATCTCTGGATTTCTGATGTGACATTCAAAGACGGTCACTGTGTGGGAAAGATCAGCAATCAGCCTCACGTCATCACCAAGGTGAAGCGAGGAGATGATTACAAGGTGGCCAAGGGCAAGATCTCCGACTGGATTTACGCTGACGCCGATACACGAACTACCGTCGGCGGCTTCACGGACAAAGCGATGGAAGAGCCTGCCGTCGATCTCGGCGAGCATGAACTGATTGGTATCTGGGTGATCAAAGAAGTGGATGGCGGCACGGGCCCACGCAAACAACCAGGTGCCGCGATCGAGTTCACGCGTGACGCTCTCTTCATGGGTCAGTTAGGCGACCAACCAGCACGCGCCAAGATGGCAGACCTCGCTCAGATGAATACCGAGGCTGAGCCAAAGCATATCGATTTCCGCCGCCAAGACACGCTTGGCTACAGCGTCTACGAATTGGATGGCGATAAGCTAACGCTATCCATGCGCAATCCTGGCCAGAAACGCCCGGCTTCCTTAAAAGCCTCTCCCGGCGGGATGGTCTTCCACCTTGTCCGCCAGCACGAGCTGGACAAGCACAAGACCTTATGAGGAATAACGTCAAGCCTGACTCTCGCTGTCGCAAATTTCGACCAATGACAGATACAAATCGGGCATCTTGCCCGATTCACGGCCCGAAAGGCCGTCCTACACGATCTCGTTCCGCCGGAATCAGTGCATGTTCCCCAGTGCCTTGAAAGTAGACCTCTGCAATCCAGTCCTCGAACTTAGTTCTCGGGAATACGTCCATGATCTTTAGCGTAATGGCATGTTTACTTGGGCGTTCCAGTGCGAACTTCGGAATCTCGAACTGTTGGAGCCCCATCGTGTCTTTAAGGTGAAGCCGCAATTTGGGTTCACCATCTACACTAAGCTCGATCACCTTTGGTCTGGCATTTTGTCGGAAGAGCGTCGCGGAGCCCTGATGTCAGATACCGCACGATGTCACTCCTAGATCGGTCGTGTCTTCCTTCGTCGTGTGGAAGGTGAAGGTGAGGCTCTCTCCAATTCCATTTCCTTTCACCTCTTCGCTCCAGACCTTTCCCATGTTCCCATCATGCACTTGAGTCGCAGGTCGCGCTCGGTTAGGAAGCTTGAGGAAGCAACCTTGATTGCTCTGGAACCGCAATACCAACTGCAACTACCGAAGAAAAAGTCCCATCCCTCGGCGGGAGCGGAAATTAATCGCTTGGCTTCAACTGCAGGAATAGGATCCGCAGAGACAGCTTCGAAATAGATTAGTATCAGAACTACTAGTGCACTTTTCATGGTCAATTTCCCGAACGCAACGTTTACATGATACCGTTAGTATCATCGACCTTGAATGGCGGTCTAAGGCGTTGCCGATACGGCAGGAACGTTCCCAGGCGTGCCGCCGTCTTGAGCAGAGCCTTTCCAGGACTCAGGATCATCTGAAAACTCTGCCGCAGGAATCCGTTCCATGGAGACGCCCTCGCCATCAGCCGCTTCGGGCCAAGGATCGCGGTCGTTGTAGCGAACAGAATCGACTTCTAGCATTGGCACGGTGGTTTCCTGGGTCTCCAGATCGACATCGGGAAGATCAGGGCGCAGGAGACGGAGACGTTCTCCTTTGTTGGAGAGTTTGGCTGACTCATCGAGTGGGCCGAAGACCTTGATCGACGCCTCAATTTTATAGCGACGACGGAAGGTGTCTGGATCGAGGCGAGTGATGAGAGCAACTTCGTTCGGCTTGAGCGTCTGCTTCTCGGGGAAGGTGAACTTCACGCCACTGAGTCGCCAGGTGTTGGCCGGGTTAGCAGGATCAAAGAGCTGAGCAGCTTTACTACCCCAGTTCCAGATTTCGATGAACTCGCCTTCTTCCTCATCGTTGTCATCAGGGTGGTACATAATCTCGCTGATCACGACAGCCGGTTTGGCAGGACCAGCATTCTCCGCACCCAACGTCAACGCGAGCTGCGGTGGGAAGAGCTCTTTGCCCTCGGAGTTGATGTGCCGACCAAAGGAAACGCCATTCTGCGAGGCGATGAATTCGAATCCATGGCTGTAACCGGTGCGCTGGCCAGAGGCATCGGCCGCGAAGAGATAAATCTCTTCGCCATGTGAACTGAGCGAGAAGCTCTTGGCAAAGCGATCTGCAGGTAGGGAATCGTTGTTCGTAGGAACGTCGTCATTGTCCCCTTTGATAACGACGTAGCCAGAGGCAGCAATCTTAGTACCTGATTGAATACGGTACTTGTCAGGCGTGTCCGTGTCATCGGTAAGGAACCAGCCACTAAGATCGATCTCGGCATCCGTTGGATTGTAGAGTTCAATCGCATCGACATTGGGAAGGTCAGTATGCGTGAGGATCTCGTTGATAACGACACCGCCGGCAGTGGCCTCGTCGCCAGCACCTGGCGAGCCACCAACCGAGCTGCTCGCTTGCCAATTACCCGCCTCGTTTAGAGATGGATTCGATTCTGGAACCTTGAGCACGAGCGAAAAACCGAGCCCGTCAGCACTCTGCGGCCAAGGGGTACTGTCTTTGAAGGACACACTCGCAATCACGTTATCATCGGCATCGCTCAACGTAAGTTTCTCACCAGAATTCTTCAGACCACCGTCATACAGGCCCAAGACTTTGGCCTTGCTGTCCGCGTAACGCTTCTGAAACGCTCCGAGGTTGTTAACAATGACGGCACGTTCGCCCGCCTTCAAAGATGCATTCTTGGGGAAAATGTAATCTATTCCATTGGAGAACGATGCCCCTGCTAAGCTCACGTCTTCGTCACTAATGTTCATCACCTCCACGAACTCAAAGTCATCGGGATCTTCAGATACGTCCGCCGCCTCTTCGGCAGTGGGTTCGCCAGGATGGTACATAATCTCTGAGATGACCACGTTCCCAGCAGCGGCCAATGCAGCCGCCCCGGCTTCACCAGTGACGATTGGCACGACACGCATGGGTCCCCAGCGATCCATTTCGAAAGCACGGGCTCTTACTTCACGCACCCCTTTCCCCAGGGTGATCTCAGTACCTGAAATCTCTCGTTCGGCCACAAGCTCTGGGTAGATGAGTAGATCGGAACTCCCCACACGATCGTTCATCGTCTGAATGGCCAGGACGTTGTCCTTTCCGGTGACAAGAAGATCTGTGTGTTCGCTGAGATCGAATGGCTTCCACCGCATAGCTTCACCATCCATGTGCTGCCCCCACGCACTAGCCACATTGTTAGCAATCTTCGGGGCATTGTGCGAAGCCACGCGCACTCCGTTGAGGTAGGCGATGAAACCATCCTCGAACTTGAGATTGAGGACCAGCTTCTCGATAGGGATCCCATCCCACTTAAAGAGAGAGCGAGTGAGAACGCTGGGGAATTTTCCAGCGGCTTCATCTCGGACATCGACGCCGATGAGAGACTTGTAGTCCGGCCTGAAATCATAACCAACGCCTCCGATGCCTGCCCGCCATTTCGAATCATCGAAATCGGGCTTGGTCCAGGTTTGCTTGAGCGCATTGGTCTTGGGCACGAAGGCGCGAATGACACTACCCGCAGGGAGAAGTGACTTGCGTGATGTCGTCGACGGCGTGGCCTGGCTTGCCTCACCTTGGTCCTTGGGATCAGATCCATCGGTCGTGTAGAAGACCGTCTTGCCTTGGCTCAGTTGGAACGTCCCTCGGGTTTTAGCATCATCACGCCAGCGCATGACAGGAATGGGCACCGGATTGAACAACGGTGCCGGAACAAGTTCCCCCGTAAGCCTACCATGCTTAAATCGCCGGGAGAGTCGAAGCTGCTCTGGCAGAAGCTGAGAGCGAACCGTGGCTACTTCTTTCAAGCGCTCGATAGCCCCTGTCCAATCTTGCTTCGTATAACTCAGCCCATCCCGCGGTTCATCCTTGGCGTCACCCCAGCGTGCGCATTCTGCGAGGATGGCTTTGCCGACAGTCGCCGCACGTCGATCAATGCGGTCTAGGACGGCAGTTTCTGTCAATGGACCATTTTCACCGAGAAGCGCCCATTCCGCGCGCTTCTGAAAGGCCTGTCGATACTCATCCACCGCCAGCAACTGTTGGTGGATCCATTGCGGATTGCTGCCGCGATAGTCTGATCCAGCAGGGAACGGCCCAACACGGTTGATACGGGCACCGCCATCCGAACCTAAGGAGTGCTCTGAGTCGTGACAGAAAAACTGAAAGCCGCGACGGCCATCACGTTGGAAGATGGAGAACCAGTTGTTCGTCATGCGGTTCCCCATGAAGCGAGAAATCGGCGCGTCAAAGTTGCCGGTATAAAAGATAATGAGCATGTAATCGATCAAGTTCTCTGAATCGAGATAGACAGTCTTCTTCAGATCTGGATTTCCAGCGGAATCGAGCCCTTGAAGATCATAATAGCGTTCGAGCCGTTTGCCTGGATCCGACTCGGCCGCAATGTTGCCAGATTCTTCGTACAAATGACGCCAGCCCTCCTCGTTGCCATCGGTGGCACGCTCGCCAGTGCGTGATGCCTTGATCGTGTCGTAGTCGTCCTCATCACCGCCGAAATAGCTCGAGCCGTAAGACGCTTCGGTGTGTTCCTGAGACTGATAGAGCCCCCAATAGAGCCCATTCAAATACAAATGGTAGTAGCGACTCCGAGCGTAGGGCTGGCCAAAGGCGCGTTGGGTATCGCGAGAGAAGACCTCGCGCACCATCGTGTTCTGCGAGCCAGAGTCAGAATAATGATAGGAATAGTCCTGTGCCGTTCGCAAATCGATGTCGTCGAACTCCTCAACCCCTTCGCTGCCAAAGAGCGGGTAGTTCAGTTTGCCATCGCCATAATCATCTCGGAAATAGATTCGAAAGGCGTGCTTCTTACAGTATGGACTGCGACTATGGCCACCACGAATGCGCAGGCCCGCATTCCAATGAAAGCCTTCTTCCCCACCCGTCGGGTCGATGAGTTCGACGGAAATAGGCCGTTCCCAATCCCGACCACGATTACTGGGATGGGCGTAGATACCTTCTTTGCTATCCAATAAGTGGGACAATTCCGTCACCACCGAGAGCGAAGGTAAGGAAGTTAGCGCTTCAACAACTTCTTCTTCGGTCGCTTTCACATCGCTCGGAGCCGCCATGGCGTAATCCATGTCCACCGCTCGACCACCCTTCCGTCGACCAAAGCCGAAAAAGCCACCACCGCCGCGGCCGGCATATCCCGGCCTAGTGCTAGGCCAGCCCTCGGGACTCTCGGGTTGTCGCATGACTGCCTTTGGAAAGATATACGTATGCGTATCAATGTCAGAAGAACGCATGCCGTCGGAGAAGGCTGCTGCTCGTAGCGTGGTTGTTGTCGTGATCTCGATCGGTCCTTCATAGAGTGTCCCACCCTCTTGATTAGGCTGACTGCCGTCGGTCGTATAGCGACTCTGCGCATCACCAGTTGCAGAGGTGATCGCTACCTTGAATGGTGTGTCATAAAAGCCCCGATCCTGACTGAATTTGGTATCGGCCGTTTGCGGCAAAGCCCAAGCCTCGGCATTGGGCTGCCCGGGCGTTGGCTCTAACAACGCACCTGACTTATTCATATCAGCCCGACCACCTTTGAAGACCACACCATAGGACTCATTCTGCCCTAACTTGGGTAAGGACGGTGCAAACGTTTGAATGGATTCCCCTCCCTTGTACATCCCGAGAAACTCACCCTTAGCCCCGAGCTTGAAATTCGTGTGGAGACTGTCGCCTTTGGCACGATCTTTCCCCGAAGCAAAGACCAAGAGAAACTCGCCACCATTGAGTTTACGATCTGGAAACGCCCATTTCCCAAGGTTGGCAGGATCGTCAGTTAAGGTGTAGCCCTTCAAAGCAACAGGCTCGTTCCCTGCGTTATAGATCTCAACCCAATCAGAAGCATCTCCATCCCCGTCAAAAACAACATCTTCGTTAGAAGGCATGACTTCTGTGATCACAAGCGAGGGTGCTGAGATTCCGGATACGGTAGTAACCACTCCCAAGGAGGCCACCAAGCTCGAGATAAGGTGCTTACAATTCATCATCATCTTGATTGTCGTTCGTTGTAGGTTTTAAAGTTAGAGGCGTAGTTCCTGGGCTTCCCCCTACACTTGAGGAGGCCTGCCAAGTCTTCGGTTCATCGGTGATTCCAGAACTATCGCGACGCTCTAGCGAATTTCCAGCTCCGTCTGCCTCCTGCGGCCAGGGAGCCTTGTCGTTATAGCGGATAGAATCGACAGGTACCATAGGAATCACGGAAAGGTTGCCGTCAGCCTCAGGGTCCAACGGGCGCACCAAGGTAAGGCGTTCGCCACTATTGTTCAAGCTTCCCTCAAAAGGCCCATAGATCTTCACTTCCGCTGATAACCCGCGCTTTTGACGGAATTCTTCTGGCTTCATGCGCACCACAAGCGCCGTTTCACCTGGGGCGAGCGTCTGTTCTAGTGGAAAGGTGAATTTAGCCCCTTTCAGCGCCCACGCATTCTCGGGGCGCTCGGAATCGAAGAGCGGTATCGAATGATCCGTTCGATTCCAAATCTCAACAAACTCGGTCACTTCCTCGGTATCGCTTTCTTCAGGATGATAGTGAACCTCCGAGAAGAGGACTGGACCTAACAAAGGCATGCCATTCGCCTGGCCGAGAGTCGGTTTGCGAATAGCGAAGACATCCTTGCCCGCCGAATTGATAGAGCGACCATAGGCGATCCCTGTGGGCAAGGCATCGAATTCACAGCCATGAGTATAACCAGTGAGATTGCCCTGGGCATCCGCAGAGAAGAGAAACACTTCCTCCCCGAGAGAGCTCAGTGAGAAGGCTCCTCCAAAGTAGTTAGGCCGAAGATCACCATTATTTGTTGAATCCGCGTCATTGTCTTCATAGGTAACCCAATAACCCTTTGGCGGGATCACACTACCTGAAGGGATGGCCCATTTCTTAGGTTCCTTAACGTTATCCGTGAGAAACCACCCACTCACATCTACAAAGTATTCACTCGGGTTATATAATTCAATGGCATCTGTATCCGGCCAGTCTGAGTTCGTCAGGATTTCGTTGATGACGATGCCAGCAAAGCTCGATTCAGGCTCGCCAAGTCCAGGAGAGCCATGCACTTCGGTGCTTGCGCGCCAACTGGAGGCTTTACCCAAGTTCACTTTACCTGTTGTCGAATTCAGTACGAGAGAGAAGCCCAAGCCGTCGGCACTGCTTGGCCAAGGAGCGTCATCATCATAACGGAAGCGCACGATGGGCTGACTGCGGCTATCCAAGACAGTGAGACGCTCACCGCCATTCTTGAGACCACCGGCATAAGGGCCAAACACCCCTTCTACCTTTGGATAGCGAACTGCGAAAGCGCTAGGGTTCTTGGCCACCACCAATCGCTGACCCGGCCCCAGCAGCGCACTCCGATCCGGAAATTGAAACTGAATGCCATCAATGAAACGGACCTTGGATAGACTGATCGGACTGCTCCCGGTATTGAGAAACTCGAGAAACTCAAACGCATCTGAGTCTTTCACTCCGCGTTGCTTCTCCTTCGTCGACAGCGCAGGAGGATGATACATGATCTCCGAAATAACGAAGTTCGCGGCGGAGGCACGTTCCACTGGCCCAGAGGAACGATAAACCGCTAGTGCGCTCCATTGCTTGCCAACTTTGGCGCGAGCCTGGATCGTTCCACCCTGTCGAACTGGCAGCGGTTTGCCACCCGTGACAAAGGTGGCTTCCAAACGGGGACCAAACTCAAAGTCGCGACTGACACGTCTCAACCGATGATTGGCGAAGGCGATAACGTTCTTCCCCTGACGTAAGCGTAGGGAATGTTCTCGTAGATCGAGCAGTTCAGGCACCGCCCGTTCTTCCCGGAGGCGCGTTGTGAGCGACTCCTTTTCTGCCACTGGATGTCCGTTTAGGTAAAGAACGTAGCCATCCTCATACTTGAACCGAAGCTTGAGATCGACCAAGGCCCCGAGTTGGGCCATTTCGAACGTCGTCCTCACAAAGACTACACTACCGGCTTCAGAAGCAGTATAGCCAGAAGCCAACCTATCAGACAACGCAGCATTCCACGCCGCATCATCGAAGCCTGGTTGCATCCAATCCTCCGCACTAGCACCTTGAGACATTCGCATCAGCGTCGAGTCATCGATCAATACCTTCAGAACCGGTTGCCCCAGAGAAACGGCGCTCTCCGTCTCACCATTGACGAAGGCTAAAACCTCCCCTTCGTCCGCGGTGACATGCGCGGCTAAAGGATTGGCAAACGCCGTCCAGAAACGCGGGGGGGCCACCCACGGATACAGCGGCGCCATCTCAAAGTGTTGGCTTGGGTCCCCTAGCGCAAAGCGCTTGGCTCCGCGCAACTGGTTCTTCACAATTGCAGGACGCTCAATAAGGTACGTCTTGAGACGCGCAACAGCTCCACGCCAATCACGTTTCGTTCGAGGCCGATCCGAACGCGCGCTGCCCCATCGCGCTGCATGCAATGCCATGATTGGTTCCAACACACGCTCACGCTCGCTCAGCCGCGCAATGTTAGCTTCAGCGCTAAGCAGGCCTCCAGGACCTAGCAAAGCCTCTGCACGATCTCCGAAGGCCTCGCGATAGGCCTCGACGGACATGAGCTGCTGGTGCAGCCATTGGGGATTACTATACGTGAAATCGGCACCTCCTTCGAACGGCCCTATTCGGCTATTTCCATAGTGTTTTGGCAGGCCCAAACTGTGTTCACTATCGTGGATAAAGAAACGAAAACCGTCCCGCCCATCCCGATCCCGTACCGCAAACCAGTTGTTTGGACGAAGATTGTCAAAGAACTGTGAGATCGGCGCATCCTGATTCGCACTGAAGAAGATGATCATCATGTAGTCGATCAGGCTTGGAACGTCGACATAGGAGGCCTTGTCCGGATCAGGAGCACCAGCAGGGCTCAGCCCTTGCAAATCATAATACAGCGCTGACCGGACGGACTCCTCGCGCTGCGCCGCAAGGCGATTGGCCGATTCCCAAAGGTGCCGCCAGGCATTCAAATCGCCCTCCCTCGGCGCCGTCACGGTCTTCAGCACTCCTGGGTGCGCCGCTTTGATCACATCGACCGATTCGGGATCCGCGTCCAAATACCGCTCCGCATAATCCGCATCGACTCGCTCATGCGACTCGTAGACGCCCCAATAGACGCCGTTGAGAAAGAGATGCACAAACTGGCCACGTGTGTAAGGCCGCCCAAGATCCCGTTGAGTGTCGCGACAGAAGCCATCACGTAGGAAGGTGTTATCCTTGGATCCATCCGTCGACCAGGAGTGATTCTGAGGGGATCGCAAGTCAACCGTACGACATCGGTTAGGCCCATCTGAACCGAAGCAGGGCCAATCAAACTTGTCGTCACCATAGGCCGACCTCGCAATGACACGAAAACCATGCTTGGGCGCACGCCGAGAACGACTGTAGCCGCCCCGAATGCGCAAGCCCGCATCGGCTTGCTTTGACGAGGAGACGTTGTCTCGAGGATCGATCCATTCCATGGAAACCGAGCGCTCCCAGTCTCGACCACGTTCTACGGCATGCGTGTAAATGCCAGTATCCTCATCCAACAGATCATCCAGATCCATGACAAGCGAGACCGTCGGCACACTAACAAGCGCTTTGGCGAATTCGTCATGAGTCGCTCCGATATTCATCGGCGCTTCCATACCATAGACAAGACGTTGGCCATTGATAAGGCGAGCGGGCGGCCAGCCTTCCGGGATATCCTGATAGGGCGTGAGAATATCTTGCGGAAAGAGATAGCTGGCAGTCGTCACACGACTGGGCAAGCAATCAGGTATCAGACAAACCGCGCGCACAACAGTAGTTTGATTCACTTGAATGGGCCCCCGATAAAGCTGCCCATTCGTCTCGCTCGGCGCACTCCCATCCACTGTGTAACGAATGACCGTTTGAGGAGTCGATGCGATCATGATGAGAGGAAACGGACTGGATACAAAGCCACGCTCCCGCGAGAATGTGGGCTTGAGCGGCGGCGATCCAATGGCCACTGCATTCTCGTCGCCCGGCGTCGGCTCGGCTAACAAAGACCTTTCCTTGACACCATAGCTCACATCCGCTGG
>JAACDM010000080.1 GCA_009936795.1 Verrucomicrobiaceae bacterium | reverse complement strand
TGATTCGCCTGGTGCTTCTCTTGTCGATTGGATTGGTATCTGTGTACGCCGGGACCGACACCGTGGTGACGTTCAACGAGATCCACTATCACCCAAACGGGGCTGATGATTCCGAATGGGTCGAGCTGCATAACCAAATGTCTATGCGCGTGGATTTGTCAGGGTGGAGGATCTCCGGTGGGATCAATTTCGACTTTCCCGAAGGCACGGTGATTCCTTCGAAAGGCTACCTGATCGTCCAAGGTCTGGGGCTGCCTTTGACAGTTTCGCTCGGGCCGTTCGACGGCCAGTTAGACAATGCTGGCGAATCCCTCACACTCCGCGATCGCAACGACCGTGTCATGGACCGGCTTGATTATCGCGATGCTGCCCCTTGGCCCATCGGCCCTGACGGCTCAGGAATGACCCTGACGAAACGTCGGCCTTCCCTGGCTACCGCGGAAGCTGATAGTTGGGGCACAAGCGTGAATGCTGGCGGCACGCCGGGGGCTGTGAACGGATCGGTGATGGCGTTTGGGGAACTGGTCCTATCAGAAGTGCTTCCCGGTGCCGTCGAGCTTCACAATCGCGGAGAGAACCCGATCAACCTTGAGGACCACTTTCTGGGAGACGCTACTAATCTTGGGAATGGTTCTATAGCGCCCAATGGCTTTCATGTGGTCGAAGCTGACACCATCTCCATTGGTGACCGAGTCTTTCTCACAAACGCAGCGGGGCAATTGCTAGATGCGGTTCGAGTTGAAGCACAAGGACGCGGAAGGCTCGAGGGTCACGGTGAAGATTGGTTCACCACGGAACAAGACAGTCTTGGGTCACCAAACACGATCACGCTGCGAGATGAGATTGTGATCAGCGAGATCATGTACCATTCCCCACCGCTCTACGATCAACCAGGCACTGTGGAGAATGAGTATACGGAGAGGGATGAAGAATGGATCGAGCTCTACAATCGCGCAGACGTCCCCGTGGATCTATCTGGATGGAGCCTAGCCGGTGGCATTCGTTTCGAAATCCCTCCTGAAACGGTGGTAAAACCCGGAGAGGCCGTGGTCATCGCCCGAGACGCCGCTACCCTGAGCGAGAAGTATCCGTCTCTCGTGGTTCTGGGAGAGTACAAGGGCAAGCTCAGCAATAGCTCCGACACGATTATTCTGAGAGATGCTCGAGACAACGAAGCCGACAACGTGCGCTACTATGATAGTGGGCGTTGGCCTGAGTGGGCCGATGGTGGGGGCAGTTCCTTGGAGCTGAGCGATCCCTGGGCAGACAATGCCGTTCCCGAAGCGTGGCGAGCCAGCGAGTCACCCACGATGGAATGGACAGACTTCACCTACGAAGGTCTCG
This sequence comes from Verrucomicrobiaceae bacterium, assembly GCA_009936795.1. Taxonomy (GTDB): domain Bacteria; phylum Verrucomicrobiota; class Verrucomicrobiia; order Verrucomicrobiales; family DEV007; genus JAACDM01. The sequence goes on along the minus strand of JAACDM010000080.1, from coordinate 2,017 downwards.
GGGCCGAGCCAACGGGAAACAACAATCCAGGCCACTTCCATGAGTTTCTCATGGGCTTGCTTGGATCGGGAGAAGCTGCAGTGACAGACGTTAGCGTGATCGAAGAACCGGAGGGCGACGCCACAGAATTGGTGAAGAACAGCGCATTCGAAAGAAGTTTTTTCACCGGAAACGTCTTTAACTGGCGCATCCTCGGCACCCATGCCAAGAGCCAGGCCGAGACGGCTCCAGACTCTACAAGCTATCTCCATTTGATCGCCGACGGGCCGATCGAACACACTTACAATAACATTTCCACGACGATCCCTTCGGGACACAGGCTCGACAAGAATACTACTTACAAAATCTCATTTCGAGCGAAATGGGTCAAGGGCTCGCCATTGCTCAATACACGTCTCTATCTCAATCGCCTCTCACACACCCATGTCCTGCCAATTCCTGAGCGACTAGGCTCGCCGGGGTTAGGCCCCTCGGAGAATTGGGGACCTACCATGGACGATTTGCGCCTCGCACCTCTGGCGCCGTCGGTCGACGAACCTATGACGATCTCAGTGCAAGCCAAGGACCGTCAGAATATAGCGGGACTGACACTTCACTACCGCACGAGTAGCAGCCCGTGGGAGTCAAGCCCAATGGCGAAGAGCGAGGCTCGCTGGGACGGGATCATTCCAGGGCAGTCGAACGGCACACTCTTGCAGTTCTACATTGAGGCCGAGGACGACGAGGGAGCCACTTCGTGGTTCCCTTCCAAGGGCCCCGAATCACGAGCCTTGCTCCGCGTGGGAGCTCCCCGATTGGGAGAGCGCTCACTGAATGACCTTCGACTGCTGCTTTGGCCCGAGGAACACGACTTTATGCGCCGTCCCGAGCACGCCGTGAGTAATGCGCGAGTCGGTGGCACGCTGATCGCCAACGGCGAAGACTATCATTTCGACGTTGGTGTTCGATTGCGAAGCAGCCCATATGGACGCCGCAGTGATCGCGTGGGTTACAACGTTGTGCTTGGAAAGGAGAAACCTTATCGCGGTGTCCATGATTCCGTCGCCATCGATCGGGGTTCCGTAATGCCTAACGGTAATTCGAATGGTCATTTTCAGGTGAAAGTCGGCGCGGGCGTGAATGAGTTGATCATCAATCAGATTGCCCAACGGGCGGGCGGCATTCCCACAACCTACGAAGATGTCATCTTCGTCGAAACCCCACGAGCCCAAGAATCTAGCCTAGCACAGTTGCGCACAGCTAGGTATGGTGCCGATTACCTCGATGGCCAGTATGAGAACGGCGCGCAAGGAGCCACCCACAAGTTTGAGCTCATCTACTACCCTACGACCGTGCGTGCCGATGGATTCAAAAGCCCCTACTCAGCCGTTCAAGGGATTGATGTCCAGAATATGGGGGAGGATAAAGAAGCTTATCGCTTTAACTTCATTCCCACAAATAACCGAGACCGTGATGATTTCACCGGGGTCATCCGGCTTGGCGAAGCCTTCTCCAGCTCGACCGATACGGAACGACGCGAGAAGATTCCCGAGGCCATTGATGTGGATCAGTGGATGCGAGCGTTCGCTTTTCAGTCGCTCATCGGCGTGGCAGACACCTACAACATGGGTTTGGCCCACAACCTGGTGCTCTACACGCGCCCTTCGGATGGGCGCGTGCTCGCTTTTCCCTGGGACCTCGACCATGGTTTCTTTTACACGCCCACAGCGAATCCGTTAGGGGTGGGCGGAACCAATCTTGGAAGCTTCATCAACCTGCCGGAGAACAGGCGCCTCTTCTATGGGCACTTGGATGACATCATTAAGACCGCCTTCAACACGACGGACATGGCGCCCTGGATTGCTCACCTGAACGATCTAACCGAGAATAATTACGACCAACGCTTTCTCAACTACATCGAAAGGCGCGGGAGTCATGTGCAGTCTGACATTAGAAGAAAGGTGCGGGGTAACTTTCAAATCACTTCCAACGGTGGCAATAACTTTGAAACGGAAATGCCCACCATCACGCTCGAGGG
>JAACDM010000559.1 GCA_009936795.1 Verrucomicrobiaceae bacterium | reverse complement strand
CCAGCACAGACGTGCATCCCTCCCGTTGCTTGCGACGTCAGCACAAAGGCAATCCCTGCCAGAAGGGCAAAGACCATTCAAGCCACCGAAATTCCATTCGGCGTGTAACCTACATCTACCAGCTTCTTAGTCAAACGTTGCGCAAAGCCCCAGTCCCTACTTTTCAGTGGTTGCCGGTTGGCTTCGTCAACTCCAGGATTCATTTCTGTAAAGGGTTACCCGAGCGCATGACGTAGAGCGGCTTCCATCACTTCAAGCGTGTCGTCGATATCACCAGATGAGTGTGCTAACGAGAGGAATCCTGTTTCATAGGGAGACGGGGCAAAGTAGACACCCGCTTCGAGGGCATGATGAAAAAAGCGTTTAAAGGCTTCACCATCCGCTTGCTTCGCCGTCTCCAAATCGTAAACAGGCGATTCACTAAAGAAGAGGCAGAACATGCTCCCAATGCGATGAAAGGTGTAATCCTTGCCTAACGTCTTCAGAATATTCCGCACACCGTCTTCCAAGCGCTGACCGATAGCCTCCAACTGATCAAACCCTTTATTCGTATCGAGCTCTTTCAACTGTGCCAGTCCAGCAGCCAATGCCAGTGGGTTCCCTGACAACGTTCCTGCTTGGTAAACAGGACCGTCAGGCGCGAGCTGATCCATGATTTCAGCCTTACCGCCAAAAGCACCTACCGGAAGACCACCACCAATGACCTTTCCTAAAGCAGTTAGATCAGGTGTCACCCCGAAGCGTTCCTGCACACCTCCTTTAGCCAGGCGAAATCCTGTCATCACCTCATCGAAGACTAGCACAATACCATGCTTCGCCGTGATCTCGCGTAGAAACTCAAGAAAACCCTCTTTCGGAAAAAACAGACCCGCATTAGCCGGAATCGGTTCGAGGATAATGGCGGCAATTTGATCGCCCTTCGCTTCCATGACTTTCTCTAGCGCTTCAGGATCATTGAAAGGAAGCGTGATCGTCAGCTCAGCGAGTTGCGCAGGTATACCGGCACTATCAGGGCGCCCATGGGTCAGCGCTCCGCTTCCAGCAGCCACGAGCAAGGAATCTACGTGCCCATGATAACAACCTTCAAACTTGATCACGAGATCGCGTCCCGTATAACCACGCGCCAATCGCAACGCTGACATCGTCGCCTCTGTCCCGCTATTGACCATGCGCACCTTCTCAACCGAAGGCACCCAGTCGCAGATGAGCTGAGCCATTTCGACTTCGTAAGGATTGGGTATTCCAAAACTCACACCATCCTTCGCCGCGTTGTGCACGGCATGGATCACCGTTTCAGGAGCATGCCCAAGAATCGCCGGTCCCCAGGTACCGATGTAATCGATGAGATGCACTCCATCCACAGTTTCAATGCGAGATCCCTTCGCGCGCCGCACAAAGAACGGCTCTCCATCCACGTTGCGGAAGGCCCGGACTGGAGAATTCACGCCACCGGGAATGTGATTCTTGGCTATTTTAAAGAGTTTATCGGAGAGAGACATATTAGCGAATACGTAGGCTACAGTGGCCTGGATGGCGACCGAAAGTCGACCACCAAGCGACACAGGTTGATCCGAAACTGCCTGAATAGCCTGAGCCCTGAAGCCGTCCAACAAATTGAGCTTCCCCCCCTCCCAAATATCAGCTAAAATATGAGCCATGGACACGCGCTTTCTCTCCCTTCTGGTCCTTATTCTCTCCCTTTCCGCTAGTCTTCACGGCCGGGACAAAACCTCGAAGTTAATTCAGGAAGACGGGGCGCTCTATGTCGAAAGCCTCCTGGAGAAGCCCATCAAATTGAAGGTCCTCAAGTCAGCCCATGCCTATGGCACGTTGAAAGGCGAACGCTATTTGGGAACCCTCAAGCCAGGCCAAGAGGTCACTCTGTTAGCAATCAGTGACCGCGCCTACCGGGTCCGAGGCAAGGCTCAACAAGGAGATATCGCCGGTTGGGCTGGCCCCACCTTTTTTAAGAAGCTCGATCCCGAATTCGTATCCAACCTGAAGAAGGCTGCCGAACGCAAAGCCCTTGTCGACGATCTCATCGCCAACAAAGAAGTCGCTCTTGGCATGACTGGCGAGGAAGTGTTAGCCTCACTCGGAAAACCGACGAAACGGGCATCTGAACTAAACACTGAAGGCACCACGGAAACACTGGATTACATCACCTACGAGCGGGTGCCACAAACTTCCTATGTCCGTAACGGGTTCGGTCAGGTCGTCAAGAAGACTACTTACGTCAAAGTAGAAACCGGTCGTTTGAGCGTAAAACTGCAGGACGACATCGTTGCCAGCATCAGTGAGTCTGAGTCAAACGAGAGCCGACATGATCTTGGGTTGACCATTCCCGTGCCCATTCTCATTCACTAAGAGGTCGATTCCGTTTGAAGCGCCGAAGATTTCTAACACAAGGCACTCTCGGCCTCTCTACGCTCGGAATTGGCGGCCAATCCTCAGCAGAGCTGTCTCCCACGGACCTTCGACCAGCCAAACCAATTGGCCTGGCAAAGCCAGACCGCCGTGTGACCAAGGACAACATCTCCCATTGCCGCGTGGCAGATCCACGTGCCGTGAAGATCCTTCAGTGCACGGACGTCCACCTCCATTGCGATCGGGAACGTTACGGCGACAAAGCAGATCAACGCACTCGCGAGGATATCAAGCGCCTCGTCGACCAGCACCAACCAAACCTCATCGCCTTCACTGGCGATGTCTGGCACGATCCCGAGCCCGGGAAGAGCGAGGAGATCTTTGCTGACGCGCTGTCTCTGATGGTGGAGATGGACACACCCTGGCTCTTCAACTGGGGAAACCACGACCTGCAAGAAGACTACGGCCCAGCGCAATGCGCCCTCACCGAAGCACCCAAGAGCCTCTATCGCGGAGGCTACCAAGGCGGAAACTATCGCGTTCGGCTAGATGACGCTGCTGGTAAACCGCTTCACGAACTGATCTGCCTCAACACCACGACCCAAGGCATTCAAGCCCCTCAAGAAGACTGGCTAAAAAAAGTCAGCACTTTGGAAGATAGGTCCAAACACTCCCTCTGCTTCCTTCACATTCCGATTCAACAGTACATCGACGTTTGGAAAGCAGGCAGCGCCAACGGCCTGAAACAAGAAGAAGTCTGCACGTATGGTGAAGATGGTAGTGCCTTTACTCTGCTGAAGAAACTGGGAGTCACTGCCTGCTTTTGTGGCCACGATCATGTCAACGACTACGCCGGAACACACGACGGCATCGCCATGGTGTATGGCCGCGCCACGGGACATGCAGGGTATGGTGGTGATAAAATACGCAAAGGCGGAAAACTCATCACCTTAGACACAACGTCGGGTCGCCACACTTGGAAGACCGTCTTCGCCAATGGCAAGACCTGGGTTCCAAGCGAGAAAGTTCAGTAGTTCATGTAATGGCTTTACATGAACTCGTTAGGGCTGGCAGCTGGCGCTCTATTTGCCGCAATACGTGCCTGGGAGAAAGTTGCCAATGCGAGAAGTATATGGAGACAACAAACCGAAGACATACCTCACTTGCTAAGCT
>JAACDM010000079.1 GCA_009936795.1 Verrucomicrobiaceae bacterium | reverse complement strand
TGAGTCATAATATGTATGTTGGTGCCGCAACCCTACCATCTATCTTAAAAACAGCAAGGCGAAACCGTTATCAAACACACCCTAGAAGATCCGCGAATGATGCTCGCAAACAATGTCTGACATTTCACTTGAGGCCCTCCCAGAACTTCTAGGGTTTTGAATTGAATCAGTAAGGAGCTTGCTCAGAAGTGTGAACAATCAAGGATGACCATCAACTTGCGTGAGTTCGCGGGCCTCCCGTCTGGTATTATGGGACGTTCTGAAGAGAGATCATGACGGCGACGGCGGGCCTCCCGACCGGGATGAGAGTTCATTCGCCACAGCGTTCCTCAAGAAGCCATGAGCTTCTCAATCTCGTCGGCTTCGATCGGAATCGACTCCATGAGGTCCACACGACCGGCTTCCGTGATTAGAATGTCATTCTCTAACCTTACCCCTAGATTCTCTTCAGGAATGTAGATGCCTGGCTCACAGGTGAAAACCATGCCGGGCTCCATCGGACGCCACGTTTCTCCCACATCATGAACATCGAGACCAATATGGTGAGCCGTGCCATGCATGAAGTACTTCTTGAATAGAGGCTTGTCTGGATCTTGATCAGCAACCTCTTCGGCCTTGAGAAGGCCCAGCTCAATAAGCTCGCCTTCCATGAGTTTGCCCACCTGATCTTGGTAAGGCTTGAGCACCATGCCTGGTGCTAGCCAATCGACGGCTTGACGGAAGACACGGAGCACCGCATCATAGACTTGACGCTGGCGTTCGGTAAACTTACCATTCACCGGAATCGTTCGTGTTAGGTCACTGTTATAGTTGGCATACTCAGCAGCCACATCTAACAACAGCATATCGCCATCTTGGCAAACCTGATCATTGTCCAAGTAGTGAAGGGTACACGCTCCTGCACCGGAAGCGATGATCGGTTCGTAGGCGAAATGATTCGAACGGTTTCGCAGAAACTCATGAGCGAGTTCAGCCTCCACTTCCCACTCGCCGACACCAGGTTTGACAAAGCCTAGAAGGCGTTCGAAACCCTTTTTAGTGATCTCGCAAGCTTCCTTGATCAAATCAATTTCGACTGGCTGCTTGATCTGACGAAGCGCTGACACCACGGGGGCCAAGCGTTCGTAATGATGCAGTGGGTAGGCCGCCTGGCACTCTTTCGCAAATCTAGCCTCGCGAGACTCCATGAGGATCTCGGCCCTAGGATGCTCATTGAGGTTCAGGTAAACATGCTCCGCTTGGATCATGAGAAGGCGCAGGTACTTGGGAAATTCATCGAGCCAATGCACTTCATGAATGCCCGTAACTTCGGTCGCTTGTTCCTTCGTGAGCTTAGCGCCTTCCCAAACTTTGATAAGATCGCTAGTCTCACGAACGAAGAGCATTTCCCGCTGTTTCTCGTCCGGCGCATCCGGAAACAGGACGAGCACGGTCTGTTCCTGATCGACTCCAGAAAGGTAGAAGAGATCGCTGTTCTGGCGAAACCGCATCGTGCCATCAGCATTGGTCGGCGCGACGTCGTTGGCATGAAGGATGACCAAGCTATTCGGCTGGAGCTGGTCACGGAGACGAGAGCGATTGGATACGAAGAGCTGCGAATCGATGGGGCGATATTTCATGAGTCTGGCCTTTCCTAGGCGAAGGCTTGCAGTTAAGCAAGACTCCCCTGTGATTGAAGAGCCAATGCCGTCCACCACCACGACTTGGGTGGTCTCTGTCAGAGACCTGGTCGATTTCGTGCTGCGCCGAGGTGGGCTCACCAGAAGCAGCTTTCGCAGCGCGCGGCGAGCCCAGGAAGGTACCCGAGGACACCAGGACGTCCAGAAGCAGCGCCCACCAGCATACCAACCAGAAGTGCCTATCCGCGATGAAATCCGGACGGCCTCCGGCCAAGTCCTCATCGTCCAAGGCCGAATCGATGGCGTCATGCAAACTGCTGCGAGCTGGCTCGTAGAGGAGATCAAGACCGTGGTAGGCGATTGGAATGGTGAGGCCCGCGAAATGCATTGGTCGCAAGCCAAGGTCTATGCCGCGCTCTTCGCCCGCCAGCGCAACCTTCATGAACTCGACATTCAGCTAACCTACCTTCACGTCGATACGAATGACCTCACGGTCTTTCGTAAGACGTTTACGAACGCGGAACTACTCACATTCTACGAACACCTGACAGATGTCTATCGTTCCTGGATCGAGCTTCAGGCCACCCATCGCCATGCTCGTGATCTTTCGATTCGTGAAGCCGACTTCCCCTTCCCTTCTCCGCGCGACGGGCAGGAGAAACTACTCTCCAAGTCTCGGGAAGTTCTTCAGCACAACCACACGTTACTAGCAGAAGCACCTACCGGCATCGGCAAGACAATCTCTGTCCTCTACGCTGCGGTTAAGGCTTTGCCTAAATCGGACGGCAAACTACGTCTCGCCTACCTAACGGCAAAGACAACCGGTCATGAATCCGCGCGCAAAGCCGTAGCGGATCTTGCCAAGAGCGGAGTCCGCCTAAATGCCCTAGCATTCGCGGCGCGGGATCGCCTCTGCCGTGGACAGAAGGACGGCTCCCCATGTGATGTCACCACTTGTCCACTGGCACTGCAACACTATGACCATCGCCAAGATGCCATGCGCGACGCCCTCGATCAGGGCTGGGTGGGCATCGATGAGCTTCGCGGGCTAGCAGAGAAACACCAAGTATGCCCTTCCGCTCTCGCCATCGATCTCGTGCCCTGGGTCGATCTGATTGTTTGCGACTACAACTACGTCTTCGATCCAGGGGTCCGATTGGCCAGCCTCACCAATGAGGGCCAACGCCAGGTCGCCCTGCTTATCGACGAAGCGCACAACCTGCCTGATCGAGCGCGCCGAATGTTCAGCTCTTATATTAGCACCAACCGACTCTCCAAGCTCAAGCAAGCCATTGGTAACGCCCATACGAACTGTAAACACGCTCTTGATAAAATTATTGTCAGTATTCGCGACGCCGGCCAGCGAGAGGGAGTAAACCGCGATAGCCTACTACTCGAGAAGCTACCCTCAGGACTACGCGCCGCCATTGGCAACTTCCTTCCCATTGCGGATCACATACTGACGCGAGGAGAAGCTGCCAGCTATCACGAAGACCTGTTAGAAAGTTACTTCGAACTCACAACTTTTCTAAAGTTGGTCGACCTTGGCAACGACCGAACGCACACCCTATTGCTCGAGAAGTCTCGCCAGCAACTCCGGCTCCGATGGCTATGCCTCGATCCCGGACCTCTACTAGAGAAAGTCTATGAGGAAACAGGACCTACACTCATCTTCTCGGCAACCTTATCCCCTGCTCCTTACTTTAAGCGCTTACTAGGGCAGACATCACACCAGACAAGACTACGGTTACCCTCGCCATTCCCACCGGAGAATCTCGGGCTCCTCGTTCATACGGACATTGCCACGACCTACCGAAAGCGCGCCGAGTCCTACGACAAAGTCGCCGAAGTTCTTGCCACGTTTGCTTTGGGTAAGCCGGGCCACTACTTCGCTTTCTTCTCTTCCTACGACTATCTGCGTCAGGTCGAGGAACAGCTCCGCCTGCTTCGTGAAAAGAATCTTCGGATCCTGAGCCAGTCGTCCGAGATGAGCATCGAAGAACGCGGGGCCTTCCTTAAACACTTCCAGGAGCCACCTTCCCAACGAGCGCGCAAGTCATTGTTGGGCCTCGCTGTGCTCGGAGGCGTCTTTGGCGAAGGCATTGATCTCGTTGGAGAAAGCCTCATAGGCGTCGCTGTTGTCGGCGTCGGTCTTCCTCAGGTGAATCCCGAGAACGATCTCATCAAACAGCGCTTCAGCGAACTCGCTGACCGTGAAGATCCGGAACTCGGTTTCGACTTCGCCTACACCTATCCTGGATTCAATCGCGTACTCCAAGCCGTCGGCCGACTCATTCGAACCGAGTCGGACCGTGGCATGGCTCTGCTCATCGACGAACGCTACCGGCAACACCGCTACAAACAGCTCTTTCCCGAATGGTGGCAACCCACGGTCGTGCGTTCTATCCATGACATGACCGATACTCAAGAGGCCTTCTGGAGAAATAGGTAGGAAGGCCCCGTGAGAAATCTCATCCCCACGGAGCTTCCACAAGCAATACCATTAACTACGAGTAAACGCTTTTTCATTGTCCGCCACGCGCTCGATGATGTCGCGCACGCGCTGAAAACGGGGGTCTTCCATCCGAGACAATGCTCGGCGCATCTTCGTTAGAGCCACATTCTGCAACTGGCGAATACGCTCACGAGTGACACCAAATTCTTTCCCCACTTCAACGAGTGTTCGGCTGCGACGCCCGCCTAGGCCAAATCGCAGATCGATAATCCGACGCTCGCGCTCGTCGAGTTCGCCGAGAAGTTCACCGAGCTGCTCAACCATGTCGGCACCACTGGTCGTGTCATCAGGAGAAACGATGGCATCATCCTTCACCGTCTCGCCGAATGTCATTCGGCTGTCATCCTCGCCCATAGGAGCATCAAGGGAAGCCGGACGCATGGCCGCTTCCATAAGCGCGGTAAGCTTATGGGTAGGAATGCCGGTGAACTCGGAGATCTCCTCGACAGAGGGTTCGCGTCCGAGTTCCTCGGTCAGATGACCGGCAATGCGGTTCATCTTGGAAATCTTCTCCTTCATGTGAACCGGAAGCCGGATGGTCCGCCCTTGGTTTGCCAAGGCCCGCTTCATGCACTGCTTGATCCACCACGCTGCATAGGTGCTCAGCTTTCCACCTTTCTTGGGATCAAATCGCTCCACAGCCTTCATGAGGCCGATATTGCCTTCAGCGATCAGATCGCCGAGCGGAAGGCCCAAATTCGAGTAATCCTGGGCAATCTTAACGACAAGTCGTAGGTTCGCCTTGATCATGTGGGAACGGGCTTTCTCGTCGCCTCGCTTAATGCGGGCAGCGAGCTTGACCTCCTGAGCACGAGTCAGGAGCGGTGTTTCAGCAATTTCCCGGCAGTAACGACGGAGCCCCTGGTCAGGGGAACCTCCGGAATAGCTTGCTGGAGTGCTTGCATCAGTGCCTCGCCGAGCGGAAACTGAACTTGTGGTAGCTGGACGGATGCTCCGAGTAGAAACTGGAGGCGCGGAGACTAGTTGAGGGGCAGTTGCTTTCATACATATACTAAGACGCAGCTGAGATTACGTCGTGATTGCTCATTCATTACATAGGCGTAATGGTCGGGTCAGATTGCCGTAATCCCCATCCTCCAGCCTGTTTCCACCTACCTATGAGAGCCCTCATCGTCGAAGACGACCCCAAGATAGCTTCGTTCCTTACCAACGGATTTGGCGAATCTGGGTTCGTCGTGGACAGTGCCCTAGACGGAATGCGCGGGCTCGAGCTGGCTCTTTCCCAATCCTACGACGTCGCCATCATTGATCTTATGTTACCGAAAGTTGATGGACTTTCGATCATTGAGAAGCTGCGCGCGGACAAGATCACTACTCCTGTCATTATTCTTAGTGCCAAAGATAGTGTGAATGATCGCATCACAGGGCTGCGCACAGGAGGCGACGATTACGTGTCCAAGCCGTTCTCGTTTGGCGAACTTCTAGCCCGCGTGCAAGCAGTCATGCGCCGAGCGTTACCGCAAGGCACGGAACAGGGGCCCCTCTGCGTTGGCGGATTAGAACTTGATCCATGGAAGCGAGAAGTACGACGAGACGGAGAAATCATCGCTCTCCACGCGCGTGAATTTGCTTTGTTAGAGTTCCTCATGCGTCATCCAGGCAGAGTCCTTTCCAAGACTGCCATCCTAGAGAATGTCTACGACTACAACTTCGATCCCCAGACAAATGTAGTCGACGTTCTCGTCCATCGTCTTCGCAAGAAAGTTGACGAAGGTTTCAACAAGAAACTTATCCACACACTGCGAGGCATGGGTTATGTCCTTCGAGAAGATTAGTCATCGCTTTCCAGGACAAACGTTAGGATGGGGATTCAGCCTCCGTTTGAGCCTCTACTTTGCCGTGGTTTTCACCATCGGGGCTCTCGGTCTCCTCTTTATTGGGTATCATTCCCTCGCCCGCGCCTTTGAGGCTCGAGAAATCGGCACGCTGGAAGAGCGCCTTTATGAATACCAAGCATGGATGCGCCTCGGTCTGACCAGTTCCGAGCCTCTCCTTGAAGACGCCTTGACTCGCGACTACGTGAATTCCCGTTTCTACACGCAGCTCGATGTTAGTAACGATGACATGTTTCTCCGGCTCCAAGGGAATAGCCGCGTTCAACCAATGCTCCTTTGGCCACCGAACACGGCAACGTTCTTTGACCAAGAAGTAGTCAAGAATCTGCCCGGGGGCACTCGTGAGTCCGGGCTCTTTCTCGGTGGTGATCACCAAGACGACCTCTGGGCGGTCGCCTCGCTACCTCTTAGCGCCGAGCTCGGTGGCGGCTTCCTTCAGGCCGGTAAAAGCTTGCGGACAGGCGAAGCTGTCCTCGATCGCTTTCGGCAAATATTTCTGTTAGGAGTCCTTCCTGTACTGCTTGTGGGTATCATCGGCGGCACCTTCATGACCTACAATTCCATTGGCCCGATCAGGGTGCTCATCAATACGATTCATGACATTCTAAGAACAGGGGACTTAAGTCGACGTGCCAAATCCCCCAAGGGAGGTGACGAACTGACACCTTTGGTCAACGCCTTTAATCGCTTGTTAGGACGTCAAGAACGCCTCATCGAGTCCATGCACACCTCGTTGGACAGCGTTGCCCACGACTTGCGCACGCCCATGGCACGGCTTCGTGCCACCGCAGAGTCCGCTCTGGAAAACACGAGCGACACGAAAGAGGCCAAGCACGCTGAAGCCCTCTCAGACTGCCTGGAAGAATCGGATCACGTCCTCAGCATGTTGCGCACGTTGATGGAGCTGAGTGAGGCAGACGCCGGCGCGATGCGTCTAAGGTTAGAGGACCTCTCAATGGATGAGATTCTCAAGACCGTCGCGGAGCTCTACGAGTTCGTAGCCGAGGAGAAGCACATTCAATTGGCAATCGAACCTTCTCAGAATGATGTCACGCTTGTCGCTGATCGCGCGCGACTGCTTCAGCTCTTCGCCAACCTTGTGGATAACGCTCTCAAGTTCAGCCCGAAAGGCAGCACCGTCACTCTAGGGGCCCATAGCACGCGAAACCACGTGAACGTATGGGTGCAGGACGAGGGCACCGGTATCGAAGAAGAGGACCAATCCCGTATCTGGGATCGTCTCTTCCGCGGGGACCGCAGCCGCTCCACGCGTGGCGTCGGACTCGGTCTCAGCTTCGTTCGCGCTATCTCAGAGGCTCACGGCGGGTCGACCCAAGTTCAGAGCACACCCGGCAAAGGCGCTCGATTTATCATTCGGCTTCCTATAGATCCGCCCCCAGACGCAGGGGAACGTATCGATCTTACGAAAGACGAATAGAATCAGGAGACGCTAGAGCGAATCCACCCAGCCCATCTCAATCAGGGCATCAATGTAGATCGTCTGCGTCGGCTTGTCATAGATTCGGCGAGCGGAAGCCATCCATTCTTCAGCCTCTTCCTTATCATCCTCTTGGAAAGCTTTTACGGCTTTTCCATAGTAGTGTAAGGGAAAGTCGTCGAGGTAATCGAAAGAATCTAGCATCGCCATTGCTGCTCGATGCTTGGCGTCTCCCTTGGATTGGGACTGCATGAGTAGACTGATGTACAGTTTGTAATCGATCAGCTTCAGCGTTTCCAAACGTAGTTCAGGATTGTCCGTCTTCAGCTGGCGAAAGGCACTCTCAGAACGAGCAAACTTCTTCTCCACAAAATCGAGTTCAGCTAAATTGAATTGCGCTTCCATCAAGCCAGGCTGAAGTGACAGCGCCTTCTTGAATTCGGCACGCGCTTTATCGAAGTCGCGCAGCTTCGTGTGGATGGCACCACGTAAATTGTAAGTCTGAAAAAGGTCTGGCGTGATCGCCTCGATCTGAATCAAACGATCCAGACCTTCCTGCAACCGAATCCCTTGAATGTATGTAGCCGCTTCACGAAGGAGACGCGTGATCTCGATCCTTTGGGCAGGTTTGAGATTGGCGACAGAATCCGGAAGCTGGTCCAGCATCTGCAGGCTCGGGTCATCAGGGTCCTTTGCCGGGCGGCCAAGGCTGTCTGGCAATGAGTTGCTCAAATCCCCTGGTAGAACTTGGCCTTCCTCGGTCAGTTTGACGTCTCCAGCACCCGTAGCTGTGCCAATGTCAAGACGGCCCGGCGCCAAGCCGCCTTCCTGCGCAAATAGAGTAAAGGACAGTGAACTGACGGCTGCCACGGCGATGCATTTCAATAGGATTTCCTGACTCATGACTGATAGTATGATAATTAGACCTGGTGGATACTAAATGGGCCTTCGCTGATGTCAAAGCTCATGCGTCCCGATAGAGCCCCTTTTCATGGATATACGCGGCCACTTGGCCTTCCACGTATTCCTCTATGGACAATCCCTTGCTCGCTCGCGTTCGAATTTCGGTAGCGGAAGCAGCCTTGGCATCGGGCAGAAAGACGGCATCTCGGCCCAGTGCCACCTCTGGAGCCTCTCCATGGCGGGGAAAGACGATGAACGTGACGAGATCCGAAAGGTAGTCCACCCGAGCCCATTTCGAGAGCGATGCCCACTGATCCATTCCAACAATCCAATAGAGTTTGTCCTCCTCATCCAGGACCTCCTGGCGCCAATGCTCGGCCGCTTGCCATGAATAGGATGCCCCATCGCGAAGCAATTCCCGATCCGACGCCCACATTTTCGAGAAGCCCGCAATGGCCAACCGCACCATCGCCAATCGGTCCTCGCCACCCGTCGTCTCCAGACTGAGCTTGTGCGGAGATTGCCGGCACGGTAGAAACACGACCTCATCAAGATCACACTGCTCTAAAGCACGCTCAGCAATGAACTGGTGCCCCCGATGGATCGGATCGAACGTCCCCCCAAACAAGGCCACACGCTTCATCGCTCTAGTAAACGTCGCGACGGTAACGCTTGTCCTTTTTCATCTGATCGACATACGCAGTAGCCTCTTCCTCAGACTTGCCGCCTTGCTCTGCAATGATCTCGTGCAACGCTGTATCCACATCTTTTGCCATTCGACTAGCATCGCCACAGACATAAACGATCGCACCGGCATCGAGCCATTCCCAAAACATGGCCGCCTTTTCCTTCATGCGAGTCTGCACATAAATCTTATGGTCTTGATCTCTCGAAAAGGCCAAGTCTAGCTGATGTAGAACACCGTCCTTCTCATACTCTCCCCACTCCGCTTCATAAAGATAATCGTTGGCACGCGTCTGATCTCCAAAGAACAACCATGCCTTACCCTTCGCACCAGTAGCTTTGCGCTCCTGCATGAAAGCGCGAAACGGAGCAATACCTGTTCCGGGTCCTACCATGATGATTGGGGTCTCATCCTCTGGCTCCGGCAGGCGAAAGCCTTTGCCAGGAGTAATGAATGTCGGGATGGGCGTGGACGAATCTAAGCGATCTGATAGGAATGTCGAGCAGACGCCTTTACGTTCTCTCCCAAACGAATCATAGGTCACCGTAGCCACCGTCAAATGCACTTGCTCTGGGTAAACTTTCAAACTTGAAGCGATCGAATACAAGCGGACGTTCAGCTTCTTCAAAGAACTCACGAACTCTTGCGCTTCCCAGGCAACCGGATGGGCTTCCACCATGTCAATGATCTCGCGCCCCCAAAGATAGTCGGCCAGTTCCTTCTTCTTCTCTATTTCTAGCAAACCCGCCCATTCGGATGCCCCATGGCCCGCCTTCTCCGCCAACAACTTGAGAAACTTCTTCTCAGGCTGCGTGATCGAGCAATCTGCAACCAGAGTCTCCCGCAAAGACTTCTCTGTCTTCGCCGGGCTCGTCACGACCGTATCGCCATCAAGCTTCAACGTCTTGAGCAGGTCCTCTACCAAATCAGGGCAATTCGTCGCCTTCACCGCCAGCGAATCGCCAGGCAGGAATTCCATGCCCGATCCACTCAGATCAATCTCGTAATGCCTTGTATCCTTCCCAGATTCTGGCGAGGTCAGCATCTTGCTGCTTTTTAGGTGGGCAATGAAGGGATTCTTAACATTGTATACGGCCATAGTATTGAAGGGTTCCTCTCCCGTCCCTAAGAGACCGCTCCAGCAAATGCAAGCGGAGACACTCAAGATAAGCGTTGCCAAAGCACAGGTCCGTGATTCAACTACCCCAACGGAGTGTGTTGCCTCCCTGGTGGGGACCGCGGTCTTCAAAACCGTTGAGGGCTCGAAAGAGTCCTGGTTGGTTCGATTCCTTCCCACTCCGCCACTTCTCACACCAGGCCGCCAGAGCTCTAGCACAAGTCGAGAAGCGTGCCAGGGATCATTCCTAATCAGCTTCCGGAGTCGTTAGTCGCGTGATACGGAAGAATTTCCCTGTTTCGATAGTTGATACGTCGATGAGCGATTCGAATTGGGCATATCCCGCACGGACTTCTGGACCCACGGGCGTATAGTTCAACAAATCAATGCTCGATTCTAATCGATAGAACATCCCACGAGTGGCATCGCAAAAGACCTTATAGCGGCCATCGCTAAGATGGACTGCGGTAATGTTGTGCTCTTTCGCAATAATAGTTGCGTCAAAATATTGACTTGCTAGTGCCCATGCGGCAAGGCCACATTTAGAACCAATGATACGGCCGGGGCCGTCATCCACAGGCACGTGAATGCCACCGTAGAGCCGCGATATCCCCGCTTCGTCTGCAGCGTCATAATAAGTGGCCCATTGCAACTCGACATCGACTGAGGGACCTATCTCGAATTTAAGAAAAGCATTCTGTTCGGCGGTGAATGTCCCCAGCCCTTCTGGAAAGTAAGGATTTCCAGTAATCGAGGTGAGCACTTCCGCCGCTGCTCTGCTGAAAGCACTGTGTCCTGACACATACCCAGCAAAGGCCGGCGTGACAAACGTATCGCGCTGGTAAGGGAACCAGGTGCTTGCCGAAATCCACTTCGCCCCAGTGTATTCAGTCAACGGCTGTGCTGGCTCACCTCCCCAAGCAAAGAGGACGATTTCTCCTTCAACGAATCCCTCATGTCGCTCCCCAACAGCCGCAGACTCGGCGCTGACTACTTCGATCAAACCTGGCTCTAGTGGGATGCCTTCAGCGTGGTAGCGTGGACCACCTGCATCGGAGGATTGCCCTTTGCTTGCCAGGTAGCGAATGCTGCTGATTGGCCTAACGTAATCGTATAGCTCCTTGCATCCCCACACGGCTACGGCAACGTCGTGCGTGGCGGCATTGAGGGCGAAGTAAAGTTTCACATCCCATTCCAGCTCGTCAAGGACAGGCCCTACCCCTCCAACGCGACGCTGAAACTCTGGGTGGTCAGAAACCTCATTAGCAACCACGTTCCAATGGCCCGGGGGCGTCTCAGAATCGGGTCCATCAGCCCAGAATTCAGCCAACACTCTACCATAATCCCCAAGAGGAACAATATTATCAGCGTAGGGTTGTCCCGTTACAGGATTGGCGCCATGGCCTGTCCCATCGTTCTGCCCAAGGGTATGATTCCCAGAGACACGGGGCGACAAATTGACCATCACTCCACTATCAGGATCGAGATCACGACTACGTTCGATTACAGTGATGTTGCCAGACTTGAATAGCGCGTCCTCCACTCCACCTAACTGTGGCGGTAGTCCGGGATCGTAGTAGATAGATTCGCCTTCCGCTAAGGTCATCGCAAACGGACGGACAGCCCCCCAATGAGACCCGACGAATGTTTGCACATTTTCCGCCACCAGACCATTTTGCGTTAGGCGTTCATCAAACGCCAATGGCTGCCACCTGTTAGGGTCGAACATTATCGTTCCCGGATGAAGCACAATTAAGGGATTGTTCACTGGAAAATAAGACCAGTCGACGTAGTTGCTGGCCTCGTTGGAAAGGTCGGATTCGGCAAACTCCAAGATGGCCGCCGCCACCCGATTACCAACGGCGGCGGGCGTTTCACCCAACACGGTCTCAATTCCCGTGTTGTAACCCAATCCAGCCATCTCATCATCGAATGCTTGCAACGATGTCGCCGCATTGACCGAAAGCGCGTAGCGATGCTCCAGGATGCGATAGCCTGCATAACTGATGGCTTCCCTCCGAGCCGACTCGATGTCCGCTGCCGTGGCGTCCTCGCGATGAATGTACCCAATCGCACCCGAATCGTAGGCAGCCCAGGCATCCCACATAGCCACCGAGAGGTGGAAGAGATTCCGGGCGTGGACTGGTGGATTCGGAAAGTCAATTCGGATCGCATCCAAGTTTTGCTCATTCCCAACCCGCGCAATCGACTCACCAGGAACGGGTTGCGACAGGAGAAACCAGCTAAAAGCCACAGCCCAGGACCAATTATGGCGCCTCGAAAGTATTGATTTCATACTTATACTAAGTTGCAATAAATACCGATATCAACGTTAATTGCAGATGTTAACTCATTAGTTGACAATTACGAGCAAAACCTAGTGAAGGCCACCTGACCACGTGCAGATTGCCGTCTCCGACTAATTGTGGCAGGATCGGCTAATGTTTCGCCATGTTCTAGCAATCCATCTCGCGTGCGCTGCACTGGTTAACATTTCGCAGGCGTTGCCAAATGTCATCCTCATCGTGGCCGATGATCTCGGTTATGGAGAACTCGGGTGCCAAGGCAATACGGATATACCGACTCCAAACATTGATTCCATAGCGACCAACGGAGTCCGCTTTACCAACGGGTATGTCAGCGCGCCTTATTGCAGTGCCTCGCGCGCCGGTTTCCTAACAGGTCTCTATCAAACTCGCTTCGGCTACGAATTCAATCCCACAGGCCACCACAACGAAGATTCCAATGCAGGCCTACCTACCAGCGAAGTGACCTTAGCAGAGCACCTGCTCGAATGCGGGTATGTCAGTTCACTTGTAGGAAAATGGCACTTGGGTGGAACGGCAAAGTATCATCCCTTCCGTCATGGGTTCGATGAGTTCTTTGGCTTCACCCACGAGGGTCATTACTTTCTCCCGCCTCCCTATCTTGGATCAGTGACCATGGAACGTCGCACTCGGCTGCCAGGAGGTGGTGAAGGGCGCTGGATCTCAGAGGATGGCCAGACCGTCTACTCGACTCACATGGGCCACAACGAACCAGACTATGATGCCAATAATCCCATCGTCCGCGGCAGCCAACCTGTCGAAGAATCGACCTATCTCACGGATGCCTTCACTCGTGAAGCCATCGACTTCATCGAGCGAAAGCAGGATCAGCCATTCTTTCTTTATCTCGCCTACAACGCAGTACACAGCCCACTCCAAGGTACTAACACCTACATGGAGAAATTCGCTCATATCGAAGACATTCACCGTCGCATCTTTGCGGCGATGTTAGCAAACATGGATGACAGCGTTGGCGAAGTGCTCTTCAAAGTGAGAGAGTCCGGGCTCGAAGACAAGACACTCATCGTCTTCTTCAGTGACAACGGTGGCCCTACGAAAGAACTGACTTCAAGCAATGGTATTCTGCGAGGGGGGAAAGGTAGTGTTTACGAGGGAGGCCTTCGCGTTCCCTTTCTCATCCAATGGCCTGGCAAGCTCCCCCAAGGCAAAGTCTATAATCAGCCTATTATCTCCCTGGATGTCTTTGCCACAGCTGCGGCGGCAGCAGATCTTCCAACGAAACAACTAGACGGCGTCGATCTTGTTCCCTACCTGACTGGAAAGAAGACCGGGAGCCCACATCAAATGCTCTACTGGCGCACTGGTCGTAAGACTGCTCTCCGAAACGGGGATTGGAAACTCTTGCGCAATCCGGGCCGCGGTGAGACACCCGACTGGCAACTCTACAACCTTGCTACAGACACCAGTGAGACTCAGGACGTGGCTTCCACTGAGCCTGAACGCCTGAAGGCGATGCAGAACGCTTGGCAACAGTTCAACAATCAAATGAAAGCACCTCTCTGGTCTCCAAGACGAGATCGATAGAACTGATAGAGGGGCTAGGGATCAACTCATTTTGAAAGGAGGCATCGCCGATACCTTCTCTCCGCCCCCAGTGAAGGCATCTAGTGATGACAAGGATTACTTACACATGAGCGGTCCTGAAGTTTTTAACTTTACGATCAAGGCCGTACCCAAGCTAATAAATTCAATTCTTATAAAACGGGCTTAGCTCGAGCGAGATCGATCATTTCGTATTTCATTGACCCAATAAATACATGTTAGAAAAAACTCCATAGCAAGACCGGGATCGACCGCGACCGATTCGTTCTCAGTTTGAAGGATGTTGGAAACACCGTGTCTTCATCGACTCCGCTGGCATGGACCGATCTCAACTCCAGTGGTCGCCTCTTACCGGGGCAGAAACAGATGCAGGTGGGATTCGGCGTCGGCTACTCTTAGGGTGATGCTACTCTTGAATCGAATGAACCACTGTAAAACCGCACCATGACTTTAGGGCTCTCCGTCAGGTTTGCTGGATGAAATCCTAACAGGATAGGTGACAAACCCGCCAAGATCAGCTTGAGATCTGGGTTGTG
>JAACDM010000558.1 GCA_009936795.1 Verrucomicrobiaceae bacterium | reverse complement strand
TGGGCCTGATGGGCGAAAGCCAACGCGAGGAGGGCGAGAGAGAGTCGTTTCATCATAACGACTCTGAGCTTCCCTCGCCGCGTGGTCCAGCCATTTGATTGATACGTACTACTGAAACTTCAGGCGGACATGGTCCTGAGCTGCATCTGTGAGCTGCGCGGTGACTTCGTCGGCCACCGTTTCAATCTGTCCGGCGAAATCCACCCAAGTCGCGAGATCCGCTGATGTTTGCAGGGTGGTAGTGACTCCGATAATTCCGGTAGCTATTGAGTAACTAACGGAGACGCCGGCGGCATCAGCGCTTACGGTGAAGGGCTCGCGGTCATGAGCGACGACCGGATCGGTGCCGAGCGCAAATTCTGCTAAATTCACGAAGCCATCGCCATCGGGGTCGTCCGTCTTTCCGGCAGGAGAACCATCCGTGATCGTGGCTGCGGCCCATTCTTCATAAGTCTGTCCCACGGGGGGATCGCCAACGTCGGTCTTTCCTGGGGTGCCTCGGACTTCGCTGGAAATGGCCCAGTTAGACGCCATGTTAGGGTCTGGATTTCCTTTGAAGCCGATCAGCTCAAGGGAGAAGCCGTCTCCATCCGCTTCGGTCGGCCATGGCGCATTGTCGTTGTAGTCAATGGCGACGATGGCTTCACCGGTGGCGCCTGCGAAGCCGACCTGATCTCCCGAATTGGCGAGGGCACCTTCATAGACGCCTGAGACAACGATGGCGTCACCGTAGCGTTCGCGGAAGGCCTCCAGGTTTCTAACAAGAACCGCAGAAGCACCCGGAGAGAGGATGAGAGGCTCAGTCTGCGTGTAGCTTATGCCGTCATTGGCAGTCACGCCTAACAAATCAATCGGTGCGGTGCCGATATTCGTGAACTCCAGGAATTCGTAATCATCGTCATTGACCATTGGCACGGACTCGGGATGGTAGATGATTTCGGACACGACGAGATTTCCAGCTGCAGCGGGTTCCGAACCGATCACGAACTGAACATTGGCCGGTGCGCTCCATTGCTGGTCTGGGCCATCCGACTTGGGCTTGTAACTTGGCAGGTACTCGCGCACGACCAAGTTTGCCGAGGCGTTCAATGTGAACACGCCATCATACTTGATGGCTGTGGCGCTAATTTCGCCGCCAGCCAGACGAGGATCGGTGCCGTCCGTAGTGTAATAGAGGTCTGTCGGGCTAAAGAGCGTGCCACGATTGGCCTTGAGGCGAATGGTTCCGTCGGCCGCTAGGGCTCCTCCGTTTGGCGTGACACCAGGAGGACGGACAAACTCTTTGTCTACCCAGTCGGCGCGTGTGGTTAGCCAGTCTTTGAGGCGATCAATTTCACCCTGCCAGCCGCCATGCTCAGGCGGCGCGCCGGGCCAGCGCTCTTCATTGCGTCCTTGGGCTTCACGAATTTCATCAGCCATTGAATTGATAAGTGTTATGATATACTCGTTGCTGAATGCGTCCACTCGCAGTTCATGCCAGCGATCGCAATACTGCTGCTGGAACTCGCGGTTACCAAAAAGGTCGCCCCACCACCGTTGGGTTTGATTCTCAAAGAAGGACGTTCCTCGATCCCCGCTGATGCCTCGCCACGTTTCCGGCTGACTCGCTCTAGGAGGATTCCCGAAACGGTCGTCTGATCCTGAAGAGATATTGAAATCCCATACAGGACCACCGAACACTTTCCCATTCCTTTCCTTGTAGAAGAAGGTGCTCAGTCGTAGAGAATCGACGTTGAGCATCAGCATGTTGATCATGTGATGGTCGATCCACGAGGGTACATCGATGAAGGCAGGGTAGCCAGTTTCTGGATCGGCGGAGTCAAGCGAGTCCCTCATGTCGTCGAGGTAGTCTTCCAAGTAATCCTGTTGAGCATCGGTCAATTCGCTAGCCGGCGGATCTGTGATGACAATGCTTTGGCCGCCACCAGTAGTCCGTGTATCATTAGGAGGGCCACCGCGATCGACTTTGAAGATATAACCGCCGGTGACCTCGGGTTCGGCGTTCTGGTCTTCAGCGAGTTCTGCAATGTCGATACGATCCGCATCACGTTTCATCGCTTCCATGAAACTGTAGACACCGACGTAGTCATCAACGCTAACGGGACCATTACCATCATTGACATAGACTTCGCAGAGACGTGTCCGCGCAGCATATCGGCCGATATCGCGGCTGAGCTGGTAGGTGAATTCATTGCGGATCAAGGCACGGTCATCTCCATAGCGTCCGCTGAGAATCCAGTCTGATTCTGAGGGCATTCCAAGAGGCTTGTTCACCTTGTCCTCCCCGTCTTCGTCCTGAAACTCGAGCCGGTAGGACTTCTTGGGGAAGCTTTGGGTCGACGAACCCCGTGTCCGAATCTGTCCGCTCCCGGTTAGGCTGAATGGCTCGTTGGCATGGAACCGGGTGCGGCTGTCTTCGCCACTTGGTCTCTTGATGGCAAGGAGCATACCGTCATAGGTCGTGCCGATGGTGCCTGGGCTTTGGACAATGACCAATGGCAAGTTGCTCGAGATCGATGCTAGTTCAGGGGTGACTTGGAAGAACACTTCCTGGGTAAGTGGGCCGCCCGAGATCTGGGCACTCAGAATAGTTGATTCGGTTAGTTCGATGGGCTCAGTGTAGGTTGAGCCGTTGAAGAGCGTTGGCTTATTACCATCGGTCGTGTAGCTGATCTTGCTTCCGGACCGTGTGGATAGGGCCACCTCCAAGGTGTCGGTGAAGGCTTGTCCTGAGATAGCGAACTCCACTGCTTCCGCGACTTTGCCGCTTCCATTGGCTTCGTCCGGTGTGGGCGAGGAGAAGAAGTTGAGAACCCAGAGATCGCCGGAGGCTCGTACGCCATAACTCTCGTCCTCGCTTAGTTGAGGGATCTCGGGGGCGAATTGATCGAGGATCGTTGTCTTGTCCGGATTGACCAAGGCGAGGAACTCGCCGCCATTTTTGAGTTGAAAGTTGGCGTGCAACTCGGTGCCGGCTCCACCGCGATCTTTCCCTGAGGCGAAGATGATGAGGTAGCCATCAGCAGCCAATTCCACGGCAGGCAATACCCACTTGTTGAGGTCATCGTCATCGTCCGTCAGGAAATAGCCGCC
>JAACDM010000078.1 GCA_009936795.1 Verrucomicrobiaceae bacterium | reverse complement strand
TCAGTGACTTCGCGCATGAGCCGGATGCTTGGGTGGCCGTTCGTGCCGTGGTAGTAGATGATGGCGGGCCATTTCTCGGATGATGGGGCGTCGGGTTTCCAGAGGGGTAACTCGGTTTCCTGGTCTGGCCAAGGAAGGATGAGCAGTTCCGCCGATACGCTATAGATCGAAAGCCAAAGGAGCACCAGGCAGAAATGCATACGGCGACTGTAGCGTTCTCTACCGAGGGTGGCAAATGCAGGGGTGCTACTCTTCGATGAAGAGTTGCTTCTGACGTCGCCGAAGGTGGCGGTCTTTGGGGAGGTTGACCTTGGCGGTCTCTGTGTCAGGGAGGATAAGCGTGCGAGCGCGTTCGATGAGATCGAAGTCAACATTGCTCACCTTCTGACCTTTCATCCAGAGGAAGAGTAGGCGTCTTTGTAAGGCGAGCGGTAGTCTACGGAGGTTGGGGACGGAGAGTGTGGTTTGCTCTGCATCGGCTTGAACGAGGCTGTCCAAGTAATCGCTCTCTGCGGACGTTTGCTCGGCGAGCCTGGCGACGGCCGTGCGAACATCGCGTTTAAAGGTATCCGCGAGTTGAGGAATCAACTCGTGCCTGACACGGTTGCGAAGAAAGGTGCGGTCGTCGTTGGAAGCGTCCTCACGGAACGGCCATTTCTCTTGGGAGGCTTGCTCAAGGATTTCGCTGCGCCAGATGCCTAACAAGGGGCGATAGATTTCCAGCCGCTTCTTGCCGATGGTTTGGGTAGAGCCTTCGCGCATGCCTCCGAGACCGCTGGATCCTGCGCCGCGGAAGAGGCTCATGAGGACGCTCTCGACCTGATCGTCGGCATGGTGAGCGAGAAAGAGGCGAGGACAGCGATGCTCCCGCGCTACTTGGGCAAAGAACGCGTAGCGGGCAGTTCTAGCAGCGGTTTCGATCGATTGCTTGCTGGCTTTGGCAAGTTTGGCGACGTTCTCGCGGGCGATGACGGTTGTGTAGTCCAACCGCTCTGCGAGTTTCCTGACAAACGTGGCATCTGCGGTGGATGCCCGGCCGCGCAGGCCATGGTTGAGATGGGCGACGACGAGCTTGCGATAGCCCAACTCATGAAGCAGGCGCAGGAGGACAACTGAATCGGCACCGCCAGAGACTCCGATGAGGTAGCGGCGAGTGACCGCATGCTGTTCAGGGAGTTGGCGCAGCGCCTCAATCACGAGCCAAACTAACGGATCTCCGTAGCCCCCCGAAGGTAAGGTTGGAGTGGCTCTGGGACCTTGATAGAGCCGTCTGGCTGTTGCCACGTCTCGACGAGCGCGACGTATAAACGTGGAAGCGCGAGGCCGGAACCGTTTAAGGTGTGGCAGAAGCGATTTTTCTTCGTCTCGGCGTCCTTGAAGCGCAGGTTCATGCGGCGCGCTTGGTAGTCGTAGGAATTGCTACAGCTGGAAACTTCAAGGTAACCGTTGTGGCCGGGAGCCCAGACTTCGAGATCGTAGGTCTTGGCGGCAGAGAAACCGAGATCACCCGTGCAGAGCTCGATCACGCGATAATGAAGCCCTAACAGTTGCAGGGCTTTCTCGGCATGACCGGTGAGGTCCTCGAGTGCTTGAGTGGAGTTGTCAGGGTGGGTCATTTGCACGAGCTCCACCTTGTCAAACTGGTGCATGCGGATGAGACCCTTGCTTTCACGGCCGGCAGAACCTGCTTCGCGGCGGAAGCAAGGGGTGTGGGCTGTGTATTTGATGGGAAGGTCCGCTTCGGGAACTATTTCTTCACGGCGTAGGTTGGTCACGGGGACCTCTGCCGTGGGCGCGAGAAAGAAGGCGCCGCCTTCGAGATCGTACATGTCGTCCTCGAATTTAGGGAGCTGACCGGTGCCGAACATGCATTCGCGACGCACGAGGTAGGGCGGGCTGATTTCGGTATAGCCGTGCTCTTCGGTTTGCAGGTCTAGGAGAAACTGAATGAGCGCGCGCTGCAGGCGAGCGCCTTTGCCTGTGAAGACGACATAGCCCGAGCCGGAGAGGGTGGCTCCTGCTTCGAAATCAAACAGGCCCAACTCACTGCCTAGGGTGACGTGATCTTTGAGATCTTCCGTGTGTGGCTTGGCATCGCCCCAGGTGCGTGTTTCTGGATTGGCCGTTTCGTCTTGGCCGACCGGGCAATCCGCATGAGGCATGTTCGGAATGCTCAGGAGGACATCGCGTTGTTGGGTCTCTGATTCTAGCACTTGCTCGTCGAGTGCTTTGATCGATTCGCCAATCGTCCTGACATTGGCTTCGATTTCAGAGGTGTCCTGACCATCCTTACGCAACTTGCCGATTTCCTTGCTCGTTTGATTGCGTTCTTGCTGCAATTCTTGGCGCTTGGTCTCAGCCTGACGGCGTGTTTGGTCGAAGGCGAGGACTTCATCGACAAGGCCAGGATAGTCTCCGCCACGTGGTTTCACACGGGCTTTCACCTCCTCTGGTTGGTCGCGGAGTAGTCGGATATCGAGCATGCGCGACCGTAGCTTATGGCCTTCAAAAGGAAAGCCGTTTTCCGGCGAGACCCTAGGCAGGACATGCGCTAGACTGGGCCCATGCCGGAGTTTCGCCCTCACCTTTCTGACTGGGAACCATGTCCCTATCTGCCAGTGCCGCACGAGCCGCTCACGCACCTTGTCATGGCACCCTTTGGCAAAGGCCGTGGCGAGGACTTTTATGAAACGGCGCTGACCTATGCGGGGTCGCTGTGGTTGCAGGGCTTGCCAGCTCGTAGTCTGCTGTTGATCAATCGGGCGCTCGGTGCGGATCTCACGGGCGATGAATCCATCCTTGAGACGTGGCCACTGCCTTATGCGGCCGTGCGTTGGATCTTGGAAAATCGCGTCGACGACGAGGCTCATTTCATTGGTAATCCGCGACGTCACTATCAGCATCTAGCCACACGCATGGTGCCTCCACGCAAAACACAACGCAGTTGGCGTGCGTGGGCGTGTTGGTATCTCTCGGTGCAAGTGCTCCCGTCCGAAGATTATCCGGCCGACGAACTCCAGATTCGCAATGAGGGTGTTGTCGAACCGACACCGGCACAGATTGGTGAGGCGTTGGAGTCTCATGGCATTTCGGGAGAACGAGTACTTTGGGAACGTGTCTCTAACAAGACCGAAACCGTGGTTGTGCTTGGTGCGAGTGATCGGCCGGAGCGCTATGCGCACAAGGCGATCCTTCAGCTGATGGATCATGGGCTCCAGGTTATTCCCGTACATCCGCGATTGAACGAAGTGGCGGGGTTGTCGGTAATGGCAACGCTAGACACCGTGGAAGCTCCGGTGGACACGGTGACGTTGTATGTAAATCCGAAGATCTCGGAGCCGATGGCGAATGCCCTTGTCGCGCTCAAACCACGGCGCGTGATCTTCAATCCTGGGACCGAGTCAGCTGAGCTCTCTGCGCGATTGCAACAAGCTGGCATCGCGACCGAGGATGCGTGCACCTTGGTCCTGCTAGCAACGGGCCAGTATTAGTAGCCGCGATCTTCATAGACGCACCCGCAGAAGATTGGCAGGGTTGGATGGACCATGCCAAGTGTTTTCAGACGCACTCTTCTTTGTCTTTGCTGGTGGCCCCTCCTTGCATCAGCGCAGGACGCCTTTCCTGACCGAGAGAGCTTTGTCGCGCATCCGCGCAAAGTGGAGCAGGTGCCGATGGACGCCTTTATGTTTGGCGAGGAGTTTGCCGATGACTTGAAGATGGAGGTGTGGGCGCAATCGCCCATGATTTATTCACCCGTGGCCATGGACGTGGATGCCCAGGGGCGACTTTGGGTGACAGAAGGAATTGACTACAATGTTAATAAGCGCATCGCGACAGGACAATCGATCATGGTGCTGAGCGATACGGATTACGATGGTAAGGCGGATGAATCGCATATCTTCGTGACGGACCAGGATGTCAGACATGCGCCCCTCGGCATTGCGGTGTTTGATAACAGGATCGTCCTGTCATCGACACCAGACCTGATTATTTACACAGATGTGGATCGGAATGCTGTCTTTGATCCGAATGTCGACAAACGAGAAGTCTTTCTAACGGGTTTCAAGAACACCCGCCATGATCACACACTCCATGCCGTGGTGGGTTCGCCGACCGGGGAATGGTACTTCAGCTATGGGAACTGCGGTGCGGATATTCATACAAGAGATGGGCGCCAATTCCTCTCAGGCTGCTACTACGGATTCCCTGAAGCTATTGGTAAGCCGAGTTCAGATGGGCATGTCTATGTGGGTGGCGTGGCCATGCGCATCCAGCCGGACGGAACAGGCCTTCATCCGGTGGGGCACAACCTGCGTAACACGCACGATATGTTTGTAACATCGCTAGGCGATGTGTTGCAGAGCGACAATGACGACCCTGCCCATTGTCGGTCTACGTGGTTGATGGAGCATGGCAATATGGGCTATGCGGACCTGCGAGACGGGAGCCGTTCTTGGGAAGAAGTTTCCAAGAGCTGGGACGAGCCCCAGGGCTGGCATCGTGATCTACGATTCTCTCGCTCGCACTGGCGGGAGAATTATCCTGGTGCGTTGCCTCCGGGCTCCGTATACGGGGCGGGTTCACCTACGGGAAATGTGTTCATCGAAGGAGATGAGTTGGGAAAGAACAATCGAGGTGTCTATCTTGTCTGCGACATGATGCGCAAGGAAGTCATGGCTTGTCGGCCTACAGCGAAGGACGCCCAGATCGAGATGGGCAAGCATCGTCCGTTTCTCACTCTGAAGTCGGACTCGAAAGGTGAGAACTTTCTCCCCACAGATGTGGTGATAGGGCCAGACGGCGCGCTTTATGTGAGTGATTTCTTTAACGATACCAGTCGGCGGACCAATCAGTTGTCTGGCACGATTTATCGAATCACTCACCGGGACTCGAAAGCGAGTAAGCCGCCAGTCATCGATTTCGAATCCAA
This sequence comes from Verrucomicrobiaceae bacterium, assembly GCA_009936795.1. Classification (GTDB taxonomy): domain Bacteria; phylum Verrucomicrobiota; class Verrucomicrobiia; order Verrucomicrobiales; family DEV007; genus JAACDM01. The sequence goes on along the minus strand of JAACDM010000078.1, from coordinate 679 downwards.
TGAGGGACTGTTAACGGCGCTGAAGAATCCTGCTGTGAATGTACGTGCGGAAGCGGTAAGGCGTTTGATGAAATCTGGAGGGGTGAACTTGGCTAAGCTGAAGGCCTTCTTTGAGAACGAGCAGAATCCGTATCTACGCATGCGTTCCCTGTGGATCTTGGCCCATTTGAACCAAGCTTATGTAAGGCAGTCGCTAGAGTCCGAGGATGAATCGGAGCGGCTGGTCGCTTTCCGCGCTTTGCGAAGAGCAGATCCAAGATGCGTCCTCGGGATGGTAAATACGCTTCACCGTGACCCGGCTCCGAGCATTCGCCGAGAAGTTGCTATTGCCCTTCGTGATTATCCATTGGAGTCGTGTGAGGCCGTACTGCCCGATCTGATCAAGGGCTATGATGGGAAGAATCGTTGGTATCTCGAGGCGCTTGGTATCGCGGCGACAAAGAAAGAAGGACCAATCTACAAGAAATGGGTTCGCCCGGGTTTAAATGAAGTTCCCTATGGGGACTGGGACATGCGAGCGAAGAACCTGGCTTGGCGGTTCCACACACCGGAGGCGATTGAGGATATTTTTGCAGTGATCCTAGCACAGAAGCCAAGTCTTGAGGAGTTTCGCCATTTGGCGATGGCCTTTGCCAGTTTCCGCAGTGATGCGGAACGTCGCGATCGTGCAGCCAAGCTG
>JAACDM010000002.1 GCA_009936795.1 Verrucomicrobiaceae bacterium | reverse complement strand
GCGGGACCACCCGATCAGGCGAAGATGGTCGAGACACTTCTAAAGAATGGAGCCAACATCAACGCGCAACAGGGAGTGGGAGCCACACCCCTGTTCCACGCCGTCTATCACAAAGCTTCAAAGTCTGTTCGCGTACTGCTAAAACACGGGGCGGACAAGAACATCGCGGGCCAGGGTGACATGACGCCCGTGGATCTCGCTCGTGCGCTCAAGAACCGAGAAATGGTGCGCCTGCTGACCGCCCCGTGATCCCTTCGTTTTTTCGCTAACTAAAACCCTAAACTTTGATTTAGCCCCTATAGACCCCGTACCTTTCGAAATTTTCTGATGAACGTGTTAAGGTTGCTGTTGGTGTCACTGGCAGGCTAGATGAACCGCCAGCGACAGGAGGGTATCGATTAAATGAAGGAGGAAGTCAGAGACCTGAAGGAATCGCTGGGACGGAAGGGAACCTGGCGCGAATGATTCTCATGGAGGAGAAATCATTTAGGCAAGCGGATGGGCAGTTCTGTGAGCATTGCTATGGTGAGAGGATCCACCACGGGCTGGAGAGCGAGATCATTGAGCCTGAGAACGCTCTGGCAAATTGAAGGGAAGATGGAATGCCGCGAGCGGATTGGCGGAATTACTACCGGGAGGCAGCATGAATACCAGGCGATTCGGATTTTCGGACACTACGGGCTTTAGCCGGCGTCTCCTGAGCCAAACAGAACAAACGCCGACTGAAGCCAGCGCTAAGAATGCTGCTTTGGCCAGTCTGTTCTCACCGGCAGGCCCTCCATCAGAATTCATTCGCCAACTAGCTCTCAAAAAAGGCAACTTTAATCCGAAACTAGTATACACTTCGCCAAGAAACCCTAACAAAACAATGATAAAGAAACTCGGCACCCTTACGACCTTGTTGTTCACCCTCATGGCCACTCAGGGTGCCGGTCCAGTCCAAGGCCCGATCTGCTCATGGCATCTCGACCCCACGAGCACGATAACGATCCAGTGGATTGAGAAAGTGGATGCCATCTTGCCTCATGGAAGGTGGTTAGAAGCGCATGCGGGCTTCGGCTACGGTGATCCGAAGAATTTGTCGCATGTGAAGATGCAAGACGAGGTTCGTAGTCTCTACATTCGGAAGCCGTTTGAAGTGGAAGATCTGGACGGCGGCACGCCGGTCAAGCTTGCCGGCAAGTGGAAATCGGTGGCGGTAGTCAACGCGATCGATATCCAGACAACGAGCGTTTTCACATGGGATAAATCCAGCAAGTCTTATAAAGGTACCATTTCCAGTATCCTCCTGGGCAAGGCTGACTTCGATAAGGTCGAGATCGCCGGACAAAACTTAAATATGGAGTTCAAGTTGGATTATCTTGGGAAGAATTATACCGTCAATGTCGGGGCCAAGGAATCGCAACCAGGCAAGTTAGAAGGGAAGTATACGGTATTCGATAGTAACGGTAAAAAGGAGTTCGATGACGATTGGAAAGCTGACCTGCTGAGCGCGGGTGACGTGCCGCCGGACAGCAAAGTTTACGAAGCCGTAGACGCTGATACAAAGCTCGTTCTGAAAGCTCGCCATAGCGACGGATTCATTGCGTATCTCAATGGCGACGAGATTCTTCGAGTCAATGTCGACAAAGGCAGCGGAGACGCCGTCGAAGGAGTGACCGCGAACAACGCGAGCGAAGAAATCACCTTCGAAATCGACTCGAAACACGTTGAGCTACTCAAGGAAGGAGAGAACATCCTCGCGATCGAAGGGCACAACAGTGTCATTGATAGCAGTGATTTCACGCTCGACCCTTCACTGACACAAATCGTAGGCCAAGTTGAGCGCAATCTCATTGAGCCCGAGCAACCTTGGCAAATCTACATCGGGAACGAACCCTCTGAAGGATGGAAGACTGCAGAAGTCACAACCGAGCAACCAGCACTCTTACCCGAGAACCTTACCAAGTTTCAGCTCCGCTATGGTCCACGAGGTTCGGAGCCGAGCACAGTAGCCACGCCCACGACGCATGCCTTTGCCGATAGCGGTCGCGTCATTCACCGGGTCATTCTCAAAGACCTGAACCCGGATACGCCCTATGTCTTCGACATACGGGAGGGCAGTCAGCGGCTGCGCGATCGTAAGTGGTTCTTTAGAACTGCTCCCGACCGCCTAACGGATCCCGTCACGTTTGTCACCGGCGGAGATATGTACTACGAGCGTAAGTTGCTCGATGAGATGAACCGCCGTGCCGGCCTGGAACGCCCTCTCTTTGCCCTCTTAGGCGGCGACCTGGCATACGCTAACGGCAAAGAAGTCGATCGCTGGTATGAGTGGATCGATTCCTGGCATGACAACGCCGTGACCGCTGATGACTACCTCATTCCTATGATCGCCGTCATTGGCAATCACGAGTGTATCAAAACGCAGAATCTCAATGAAGTGAAAGAAGCTGATCGTAAAGATTTCGATCCGAGGAAGGTCGCGAAGTTCTATTACAGCTTATTCCCGCTTCCACAAGAGGTGTCGAACTACGTCATCGACTTCGGCAATTACTTGAGCATCGCTTGCCTCGATTCCTATCACACCCAAACTCCCAAAGCCCAAACGGAGTGGCTAGAGAGCACTCTAAAACAACGAACGAACTTCCCTCACCTCTTTGCCTGTTACCATCGCCCAGCGTATGGGACCTTGATCAAGGATGACATGCAAGAGATCCGCAAAGAATGGGTCCCCTTGTTTGAAAAGTACGGTGTCGATGTGGCCTTCGAGAACGACCACCACGTTTACAAGCGCACCATGCCGATCAAGCACAATCAAGTAGACATTAGTGGAGTCACCTACATGGGCGACGGCGCTTGGGGCGTCGGTGTGCGCAAAGTCGATTGGGCCAAGCTACGCCCACTAAAATACATCGCTCGCGCCGAAGATCTCAACCACCTCATCCGCGTCAAACTCTATCAAGGCCGCCAACAGTTCGAAGCGATCGATGGCACAGGCAAGTACCTCGATAGCTTCACGCGCTTTGATTAGCAGAGCCGCGCGATTAAACGAGAACCGAATGCCTTCCTCGGTGTAAACGCCGATGTCCGACGCACACACTAAACTCCTGGCCCGCATGGTCACGCTGGACGCATTCTTGACGATGGCTGACTACGACCTGGCGGCCGGGGATTTCGTAGGTATGCCGTTATTAGCATCTTTCTATCTTCTCATCTCCTTCTACACAAGCTATACACTCCTCCAACCATGAAAATGCACTTCATTCCTTTGGTACTCACTCTTTTCGTGGGGTGCGCTGCCACGCCTAATCGCATCGATAACGCTTTTGCGCAGTCGGCCGAAGCGGAAGCCTTGCGTTCCCACTGGTATATCGCCTCTGAAGATCCTTTTGCGTTCTACCCGAAAGGTCTCTCAGCAGAAGCACCCACCACGCCTGCACACGGACATTGGGTACACGCTGGCGACACCGGCATTCGTTTCTTCATTCCGAAAAATGGTGTGAAGGACAGCTCTGCGGCGACCCTTCACGAACTCGCCGACGAGGGAAGCGTTGCTCTGCAAGTGGCTGCGGCAGATTGGCCCAGCAATCGGATGGCGGGCCTAGCAAAGAACGTGGCT
>JAACDM010000077.1 GCA_009936795.1 Verrucomicrobiaceae bacterium | reverse complement strand
TGGCATTGGCGCTACAGCTGGTCCAGTAGTCTTGGGCGGAGCTGAATCCGTGAACCGGCGCAGTAAATTGGCCATCGAAGTCATGAAAGTTCTTTGACGAGAGGATCGCTTCATAATCCATGGCACCGGGGAAGTGGTGTTGTCGGTGCTTCACCTTCCTGAACAGCAGCTTGAGAAAGCGGTTCATGTAGATGCGATTCTCCGGCCGCGCGAATCTCTCGGCGCAGGATTCGAGTTCACAGGGGACGGAGACACCGGCGCCTAACAGGATGCCTTGGCCGTGCACACGCTCGCCTTGTTCGCCGAGATAGCGTAAGACGATGTTGCCTCCCAAACTAAAGCCCACCAGTGCAATCGGAACGTCGGGTGCCTGCCCGCGGACGTGACTAATGACCGCTTGAAGGTCTTCAGTCACGCCGCTGTGATAAGAACGTAGGAGGCGATTAGGTTCGCCGCTGCAGCCCCGGAGGTTCACGGCTACAATGTCCCAGGAATCCTCAAGGAGTACCTTCGCCATACTACGAATGTAGGGAGCCTGTGCGCAGGATTCAAGGCCATGCACGAGTATGGCAACACGCTCATGGCCGCGAGAAATGGTATCGAGATCCAGGAAATCACCGTCAGCCAGTTCGATGCGGACGCGTCCGTAGCGGGGGAGAGAGACCCTTCGAAAGAATCGTCCCGCCACCGTTTGGGCATGACCGTTTTTTAGCCACCAAGGTGGCGTGTAGTTCGGCTCACGGACGGGCACGTGTTAGGCTGTCTCCTCGGGCACGCGAATGTTCTCCACCATGGCCTGCACTTCTGCTGGTGGTGCAGGCGTGAAGCGCGACACGATCCATGCCGTGATGAAATTGAAGAGCATGCCAAGGGTGCCGATGCCTTCTGGAGAGATGCCAAACCACCAAGAGTCTTTGTTGTTCGCCGCAGGGTTGATGAACTTGAAGTAGACAATGTAGCTCGTGGTGAAAAGAATTCCGACGAGCATTCCCGTGATGGCTCCTTCGCGATTCATCCGCTTAGAGAAGATTCCAAGAATAATGGCAGGGAAGAACGAAGACGCTGCAAGTCCGAACGCGAAGGCCACGACCTGAGCAACCCAGCCAGGAGGAAAGATTCCTAACAAGCCGGCAATGATGACTGCGCCGAAGGCAGCAATACGGGCAGCGAACAGCTCACCTTTCTCGGAGATATCGGGTTTAATCGTCCGCTTGAAGAGATCGTGAGCGACGGCTGTTGAAATCACTAACAACAGCCCGGCTGCTGTTGATAAGGCGGCGGCAAGACCTCCTGCAGCGACAAGACCGACGACCCAGTTAGGAAGGTTGGCGATTTCGGGATTGGCGAGCACCATGATGTCGCGGTCCACATAGAGTTCGTTGGTGCCTTCGACGGCCTCATTCGAAATCAATCGCTGACCGTGCGTGCCTGTGACCGGCTTACCAGCGGCATCTTCTTGAAACGTTGGCTTTCCTTTGAAGGCATCGCCCTTGGTATACTGCACGATGCCGTCATTGTTCTTATCGTTCCAAGCGATCAAGCCAGAGTCCTCCCAGGTCTTGAACCACTGCGGAATCTCTGCGTATGGCTTCTTGCTGACAGACGTTATCATGTTTGTCCGAGCAAACGCAGCGACCGCCGGTGCTGCCGTGTATAGGATGGCAATGAAGAGGAGCGCCCAGAAGGCGGACATGCGAGCGTCTTTCACTTTCTTCACCGTGTAAAAACGGATGATCACATGGGGAAGTCCCGCTGTGCCCACCATGAGCGCCATCGTGATGAAGAAGACGTCTTGCATACTCTTTGTACCGGAGGTGTAAGCGGCAAATCCGAGTTCGGTGCTCAGGCCATCGAGTTTGTCTAACAAGAACTCACCGCCTGAATCCTTCAGTGCTGCTCCCATGCCCAACTGCGGGATAGGGTTATTTGTGAGCATGATCGAGATGAAGATCGCCGGCACCATGAAGGCGAAGATGAGCACGCAGTATTGAGCAACCTGCGTGTAGGTAATCCCCTTCATCCCTCCGAGTACCGCGTAGAAGAACACGATGGCCATTCCGATGATCACCCCGATATTGACATCCACTTCCAAGAAGCGCGAGAAGACGACACCAACTCCACGCATCTGCCCAGCGACGTAGGTGAACGACACGAACAGGGCGCAGGCAATCGCAACCAAACGTGCGGTGCGTGAGTAATACCGATCACCGACAAAGTCCGGCACGGTGAACTGACCAAACTTGCGAAGATAGGGCGCTAGCAGAAGTGCCAAGAGCACGTAGCCGCCGGTCCATCCCATGAGATAGACAGAGCCATCCCGCCCTTGGAAGGAAATGATCCCGGCCATGGAAATGAAGGATGCAGCGGACATCCAATCCGCTGCAGTTGCCATTCCATTGGCGATAGGGTGAACGCCACCACCGGCGACGTAGAACTCACTCCGCTTCGAAGTCCGCGTGTAAATCGCGATGCCGATGTAGAGTGCGAAGGACAACCCGACGATGGCGAGCGTCCACGTTTGAATAGCTGACATTGCTAAGAACATAGTCGTTGCTTAGTTAGAAGAGTTTTCCTGACGAAAGCTCGCGTCGAGCTTGTTCATGTAGCGCACGTAGACAGCGATAAGGACGACAAACACGTAGATGCTACCTTGCTGAGCGAACCAGAACCCCAGTTTGCAGCCCGTTCCAGGGATGCGGATCTTGTCCAGCTGATCGACAAAGAGGATCCCGGCTCCAAAGCTGACGATGAACCAGATGGCGAGCAGCAGGCCCAGGCAGGTGAGGTTCTTGCGCCAGTAGAGGCGGTGACGTTCAGATTTGGAGGAATCGCTCATGAGGTGACGGTTACAAGCCGTCAACCTAGGACCACCGGGAACTTTCTGGGAAGAACAATTTGTC
>JAACDM010000557.1 GCA_009936795.1 Verrucomicrobiaceae bacterium | reverse complement strand
CTAAAATTGGAGAGAGCGGGTGAAGGGAATCGAACCCTCGTGTCAAGCTTGGGAAGCTTGCGTTCTACCATTGAACTACACCCGCTGAAGCGAGGCGTTAGTCCCAGGAAGACACGTTGTCTTTGATGGCATCAAACTTCTTATCTTGCCCAGAGCTATGGACGAAGATCGGACGCTTGATGCGACCGGAACGACCAAATTTGTCGCCATAAATCGAAGGAATGGTCAGTGAAGAGTCATCATCGGCATCCATGTAGACTTCATAAATCTGGCCCCAAGCATCGTTGAGACGCCCCGTGTCTGGATGAAAGCCTGGGAGGTTCTCTTTCTTCGCCATCTTGGAAGGCTCCCAGAAGGGAATCTTACGACGGTTGAGGTCGTCCGCTTGAGCAGAGTCCGCAGACATCAAAACGTCCATGAGATCACTGTTCGTCTCGTAGGGACCTTCACTGTCTCCACGCACAGGATAGGCATAATATTCGTTATAAAAGCCTTTGATCGCATTCTGCAGCTGCATGCAGTCATTCTGCACGGTGGCGGAGCGAGCGCGGTTCATGACATTCTTGGTCACTGGCACCGAAATGGAGGCGAGGACGGCGATGATTGAAATCACGACGAGGAGTTCGATTAGAGTGAACGCGCGGGAAAGCGGGCGGCGTAGGGAGATCTTCATAGGTGTTGTAGACGGTTTCTTCTAGGGTAGCATGCGGGCCTAAGGCCAGGCTAGTGAATTTGTTGGTCCCTCTCAATCCTGAGGGCGGGGACGGATGCTTAGCCGTCAGGCTTCCTTTGACAAGCAAGTAATGAACGAATTGATCGAGGAGAAACTGCTCAGACACCTGCGCCAGAGCGACTATCGCCCCCAGAACAAGTCCGAACTTTCCCGCGCGCTAGAGCTCGATTCTAGGGATCGTCCCGCCCTGCGCGCGTGTTTGAAGCGGCTGGAGGAGTCTGGAGCTATCGTGCGAGCCAAGAAGGGGCGCTACATCCTCCAAGAAACCAGCGCTCAGACAGTTGTCGGAACGTTTCGGAAACGGCCCCGAGGCGGTGAGCTGGTAATCGCCAAATCAGCTGGCGAAGGCCCAAAGGTCACTTTGAAGCGCCTGAACATTCCCGAAGGCCACGAGAGCACCGCCTTGGAGGGCGATCGGGTGCTCGTCCGCTTGCGCCGCCCCTCGGCCTCGGAGAGAGATCCGGCATGGCTGAAGCACCTTCCTAAGGACAAGCAGGAGAAACTGCGCCAGCGATTTCAGGACGAGCCTCCGCGCCTAGAAGGCGACGTGATCAAGGTCCTAGAACGTTCTGCCCGTAAACTTGTGGGCACCCTGACCGTGGGCGAAGGGTGGGCTACCCTTGCCCCCGATGATGAACGTCTGCCAAAACGGATCGATCTCCACGGCATCGCGGTAGACGAGTCCGTTTCAGGCCACAAAGCCCTGGCCAGGATCGACTCGTGGGAATCCCTGGGCCAGAGCCCTCAGGGAACGTTGCTCAAGGTTCTAGGGAAACACAATGCACCAGGTGTCGACGTGCTCGCAATTATTCACAAACACGGTCTACCCACGGAGTTTCCCGAAGAGGTGCTTCAGACTGCCGAGAACATCGACGGAGACCTGTCGGAAGACGCCCTGGCAGGACGCGAGGATTGGCGCGATGCTGAAGTCATCACGATCGATCCGTTCGATGCTCGAGACTTCGATGACGCCATTGCCGTCAAAGAACTCAAAGACGGCGGCTGGGAGCTTGCTGTTCACATTGCAGACGTGTCTCGCTACGTAACCCCGGGGAGTGAGCTCGATCAGGAAGCTGAACAACGCGGCAACAGTGTCTACCTTGTAGACCGGGTGCTTCCCATGCTCCCAGAAGCGCTCAGCAATGGCATCTGCAGTCTTCGCCCAGACGAAGATCGGCTCACCTTCTGCGCCATCATGACCTTTGATGCGAAGGGCGCTCGACAAGCAGCGCGCTTCACTCCCGCCGTGATCCGCAGCCAACAGCGCCTGACTTATGAGGAGGCCTATGATCGTCTTCAAGAACGGGGATCAACAGATCCGATCACCGCGTGTGTTCAACGCGCTTGGGCCCTGGCTTCCTTGCTTCGAACGCGACGCTTCTCTGCGGGCAGCCTGGACCTCGATTTCCCGGAAACGAAAGTAATCCTTAATGACAAAGGCAAACCTCGCGAGATCCGCGTGATGGAGAATGACAAGAGTCACCAACTCATCGAGGAATGCATGCTCGCCGCCAACGAAGCCGTGGCTGAAACGATCCAGCAAGCAGACAAGCCATCGCTATATCGGATACACGAAGATCCCGATCCAGAGAAGCTGTTAGAATTTCGTGAATCAGCCAACCGACATGGCTTTCCGGCTGGGGACTTGACGCACCGCGCCAACCTCCAGATCCTTCTCAAGGAAATACGTGAGCATCCAGCAGAATACGTTCTGAAGCTTGACCTACTCAAGAGCATGAAGCGCGCTGCCTATCATGCGGATTCGTTAGGGCACTATGGACTCGCCAAAGTTCATTACACGCATTTTACCAGTCCGATCAGACGTTATTCCGACTTGGTGGTGCATCGCGTGCTCAGACGTTTGATAGGCCAAGAAGACCAGACGCCTACCCCCTCCTACCGGGAAATGGGCGAACTCGGAGAGCACCTTAGCAACACAGAGCGCTTAGCGGCAGAAGCCGAGCAGGACACAAAGCGGCTCAAGGTGATGGAGTATTTCGAACGGCGCAGTCGCGACATTCCGCCTCCTCGATTCGACATCGTGGTCACGGAAGTTTCCCGCATGGGGCTCTTCGTCGAAATACTCGGGTTCGCCACACGTGGGCTCATTCGAATGGCCGATCTCCCTGGCGATGACTACTACCGCTATGATGCAAGGCAACTCTGTGTGAGCGCGAAGAAGGGAAAGAGCTACCACGTGGGCGATCAATTCGAGGCGGAACTCTTCCGGGTGAACAAGAAACGAGGACACCTCGATCTTCGTCCTTTGAAGTGACAGAAACGCTTTAACTCCTTTAAATGGGTGGATGAAACACTGGTTACTCCTCATTCCCATTGCACTCCACGTCGCCCCGCTCGGCGCCGCAGATTCCGAACTCAGATCGAAAGACAGCTATCACCCATTTCGCCAGGTTGATTCGGCAGAGGCTTGGGAAACCCGAGCAGCGTCGTTGCGTCGACAAGTTCTCGTGGCTACTGGGCTTTGGCCCATGCCAACCAGGCACCCGCTCCACGCGGTGGTGCATGGGCTAGTTGACCGAGACGACTACACGGTCGAGAAAGTCAGCTTCGAATCCTTTCCTGGCCATTACGTCAGTGGAAGTCTCTACCGCCCCAAGAACCTCAAACGTGGCCAGAAGATTCCTGGGATTCTTAGCCCACATGGCCATTGGACGAACGGCCGCTATCACGATCACGGAACCAAGTTCGCTAAAGAGTTAGAAACCGGCGGTGAACAATTCCCGTCGGGCCGCCATCCGTTGCAGGCGCGCTGTGTCCAACTTGCCCGCATGGGATGTGTGGTATTTCACTACGATATGGTCGGGTATGCCGATAGCATTCAACTAGATCACCGTAAGAGTTCCATGACTGAGAATGGGCTCTTTAGCGTCACTGCGGAGCTGCGCCAGCAGAACCTCATGGGCATCCAAACCTTCAATTCCATACGAGCCCTAGACTTCCTCGAAGGACTTCCTGGCATTGATCAAGACCGAATCGGCGTCACGGGTGCAAGCGGTGGTGGCACGCAAACGTTTATCTTAGGAGCCGTAGACGACCGCCCGGACCTGCTTTTCCCAGCAGTGATGGTGTCGACGGCGATGCAAGGCGGGTGTGTCTGTGAGAATGCCAACTACCTCCGAGTGGGAGCCGGAAATATCGATCTCGCAGCTCTCACAGCACCAAGACCCCTCGGCATCACGGGTGCCGATGACTGGACGATAGAGATCGAAACCAAGGGCAAACCTGAACTAGAGCAACTGTACTCGATGCTCGGCAAACGCAGCCATTTCGACGTCTTTCCATTTCTGAGATTTAAACACAACTTCAACGCCGTCTCACGGCAAGCGATGTACGGCTTTGTCAATACTCACTTCAAACTCGGCCATGAATTGCCAATCAGAGAGCAGCCGTTCACACCGCTCTCCAAAAGAGAAATGGGTGTGTGGACAACGGCGCATCCCGCTCCATCCGAGCGCGGAGCTTCCCACGAAGAAGCCCTTCTCAAATGGTGGGCAACAGACAGCGACCTCCAACTCGCAACCCTACGCTCACGCATGGGAGACAATGCTCAAGCTGCTGCAGACTACGTCAATCTAGTCGGCGGCGCCTGGGAAACAATGATAGGGCGCTCGTGGGATGAGGTAGGACCGGTAAGCCACGAACTCACCTTGAAGGAGGAGGTGACAGACTATTTACTCATGGAAGGCACCATGGAGTCGAAGGCTCACAACGAGTCCGTTCAGGTACGTTACATCTATTCGGAAGGTTGGAATGGAGAAGTGATCTTGCGCTGGGCATCCGCAGACGAGGTCGAGACGTTCCCTAACAGTGCCACGCTCATTCAAGACGGATTCGCACTCGTAACGATCACGGATGACGTATCCAAAGCCGCCATGAATCAACCAGAGGCGTCGGGTTACACGTTTGGCTACAATGCAACCACCTTTGCTAGGAGAGTACACGATATGCTCACCGTGGTGAAGGGCATGCGTGAAATGTCAGATGATTGGGAAGTGAGCAAGGTGCATCTGCAAGGAAACGAAGGTGGTGCCGCGATCGCCCTAGCAACGCGGTTTCTCCTCAGAGCACAACCGTTCATCGGAGAATCAAACGTCAGTCTGGGCGGAATGCGCTTTGCAAATGTGACCAGGCTTGATGATCCCTGGTTCGTACCTGGAGTGGTGAAGTATGGCGACATCGAGTCTCTGATTCTCTTGAACCAATCCTTCTAAATGCGAACCGGGTTCCCTCTTTCCAGAGAACCCGATTCACAACTAGTTTATTTCTAACAATCTTCTAGCGGCGATAGCACCATCCACGTGACCGCGTCGTGTAGCGGGTGGTGCGACGTGGCGCATGATAGTAGCGGCGCTGAGGGTAGGCGCGGCTGGTGCCACGATAGTAAATGGAACCGTTGCCATAATGTGGATTGACCACAATGCGAGCAGACGTGTAGCCCCGACTACGACGCACGGGTGTCACATAGCGACGCTGCGTGGTGTGATAAGATGGCGTGTAGTGACGACCGTAACCGCTGCTATACCCGTACAAACTTGAACTACGGCAATGCTGTGCAGCGGCATCTGTAGGACCAAAGGCAACGAAGAGCGCCAAAGCGCCAACGCTAGCGAAGAGGGATTTGAGGAGTCTTTTCATAAGAGGTAAGTATTGGATCCGCCCGATTGGACCCTCAACAGGGGCTTTGTATTCATTGGATTCTTTCTTTCTTTCAGGCCCCCAGTCTGCGATAGAATCCTTCATGGTCCGCATCTTGCGGACCCAATCTAACTATGAGTTCAGCCAACGAAGCCCAGAATCTGCGGATCGATCCTGCCACACTTGGGGATCTCGATGATCTCGTTGAGCTGGTCATGGAGCTGTTTAGTTTAGAGGAAGACTTCCAGCCGGACCGACGCAAGCAACAACACGGTCTCAAATTGATACTCGAACAGCCTAACCGAGGCCGTATCTTCGTCATTCGCAGCGAAGATAAGATCATCGCCATGGTCAATCTACTCTTCACGATCAGCACGGCAGAAGGCGGCATGGTAATTCTGTTAGAAGACTGCATTGTCCATCCCGATCATCGCAGCCAAGGTCTTGGCAGCCGCTTGATCAAACATGTTTGTGAATTCGCAGAACAACGGGGATTCCTGAGGATCACGCTGCTGACTGATCGCATTGTCACCGAGTCCCGTGAATTCTTCTCCAGACACGGATTCACGGAATCTAACATGGTGCCAATGAGGCGGATCATCACTTCAGAAGATAATTCTTCCTAACACCACTCTAAGCATATGCTCTTTCTTTTTGGTCAGCAAGGCATGCCACCACAGGTGCCCTTTGATATTGCAGACGGATTCGCCATCACACTGATCCTCATGCTATTCATGGTACTTGGTGCCGTCGCTCTCGTAGCTAGGCACTTCCGTCGGCGGGAGAAGTGGGCTCAGGAAGAAGAAGCGAGGGCCTTCAACCAACTCTTGGGCAATGAGCCTCCCGAGAAACCAGAACCCTCACGAAAGACTACGGAAAGAGATTCCAAGAACGATTCGTGGGAACGCGATCCAGACTGGTGGCAGCGCGAGAATCCTTAGCCAAGCCTTGTCGGCACGCGGAAAGCACGCTTTCCTGGAGACATGTCTAACTACATGATCGCCAAATTCACCGATATCGAGGCGGTGCCATGTCCGTGCGGCGAAGCAAAACGAGCCTTCGCCACGCCCGACAATGAACTCGCGACCATGCATGTGGTCACGATCAAAGAAGATAGTGAGACACACTACCACAAGTAGATGACTGAGATCTATTACGTGCTTGAAGGCGAGGGGCACATCGAGCTCGATGGTGAAATTCATCCTCTCAAACCTGGAACCGCCATCTTCATCAAGCCCGGCTGCCGCCATCGGGCGGTCGGCAAGCTGAAGATCCTCAATGTTCCAATCCCCGCCTTCGACCCCACTGATGAGTGGATTGATTAACCTCCCTCTTACTATTTCATGACCGAAGATCCTGAAGCCTTTCGCCCGCGCGTGATCAAACTCGCCCAAGACCTCTATCCCAATCTCACTCTCGCGGAACACCCTGAAGCAATCGACGTCGTTCTAGCAGATGAACAGCAAGTTAGCCTGCAGAATATCCGTGCAAACTACAATCTCTCGGAGCGCCCTGACGACGACCTTCGGTTTCTAGTTGAACGCCACTTTGGCCAGCTCTTGTCTCCATCCATTCCCAAGATCGAAGACCTGACCTACGACAGCGTCCAGGATAAGCTCTATCCTCAGGTCATGCCCGCTGAGTATGTGGAAAGCGCTCCGCTTCGCTTAATCTCCTTTCCACTAAGCAATGAGGTGAGCGTTGGCCTCGTCGCCGACTTTCCTGAAACCTACATGTACTTACGTGAGGTTGATCTTCAGCGATGGGATGTCGCTGCCGATGATCTCTTCGACCAGGCTCAGAAGAATCTGGAAGAACTTACACAATCTGTGCAGCTCCAGCTAGCAGGTGCAGACAAAGATGTCTTCGTCGCTGTCGCCAGTGGCGATGGCTACGATGCTGTGCGCATTTTGATGCCAACGTTTCAGGCATTTCTTGCTCAGCACTTGGGCGAGACGTTTCGCTTTGCGATTCCAAACCGCGACTTCCTCATCTGTTGGCGTTTAGACTGCGAGGATAGTTTCCACCAGCAGATCTCCTCGCAAATTGTCGCAGACAGCAGCGAGCGGCCTTATCCACTCTCGTCTTCGGTGTTCGTTAGGAATTCTGAAGGGAATATTCACGAGCAAGTACCTATGAACATCACGCCTCCTCCGAGGGATGATCAATCGTCACCGTCAGACTAATACCGCCGCGCGCAGAGAAGGCCCCCGTGATCGATAGCTGTCGCGGTTCACACACGGCAATGAGATCATCGGCAATGCCATTGATGATGTCTTCGTTGAAGCGGGGTTCATTGCGATAGGATGCGAGGTAGTACTTGAGAGACTTCGTTTCCACACAGCGCTCATTCGGTACATAACGAATGACGACATGCGCAGTGTCGGGCTGACCCGTCACGGGACAGAGCGAACTAAATTCTGGGCAATCCAACTCAATCCAGTAATCCCGTCCTGGATTCCGGTTGGGAAACACTTCTAAAGTGTCACGAGAGGGACTTGCCGGAAGCGAGATTTCTGAGCGGCCGAGCAAAGTCAGCTCTTTAGGTTTAGAATCAGTGTCCGAATTCATGACGGAAGCATTCGGTCACCTGTTGCGTTTGGCAAGGATCACGATCACGCTCGTTTCGCCATGCCCGTTCACGCTCCGGACCATCCGACCATCGCCATCACAATGGGAGACCCTGCTGGCGTGGGCCCGGAGATTTGCCTCCGGGCTTTGGCCAATGAAAGCCTCACCTCAGTGTGCGAGCTACGCATTTACGGCAACCAAACTATTCTTCAGAGAGTTGCGGACGCTACAGGCCTCAAGGTTGATCCAATGGACGAACGGATCATCGATTTTACTCACATCGATGTCTCTGAAGTCACCCCAGGTATTGCGAATGGTGTCACTGGAGCGGCCAGCCACGCCTACATTCAATCCGCCATTGATGCAGCACTAACAAACGACATCGCCGCTATTGTCACGGCACCGATCAACAAGGAAGCCCTTCATGCAGCGGGTATCGCCCACCCTGGCCACACGGAGATCTTCGCTGAGCGATCCTCCTCCGACCGCTGGTGTATGATGCAGTATTCTGAACCGATCACATGCACCTTCGTCACGGTACATGTTGGCTATTCAGAAGTCCCCGCGCTGCTTACACAGCAACGTATTCTTGAAGTCATCGAACTCACTCACGAGAGCCTGACTAAGATCGAAGGCAAGGCGCCGCACATCGTTGTCTGTGGACTCAATCCGCATGCAGGCGAACACGGCTTATTTGGGAATCAAGAGGAAGAGCGCCTGATCGCCCCAGCGATCGAAGCGGCACGTCAAGCGGGCATGAGCGTCGAAGGCCCACTCCCTCCAGACACGGTCTTCGTGCCAGCTAAACGGGCGACCACCGATGCCGTCGTTTGCATGTACCATGATCAGGGCCACATCCCCGTGAAGGCTCTTGCCTTCGATTGTGCCGTTAATACAACACTGGGTCTTCCTATCATACGCACTAGTGTCGATCATGGGACGGCCCTGGATATTGCCTGGCAAGGCAAAGCCAATCCCGGCAGCCTCTTCAGCGCGATTCACTTGGCGGCCCGCCTATCAAGGAACGAGGCTCCGCGTTGATCTCGGCCAACTTCCTTTTCGCCAGCGCTTGCATCGAGCGCACTCTCTCGGGGTGTTGGGAGCTGAGATTGTTGAGCTCTCCGGCATCATTTGCCAAGTCATACAACTTTGGCCATTTCGTAAGGAAGAGCTTCCAATCACCTTGCCGAATAGCTTGAAGCCCCTCCTTTCCGTGCCAGTAGAGGAGATCATTGCGGGGATGAGGGCTTTCTGATTTTCCCAACAACGTCTCCCACACATCCACCCCATCAATAACAGGGCTACCAGTCGTGGGTTTCTTCAAATCGATGCCGCACGCACTGGCCAGGGTTGGAAAGAGGTCCATCGCGGCGATCATAGCCTCGCATGTTTCACCTTTCGGAAGCACCTTGGGAAACCTAAAGATACAGGGCACTCGAGTCCCCCCCTCGAGCGCAGACCATTTCTTACCACGGTAGGGCAGCGCTTTGGATTCCTTGGTCAACGGCTCGGGACCATTGTCTGACAGAAAGGCTACAATCGTCTTCTCAGACAGGTTCTCTTCTTCAAGCGCATTTAGGATTTCGCCAATTCGACCATCCATTTCTTCGACCACATCGCCATAGACGCCATAGTCAGACTTTCCTTTCCAATCTGGGTGCGCCTGCACTGGAAAATGTGGTGCGGTGAACGGAACGTAGAGAAAGAACGGCGATGCCTCCTGTTCACGAATGAACCTTACTGCTTCATTCGTGAACTTCTTGGTCAACTGTCGGTTGTCGAAAGGATCTTCTACTAGAGTCGTATTTCGCCAAAGCTCAGTCGTCTGATTGTTGCTTCGTTTGATGTAAAAGGTGTCCTCAAAACCCTGCTCCATCGGCAGCATGGGAGACTCATCGCCAAGATGCCACTGGCCCGTCATCCCGGTGGCATACCCTTCTGATCGAAACACTTCCGCCATGGTAAGTGCCTCGGCCTGCAAACCCGCACCCGGATTCATCAGATAGCCAACAACGCCTTGCGTCCATCCAAGCCGTGAAGGATACGCGCCCGTAAGCAAGGCCATGCGCGACGGAGTACACACCGTCGCGCCTGCATCAAAATTCGTGAGATTGACACCATCCTTGGCCAACTGGTCCAGCACTGGGGTCTTGATCTTAGGGTGACCGTACCCAGACAAATCATGGTAGCCAAGGTCGTCCGCCATAATGAGCACGACATTGGGCGACTGCCCGCTAGCCACCAACACGAAGGTAACAACCAAGACAGCAAGGACGTGAATAATAAGCCGCATTCATCCTTGAACCGCTCGATCGTGGAAAGTTGTCCCAGGAAGGAATCGCCAGCCTGGCGCTGATTCTGCTAATTTATCGCCCGTGACGAAGCGCGCTCTCCCCCTCTTGCTCCTGGCTCTTATCCTCGTTCTCCCCATGTGGGCCCAGCGAGGTAAGCGGGGCTGGCAGGACTACCGGCGGGGCACCGGTCGTGGCGGCGTACCCGAATGGGCCATTGATCAAGATCTCCCCAAAGATGTCTTCACCTTCGCCCGTGTCCGCTACGATTCCTGGGGAAGACGCAACAAGTGGGCCACGGATTATCCGGAGAGTGACTACAACTTCTCCTACCGCCTCCAAGAACTCACCGCAATTGAGGTTGCCAACGATCCTGTTGTCGTCGGATTGACTGACAAAGAACTCTTTCAGTATCCCTTTCTCTACATGATCGAAGTCGGCGATCTCTCCTTCCATGACCACGAAGTGGCCGCCTTGCGCACCTACCTCCAACGCGGCGGCTTCCTCATGGTCGATGATTTCTGGGGCGAGGAAGAATATGAGAACTTCGCCTTTGAGTTAGCCCGAGTGTTCCCGGATCGGAAGCTCCAGGAGATTCCTCTCAACCATCCGATCTTCAAGGGCGTCTTTACTTTGGACAAACGTCCGCAGATTCCATCGATCAATGCCGCGTTACAAGGACGAGACGAAGGCATTACTTGGGAAGGTTGGGATCCGAAAGAGCCACACTATCAGGCTCTCTACGATGATAACGGTCGCATGATGTGCATCGTCTGCCACAACACTGACCTAGGAGACGGCTGGGAACGAGAGGGGGAGAACCACTGGTATTTCAAAGAATTCTCGGAGAAGTATGCCTACCCACTTGGCATCAACATAATCTTCTACGCCCTAACGCAGTAGATTTAATCGCCGCTGGGGACGCCAACTTCGTCGTTGCCTGAATCAGTTGCGGTTTCGTCCTTACTCTTGTCGTCTGTGCCCTCGGCAGGCACCAGTTCTGAACCCGTTTCGCGATCGTTCTGCTCGTCCTCAGCATCCTTGGCAGCCTCTAGCTCTCCGGGAGTTTCAATGTCAGTCTCCTCAGGTGCCGAAACTTGCTCGGTCTCAACAACAGGATTCTCTCCCTCGGGCTCTAAAGCCGTATACAAATCAGCAATTTGCAAGGCCAACCCCTCTAGCTCAGCGTAATACTCCTCTTTCTCAAGTTCATGACGACGATTGCGGAGGTTGTCAATTTGCGATTCTAACACATTCCTTCTCTGACGCACTTCAGGCGGGATCGCTTGCTCCTCAGGACTCAGCACGAGTGCCCAACGTTTAGCGAAACTACCATCGGGCGCACGCTTGGCGGTCCCCCCTTCACGGATGGCATCATAGTCTTTCAACGAAGTTCCTCGACCATCGCCGTTGTCATCAAGGAGTGGGGTCTCTGTTTGGATTCGCCCTTCCTGCTCATAATACTCTGCAGTCTGGCGAGCCGCATATTGAAAAACTTCGAAGACGGAGTTCTCTCCATCATTATTGAAATCCGTCTCGGGATTCAGCAAGGCGGCAGCCATGTAGTTCCCAAAGGACGCGTAGTTCACTTCAGTGCCACTCTTGGTCGCCGTCACCGTGATCCGATTCTTCTCGCTGAGAATCGGAAGAAAGGCCCCACTGGAAGAGGCGGTATTGACGACAATGAGAGGCCGCTTAAAGGGCTTTAACCATTCCTTGAGATCCTTAGCCGACAGATCTGGACCCGCCAAATTAAAATAAGCCTGACGGTGGTTGTAGGTACCATGCCCAATCAAGATCACCCAGAGTGGAACGGCCAAATCTTTAGGGGACTCTTTTAAATAGGTCTCGATCGAGGCCAATGAATTCTCATCATACGCATCGATGACGGCAGCTTTCGCCTTCCCTCTTGCCGCAGCCACTTTCCATTGGGCCAAGTTATCCATGAACGCCTGCCCATACTCTTCCTCGCCCTCTGCGCCAACCACAATGAGCAACTCGTTAACCGGTGGTGGTGCAGACGAGTCGTCTTGCGCGACAAGCGCAGTTATACTAAGAAGAAGGAGGATGAACGCGTGCTTCATGAATTTCTATGGCAGGCCTTTCCAACGTTTGAGCCCCCACTCACCAGCGAAACAGAGGAGCGCAAGAAGAAAGAACACTGGCAAATGCCACAACGGACTCGTCCTCGTTTCCATGACAGGGAGTGGCTTCTCTTTGAGCTTCTCTACGAAAGATGCGAGTTCACTTTGCTCAACGACTTCTCCTCCACTAGCCCCAGCAAGCTTATCTAACAAAGCCGCGTTTCCTGAGAGATTCTGAAATTCTTCTAATCCACTATTCACGGTCCATCCCGTCACCGCTTCGCCCAAGGGCTCATTCTCTTCGTCCTTCACCACGGTTCTGGCACTATAGAAACCTTCATTCACCGCCGTGTAGTCCGTGACATAGACACCTGGATCCTGACTGGAAAGAGCAGCACGGAGCTCGCTTGTCTTCCCTTCGGGATCTGTAATCTCGATAATTACTTCGGCGGTGCTATCTGGGAAATAGGCACGGTCATTGACCTCAACTTCAAGACTCACCTTGGGAGGAAAACGAGAGCCATCGACCGCTGACTTAATCGCCACGGGCTTGGGTACGTCGGTGATGACCCAACGCATGAGCTGCCGATAGAACTTATTGAGATCGTCCATGAACTCAGGATGATCGGGATTACTGAAGCCCCAGCGCCAGAGGTCGCCCGCCGTCAACGCCACGGACTTGCCCTTGCCGAACGATTGCGTTACTAGCAAAGGATAGTCTTTGCCATTCTGACGGTAATACGAAACTAGGCTAGAGCCCGGCTTCTGATCTCCCACGGTGTTCACAGTAGAAAGAGCCGGGATATCCGCAAGACGCGCTTCTTCGCTACCACGCTCAGAGCGCAAGCGCACCCATGGTTGGAGCCACCCTTCCCGGCTCAAGTTAACTTCGCCCGCTCCCACCTCGCGATTGGTCGGCGCCCCATTTAAATAGATGGGGAGCATCTCTCCAATGGGCGTCTTATCATACTTGCCTTTGGCAAAAGATTCACGACCACCAAACATGAGAACACCACCGCCGCGCCGAGACACAAACTGCTGGAGACGCTCTTGCTGATTGAAGGTGAAGAACTCGGCCTCCATTTTATCGATCACGATGGCGGAGAATTGGAATAGCTGATCGTCTGTCTTGGGAAATTCCGCTTCGAGATCGAAGTCATCGCTTGGCTTCATTGCGATAATGACAGGCTTGTCATAATCCTCGGTGTCCTGCTCGCCACGGAAGCCACGGAACAGTGGATTGCTACTCTCACCCTCGCGGCCTTTGTATTGGAACTTCGGCTCCCGCTTGGCGATGCGAATCAGTGAGGCGAGTTCGACCTCGTGATCCTCCGACAATGCGCGTTTGAAAAACTTAAACGAAGGATCGGGGCGACCTCCAATGTAAAGTACGCTGTAAGGACCATGCGGCATGACCGCGACAATGCTTTGCATGTTGTTCTTTGTCGTCGCTTCTTCGGGCTCCTCTTCCTCCTTGGACGTCTGCGAGACCCGAACTTCGTAGAATGCTAAGGGATCTTCGACACCTGGTTTGAGCTGAAAGCTTACCGTCTCTATTGCAATCGCTTGGTCGGAATTGAGCGTTTGCGAATCTACCTTGTTGCCTTCTTTGTCATAGACCGTGACTTCAACCGGTTCGTTCGCCACCTGGTTGAGTACGACCTCAGCATTCACCGTAACGGGAGCATCCTCGAAAGCACTCTGATTGAGACTAACCTGACGTATCGACGTATCGCGCGTGCTACTCTCACCCGCGATATTGACAGGATAAATTGGAATATCTCCTGTCGGCAACTTGGCGAGCTTCGCATCGAGGTCATTCACATTGCCATCGGTGAAGACAAAGATTCCAGCGAGTGGGCGATCCTCATAACGTTGGCTAATGTCATCAAGCGCCCCGTGCAAAGAGGACGAACGGTCTTCGAAATTCAGCGCTTCGAAGTTGTTCACACGCTGCAAACGCTCTCCAAACAGAAAGCGGTGCACCTTGAATTCTTCGTTGAGATCTTTTAGCCAACCTTTCTCTTCAGACTCGACGAGATCCTTCTGAACCAACTCACCCCGCGGCTCATCAGCACCAGTATCCTTGATCTGAAGACTCTCACTGTTATCACCGACGACCAGAAATATGTTCGCCCCCTTCTTGGGCTCTTTGCGCGCCAATAGGGGTTCCAGAACACAGAAGAGAAGAAGCAGGATTCCCAGAATCTTCAGCAAGGCGGCAGCCCACTTCCATCCGCCACGCTGTGGAAAGCGCGCGTAAGTATAGATCACCGCCGCGATGCCTAACAAGGCGAGACAGGCAGCCCAGACAAGCTTGTCCTGTTGTTGAAGAATGAGGGAAGCTCCCAGAAAGACCATGCGTTTCTTTACTCTCCTTTGCCGAGGGTTTCGTAATATCGCTGCACCAACTCTGCAAAGGCATCGGGCACGGGATCACGATCAATTGGAGCAAGCGACTCCTCGTCTTCGAGACGCTCAATCTCTTCACCAAGATCTTCATTCAACTGGACAAGAGGCCCTAACACATTCTTCTGAACAAGATCCCACGTCGGCGGCGTATTCTCAAGCTTCGCCTCTCCTCGAATTTCTCGCGAAGTTCCTTTCACTCGGCTCACCTGCTCACGCAGCTCAGGATTCTCTAGCACTCCTTCAACGTCGGCTAACTTATCAATCCACTCACGGTAGCCATCAAGGAAGATATCGCCGTCGAAAGTCCCACCACCGCCACCGTTGCGGTTACCTTGGGCGCCTTGGCCCTGACCTTGCGACTGAGTGGGCGATGGCTGCTGAGGCTGCCCATTCTGAGCCAACTGCTGCCCTTGCCCTTCACCTTCACCTT
>JAACDM010000556.1 GCA_009936795.1 Verrucomicrobiaceae bacterium | reverse complement strand
TACGCGCCCCATGCCTCCAGCACCGAGCGGCTCCAGAACTTCGAGCTGCGGGAAGACAGCTTCAATGGCTGGGACGGAGGGCAGCGGCGGCGGCGGACTGGCCTGAGGCTCGCCGGAAAGGGCACCATCCATCAAACAACGTGGGCAAAGACCACGCGGCGCCTTCTCCGGTATGGGCGCTTGGCATTGAGGGCAGGTAGAGTTGGTATTCATATCTGAGGGCTACCTGAAAAATTCCGAAACAGACGTTACGAAAGAATCTTCCTTTCTTCGATCAAAGTTTTTATTGTAAACAGATTGCAACTTGGCACACCTCCCATATCCTGCTGGCTGGATCAGCTCACAGGATCGGGCTTAGTCTTTGTGATCGCTTTTCTCATCAGACCGAAGTATAGAGTCGTCCGCATGCTACGAAGGCGGCGTCCTTGCGTCGAATCTCACGCCTAACCGATGGCCGGACACGACCACTCTCACGACAATTGCTCGCTCTCCCAAAAGGAGACGGGATCCCTCGTCGAAGCGATGGTTGAGGAACTCCGCAGTCTGGGATTTCGTCGCACTGGCGCATTGGTCGATCTTTTACGAGCGATGATGTTGCGCCACCTTCCGTTCACCCTGGCAGAACTCTCCGAAATCCCCGCCTTGCGCGACCGCGATCAGGCCACCATCTACCGTCTGGTGACCAAGCTAAAAGAAGTCGGCAAGGTCCGGCAGCTCAATCTCGCAGGTCGCGTCAGTCACTTCCAACTCGTCGTTCCGGGGCACCATCACGACTACCTGCTCTGCGAATGCTGCGGCACGGTGACCGAAGTTCCCCTCGCCTGCACGCTAGCCAAAGTCGAGCAACAGATCATGGCTGATTTCGGCTGGAAAAGCCTGCGTCATGAGCTCGAATTCTTTGGGGTTTGCCCTGCCTGCACTGAATGAGTTTGCGAAAAGCGCCTCGGTCGCTACGTTTTCCCCTCATGAATTGGCTCCGATTTCGCTACTTTGTCGCCTCCGTAGTTTGGTTGGGGGTTGCCGTGGCGATGGCCTACGGGCTGGAACCGTCGGGCACTCCCATGACGGGCGAACTGCTGGTATTTCTCGGCCTCATCTTCCTCTTCTCCTTCCTGTTGGGTCGCAACCCGGAGCGCGAAGAAGAAACAGCAGGTATCATCAGCTTTGATGACGATGATTGACCGTGCCGTGCTCTTCTTGGCCGCGCTCCTACTCACCGCAATCATCGGCCTCGCGAACACTAAACCTAACATCGTCTTTATCCTGGCGGATGACATGGGATTCTCGGATCTTGGGTGCTATGGCAGTGAAATAGCCACTCCTCATTTGGATTCTCTAGCCAAGGACGGTCTCCGCTTCACCCAGTTCTACAGCACCTCGAAGTGTTTTCCAAGTCGCGCCTGCTTGCTCACAGGCGTCTACGCTCAGCAATCAAAAATGCATCGCTCTCACGGCAAGATGCGAAATGCCGTCACCCTAGCTGAGGTCCTTAGAGGCGCAGGCTACCGCACGTTGATGTCTGGCAAACATCACGGCACAGAAAATCCTTTCGAACGTGGGTTTGATCGCTACTTCGGGCTGCGTGATGGAGCGTGTAACTATTTCAACCCCGGACGTCAACGCGTTGGCGAAGGTAAGCCTGCGCAAAAGAGTCCACGACGCGCCTGGTGCATCGACCACATTACCTACAAGCCTTACACACCACCAAAGCAAGACTTCTATACCACGGACGCGTTCACGGATGCCGCTCTCGGCTACCTTGACGACTATCAAAACGAAACAAAGCCGTTCTTTCTCTACCTCTCCTACAATGCGCCGCACGATCCTCTGCAAGCTTGGCCCGAAGACATCGCAAAGTACCGCGGCAAATACCGTGCTGGCTACGGAGAGACACGCAAGGCGCGCTGGGCCAAACAGCAAGCCATGGGGATCTTCAGCAATGACGTGACTCTGTCAGACCAGGAATCCATTGCCTGGAATAAATTAAACGACGCAGAGAAAGACGACGCCGACTTACGAATGGCTGTCTATGCAGCGATGATTGACTGCCTCGATCAGAATATCGGTCGGCTCCTCAGCAAACTGGATTCAACGGGCAAACGAGACAATACCATTATCTTCTTTGCCTCAGACAATGGAGGGTCGGCCGTTGCTGTCGAACGTGGGGACGGCCCTATTGGTTCGATAACTCGCTGGACATCGTTGAAACGCGATTGGGCAAATGTCAGTAATACGCCTTTCAGAAAGTACAAAAACGACAGCATGGAAGGCGGCATCACGTCACCCTTCATCGTCTCTTGGCCAGGTCGTATAAATACGCCTGATGGGCTCGTTAGACAACCTAGCCACCTCATCGATATCATGGCCACGCTCTGCGACATAGGTCAGTCAGACTATCCTGCATCATGGAAAGGCAAGCCAATCACACCGTCGCAAGGCGTGAGCTTGCGACCACTACTCGAAGGACAACCATTCACCCGCTCCGAACCAATCTACTGGCAGTGGCGCAAGGGCCGGGCAATCCGGAAGAATCAGTGGAAACTTGTTTCCCACGGTGGCCCCTGGGAGCTCTACGATATCGCCAAGGATCGAACCGAGATGCGCGATGTTTCCCATTTGCAGGCAGGCGTCACCCGCCATCTCGCCGATCTCTGGGAGAAATGGGCTGAAGAAGTGGGGTTGAGGGAGCGTTAGAAACGCCAGAATTCACCTGCGCACCGGCCTGATCTCCTCTAAACTGCGCCATGCAGAAGCCACCGGGCCTCGATGTGCGCCCCGCCCTGATCTCAGCGGCGGGCGGACTCATTGTGCTCATCACCGCGATTGCCAGCGGCGGCCTCGGCCAGATCTCCACCTGGCTTCTCATCCTAGGCGCTTGCCTTTCTGGCGCAGGCGCTTGGTGGTTCCGCCTGCGCGATCGCGAGCCTGATCGCTTGCTTGAGGAAACCAAGGCTCAGCTCGTGAATGATCGGGAGCTCGTAAGCTGCGAGCAACGCGCGCTCGAACTTTATAAGTCCGAGATCGAGGAAGAAGCCCTCACTCTTGAGAAACGGCGCCACAAGCTTTCTCATGAACTTGCCCAAACCGTCGGCTGGTGGGACCTCGACGCGCAGGCGATCGAGTCCGAAGCGGCCGCCGTTCCACAAACCGACGAACGCGAAGCCGCAGTCTTGGCCTTTTGTAAAGTCGAGTCGGAGCGCTTGTTTAACAAAGTCATCGAGAATGGCTATGTCGTCGATGGTACCCTTCAACCTGAAGAGATCTACAAAGATGTGATGCATCTCTTCGACGGAGTCGCCCGCATCTATCAGCCAAATTCGGACCAACCTCTCTTGGAAACCAGCATGGAACAGGTGCTCCGTTTCCTTCACAACGTGTCTCTGCAATTGCTAGTGCAGTTAGAACAACTGCCCATGGATGTAAAGCGGCT
>JAACDM010000076.1 GCA_009936795.1 Verrucomicrobiaceae bacterium | reverse complement strand
CCTGAACCTGCACCGTCGGCGTCACACGCTTTGGATCCCGGTGATGGCGACGTGGCACACCGTTCTGATCATATCGATCACGTGAGAACGAACGAATCATGCAGATCCCGTTCAGGATCGACATTCCTAGATAGATGTATCCAAATGAAGTCTGCTTGATCACGTTGAAGCAATAGAAGGCCAGGACACCGAACATAAACATCCCGACCGCATAGATAACGCGCCGAAGCAGTTCCCATCTGTTGGCGTAGCCGTCCCCGAGAGACTGGCCAAGGCGCTTCCTCAGATAGCCAGCAATGAGGCCAAACATGATCCCGAAAGGGATGCTGATAGAAAGGGCGCGGAGTAGGTGATCGAAATGCGGCATTCGAAAAGTCTTATTATTACGGAAATTACAATCTAGAAATTTTCCAACGCAACTTAGTAGTCATTCAATCCTTTTAGCCTTACTCTGGGCGACTAGACACAACTCGGCTGCTTTGAAGGTATGCTCCTGAGTCATGGCTGTTTCGGTGCGATTCATGCTATCCAGGATCATCTGCCCAAAGAATGGGAAGCCAACCTTACCGTTCACTTCGTGGCGTTCCTCTTTCTCGCCATTGACCAGAATAAGAACATCCTGCGTAGAGCTGCTTCCAGCATCAGTATACTTTCGGCATTCGATGTAGCCTTCGGTTCCAAGAATGATCGTTCGCCCATCGCCCCAAGTTGCCAAGGCATCGGGAGTGAACCAGTCCACTCGGAAGTAGTTCGCTGCCCCCGTATTTCCAACCAGGTTGGCCTCGCCGAAGTCCTCCAGTTCTGGATAAGCTTCCTTATTGTTGTAGTTCGCCACAGCCGCATGCGTTACCTCAGCGTCGGTCGATCCCGTGTAGTAAAGAAACTGCTCAATTTGATGACTTCCAATATCCGCTAGGATACCACCATACTGCGCTTTCTTGAAAAACCAGTCTGGGCGCTTGTCCGCACTGAGCCGATGTGGCCCTAGACCGATCACCTGGAGCACTCGACCAATAACGCCATCGTGAATCAGGTCACCCGCATGCACAGCACATTCCACGTGAAGCCGCTCACTGAAGTAGACCATGTACTTCTGCCCAGTGCGCCCGACCACCGCCCTTGCTTCGGCTAGCTGATCAAGTGTCGTAAACGGCGTCTTATCCGTAAAGTAATCTTTGCCCGCTTCCATCACGCGAATACCTAACGGACCACGATCACTGGGAATAGCAGCCGCAGACACCATTTTTATAGCATCGTCCTCTAAAATCTTCTCTAGCGAATCTACTGGTTTGGCTTGAGGGTAGGTTTCACAAAAGGCCTCTACCTTCTTTGGGTCTGGATCATAAACCCAGCGCAACTCTCCTCCTGCTTCTAATAAGCCATTTGTTTGACCATAGATGTGCCCGTGATCGAGCGCAGCGACAGCAAAAGGAAAATCCCCCTTCTCGCAAACAGGCTCTGCCTTGCCTTGTGGCGCGTAATTTAACCCTTCCTTACCCATAACTGTAATCGTTGCCTATCGGTCCCCTATTTCTTCTTGGACTCATCCGCTTTCTTCTTCGCTTCCAAGTTTTGCTTCTGCATTTCTTTGGCGATTCCCTCCATGAGCTGTGGTTTAAGCTCAGCAGCCTTCTTTCCAACTGGAGTTTCTGGCCCCATCTCAATGATACTATCCAAGAACGGCATGACATCATCGAGCCGCTTCAGTTGAAGCAACCCCTGGAGCTTCCAGAATCGCACCTTCTGCTTCTGCTCTTTCGTCTTGGCTTCGGTCTCTACAAACCTATCTAGTTCGGCCATGGCCTCCTCCCATTTGCTCTCTTTGGCCAGCGCGTCGAGCCTCTTGCGCATCCCAACCGTCTTTTCATAGTAGACCACGTGGCCTAAGCCACCGGCCTCTTCAGGATCCAGGGCGACGATTTCATGAAACTCTTTCTTGTAGTATCTCAGGACTTGGTTGGGTGATTGCCCCTCTAAGGCCTTGGCTAAATGGGGCACCTTGGCAGCACCCTCCACTTTTGCAGCTGCAGCCAGAGCGTTATCACGGGAAACCCGAGAGCCTCGTTTCTCGGTAACCATC
Source organism: Verrucomicrobiaceae bacterium (assembly GCA_009936795.1). GTDB lineage: Bacteria > Verrucomicrobiota > Verrucomicrobiia > Verrucomicrobiales > DEV007 > JAACDM01. The sequence continues at coordinate 9,721 of JAACDM010000076.1, read as the reverse complement.
TTTAAGAAAACCTCACTGGTGTGACCTGGCGCCCAGTCAATGGTGGCATAGGGACGCCCATCTGAATCCGCCAAAACAACCATCGGATACTTCCTGATCTCGTAATAGGCGGCGGCCTTTTCATTCGTCTCACGCAGAGCGTCTGATTGAATGTTCCTCTTTCGAGGGAAATCCAACCGCACGAGAACAAAGTCTTTCAGTGACGCATCGATGAAATCCTGTTTGGTGAAAACGTTCTCTTCCCACGTGATGCTCTGAGGAATCCAATCAGAGGCTGAGAAATTGAGTAAGAGATCTTTGTTAGCTTTGGTAGCCTCTACCTTTGCTCGGTCTAAGCCAACTAGCCATCCTTCTGGGACATCAGAGAAATCCGTCCGGACACCAGATAGTAACTCATCTGCCGTTTGAGGCTTGTCCTGTGCTTGTAAGAAAAGGGTTGAGCCAAGCGTGAGGGTAAGGCACACGAAATATCGCGTCGAGTTCATAAGATCAGTCATAATGGGTGAACAATTAAGCATTGTAGCTCGCACTCTCAAAGTCCACGAAGTTACACGCTTGCTTCCGCATCAGGCAGTAGTGGATCCAACGGAAGATATCATCAAAAACAGGGTATTTCGTGATCAGTTGATTGAGATGATCCCAATCTAACACTTGCCCGATCTTAGCCGAGCCAATCCGATGCAATTGCACGGTATCCCGCAACGCCCGATCAAATTCATCCTCAGGAAGTTCAAGAATAGCTTCCGGTACGTCCCAGCCTGCAATTTGCTGCTCATTGAGCGAGAAATAGCTCACTCCGACTCCAAACCGATTGCTCAAGCGGCGCAAATCTTCGATGATGTAATCATCCAAAATCTCCGTCGCCACGACTAGCTCACTGGCATGGGCCCAAGCGCCGTTGCTTAGGGCCTGAAAGAACTCGTGGCGGTAGTTATCTGCATTTACCGAGACCGTGACCTTGGTGCTCGTAAGATTGAAACTCGGCTGCTCAAGACAAAGCAATTCAGGCACAAGCTTGACGCCTGATTCAGACAGTTGACCCGAGCGCCAGCTCACAACGACTCCGTCCGGAACCGCCCAACCATAACTCACATCATCTTGCTGCCCCACTTCAGCATCTTCGTGCCGAACAGGAAACGAGAAGGCCCGGTCTTGGTTTGCATAACGTTCATAGAACGCTTGGAACTTCGCCCAAAGGTGCTCAGGAGACTCCGAGCCTCCATCGGGAAACCCTTCCAACGATTCCTGATGCAGGCGAGGCTGGCGTGGACGTAGCAACTCATGACGGGCCGTCCTCAGAAAATAACCCTGCCCCTGCTCCACCTTGGCAATCGGTGACGTGGGATCACACGACATGACAGAAAAGTGATAGCGCAACGTCGCGTCACTGTAGCCATGGGAGAGTTTTCGCTTCACCATTTCGATCAGCTTGGTCCCCTTGATCGACTCAGCCGGACTTTTAGGAAGCACGTTGGGGAGGATTTCTTTCAGCTGTTCGCGAAGATTCATGGAAGGGGTATGAAGCTAGGAGAATGCGGGGGGACCCGTAGTCCGTCAAGTGCCCTTGCCAGGCGTTCGCATCGTTGCGCGGCGTCGCCTCGCCAATAGCCATGCTACCCCAAAGAGATCCACAATTCCCCGCCAACCTCGATTATGGATACCATACTTACTCTGTCCATGCACACGCGCTCGATGCAGTACCGGCCATTCGTGCAAACCATGCCCTGCATGCCGAACCATAGCCGGGATGAAGCGATGCATCCCATCGAAGAGAATGAGATCAGCTCGGCAGCTGCTCCGCATCACTTTTAAACCGCAACCCGCATCCCTCACGCCATCTCGGAGAATGAGACGACGAACAGCGTTCGCGATTCTGCTCTGCAACCGCTTGCTCCGGCTGTCTTGTCGTTCTGCTCGATAACCACAGATGAGATCAATTCCTGGATCCAAGTGATCACAAAGGGTCAAAATAGCCTTCACTTCAAACTGAAGATCCCCATCCAGCGTGGCGATGATCGGTGCTTGCGCTGCCATGATTCCCGCGTGTAGCGCAACGCTCTGTCCGCGATTATCTGAAAACGTGATGACTCGGAGCCAAGAAAACTCATACCGCGAAAGCTCACTACCCGTACCATCAGTGGAACCATCATCGACGAGAATGAGTTCAAAACTGACATCGGAAAGGCCTTTGCCCACCTTTTCTAACAGAGGCGCAACATTACCCACTTCGTTAAATAGCGGAATGACGACGGATAGAGCCGGGACCTTCACAGCGGCAAGCCTCGATACTGATAAGCGTGATAGAGCGTCCACCCCTGCAACTCGCGCCTTCTCCGTTTCACCTCCAGCACTGCTGCGAAATCGAGCGCACGGAACGCATTGATGAAATTGCCCGGTAATGTATCAATGGGTTCGCCCTTCCCTTTTGCTAAATAAAGAGCGCTGTAACCTGCGAAAGGAGACCCTTGAACGGTCCCCGACTGCGCATGGCTGTAATTTGGCCAAAGATCGTAAACAGATTCCCAGCCAGCAGACTCGACCAAGTGAACCCTTGGAGACGCTTCGCTGACTCGATAGACTGGCGCTTCCTCCGGCAGATAAAACTCTAGCAATGCCGCTGACGCTGGACTCTCGGCGACCAGAAACAAACCTTGGGGATGTTGGTCGAGCCCCGCAACTAACATCGCCTCAATAGATTGGGCTGTTTGCGTCCAACCCTCGGCTAGTCGAGGGGTATCAAGAAACCTCGGCCACGCCCACCCTAGGGTTCTTACGTTCGCCGTATTCACGCCTAGTAGGGCGAGCCCCCCCGGGCTCGCCAAAGCCCAGAGCCGCCATCTCCCCTTCATATCCAGTGACAGATCCGCGCTAAGCCAAACACTCACCAAGGCAGCGAAACACGGCATCGCGCCAACTAGCCAAATCAAGGAGCTCGAACCACTCAGCAAACCCCACACGGCGCCTAACAACAATACGCCTCCTCCTGCAATAAACAGTAAAGCGGTTCCATGCTCACGCTTCCACAGTCGCCAGCGCAGCAACGCCCACACCATACCCGCAGCCAAGACAGGTCCACTCCACCAGGCCCAGGCAAGTACATCACCCGCAGCAACGACAGCATGCAAACCGATGGATTTCGTGAAGAAACGAAGCGACAGCAAGCCATGCCCTGAAGCCATCATGAAGGCAAAAGGGACGAGAAGACCCAGGACTATCAGAATCCAAATTCCGGGGCGCCACCATTGAGATTCCCATCGTTGCAAAACGAGCAAGCTGACAGACACTGACAGAAGCGAAGCAACCGCAACCGGAAGAGACAACGTTCCTAAACAACCAAAGGCAAGCCCGGCGCCCCACCACGCCCAGTGCCATCGATGCACGCGGTGAAGTCCGCACCAGAGCCCCCAGATGCCCGCAAGCCAAAGGAACAATGCCAGGGCAAGATCGATCGCACTCACCCCCGCTACATTCACGATAGGACAGAGCTGGAACACAACCACACTCCAGCGCGCCACCACTTGATGAAAGACACTTCTCGCTAACAAATACAGCAACCAAGTTGCGAGCAGTATTAACAGAGGATTCCAACACCTTACTCCGAGCAATGTATCTCCCAGCACTATGGTGCTCAGCCGAATCAACATCGGCTCTAGCGGCCCATGATCTGTAAAAAACCAGTCCAGACGTTGAGACTCCATCCACAGGAGCGCTTCCTCTCCGGTCAATTCTATCGATGTTCCGAGAAACCATCGGCATACCGTTAGGATGCCAATTCCGCAAAGAATAAGTCGGTCCACATTCATCATCGCACTCGAAGGAATCGTGTGTTTTTATGAATAATCATAGCCTCCAAGCCGTCTCTAACCCACGAGGCAGCCAGTCCAGCTCTCTTTTATCATGAACAAGCTTCTACTAATCACCGTGGCGGTCACCTTGGCAAGTTCGGGTCCGCTGGCGAGGGCAGAAGAGCGCATCAACGCCGAAGAGCTTCTGCGTGCCGTCCGTCACAGTACTGCGCAGAACGAAGAACTTACCCTAAAAGGACAGCTGCGTGAAGGGCGAAAGAAACACCCGTTCCGCATGACCATTCGGCGGACACAGATTGCTTTCCTCTTCGAAGACAAGCCTCCGCACACAGTGGTCCTCGATCTTGGTGCTGACCGATTCCGTCTTCGTGAGAACCACAGCAACGGACCCTTTACCGACGTGGCTCCCGGCGACTACGGTAAGCCCATTCGCAATTCCGGGGTGAACTACCTCGACATCTCGTTGGCCTATCTTTACTGGCCGGACCCGAAATACATCAAAGAGGATGTCGTCTCGGAACGCATCACCCACCTTGTCGAAGTCCAGAATCCCAGTGCAACTGGCCCGTACGCAAAGCTCCTCATTTGGATCGATCGGCAGACGGGGGGGCTCATGAGGATGCAGGGCTACAACAAAGCAGGCAAGCTGACCAAACGCATGCAGGTGATCGAGGTGCAGCGCGTGAAACGCGGAGAAAAAAAGTACTGGGCGCTTGAGAAGATGCAGATTTACACCCTTGATCCCAAGACTGGCAGGGTACGCTCCCGCACCTACATGGAGTTGGATAAGTAAGCTCCCTGTGAATTTCAGTTGAGATGCCTAGCTGGCCATGTTTGATCATGGCTTGGCATCGAAATCATGAATGACGCACAAACGGAACAAGTAGAACACGAGATCCAAAAGCACGAGAGCTGGATCAGCGCCGTGCGGCAACAGCTGAGCCTCGTCATTGTGGGGCAGCATGCGCTCGTAGATAGGCTTCTTATCGGACTCATTTCCAACGGCCACATCCTCCTTGAGGGGATGCCAGGCTTAGCTAAGCCCCTTGTAGTCAATACTCTAAGCCAATCTCTGCATACAACGTTCAAGAGATTGCAGTTTACCCCAGACCTTCTTCCAGCTGACCTCGTCGGCACCCTGATCTACAATCCGCGCGAAGCTCAATTTCAGACCCGCCTAGGGCCGCTCTTCGCCAATATCATCTTGGCGGATGAGATTAACCGAGCACCAGCTAAAGTTCAGAGCGCCCTGCTCGAGGCCATGCAAGAACGTCAGGTAACCCTAGGCGAGGAAACCTATAAATTACCAGATCCCTTCCTGGTCATGGCGACCCAGAATCCCTTGGAGCAAGAGGGCACCTATCGGCTACCTGAAGCCCAACTGGATCGCTTTCTTTTCAAACTCGTTGTCGGCTATCCTTCTCGAGACGAGGAAATCATGATTCAAGAGCGCATGGGAACGACGGCTCCCGATCTCAGCGTGTCGCCGGTGGCTCAGCCAGAGCAAGTCGTCGCAGCGCGCTCAGTCGTAAACTCAATCTACATCGACACCCGCGTCCGAGAATACATCGTCGACCTCGTCCGAGCCACGCGCAGTCCTGAAGACTATAAATTGAATGATCTCAAGGGCTTGATTCGCGTAGGAGCATCTCCCCGAGCCACCATCAGCTTAACGCTTGCTTCTAAGGCCCTCGCGCTGCTTCAGGGACGATCGTTCGTCACACCGCAAGATGTGAAAGACGTGGGACTCGACGTGCTTCGTCATCGCATCATCACCAGCTTCGAAGCAGAAGCTGAAGAAGTCTCGAGCGAAGCAATCGTGACCAAGATCTTCGAAGGCCTTCATGTTCCTTAACTCGACTCATGACGATCGCGCTCATCATCGTAGGTAGCGTTCTCGTCGTGGGATTGGTGGTTCTCCTAGTCACCCTACTCACGGTGGAGCGCCGCGCCATGGCAGGCACCGCCACGCTCGTCGAATCCACGGGGCGCGGCAACGTGTCTGACGTCCTCAAGCGGATCCGTCGATTGGAAATTAAAGTGAAGCATCTCGTGGATGAATCATTCGCAGGCTCTTACCACAGTGTGTTCAAGGGCCAAGGCATGAACTTCGAGGAGGTCCGTGAATATCAACCAGGCGACGAGATTCGTAGCATTGACTGGAATGTGACCGCTCGACTCAGCGAACCCTACGTCAAGGTTTTCACCGAAGAACGCGAACTCACCCTGGTCTTGGTTGTCGATCTAAGTGCTTCGGGCAACTACGGCAGCGACAACTTTAGCAAACGTGAGATCGCCGCTGAAATCGCTGCTACTCTAGCATTCAGCGCCATTGGTAACAACGACCGCGTCGCTCTCATCCTCTTTACCGACAAGGTTGAGCTATTCATCCCACCGGGGAAAGGTCGCTCGCATGTGCTTCGCGTGATTCGCGAGGTCCTCTACTACGATCCCAAATCTCGCAAGACGGACATCTCCATCGCCCTGGCCTATCTCAACAGGGTGATCACACGGCGATCGATTGCCTTTCTCATTTCGGACTTTCATGCATCTCCTTTCCATAAGGAACTCGGTTTGTCTTCTCGACGCCACGACCTCACCGCCATCGAAATTCGCGACCCGTTAGAACAGGCGCTTCCGAATATCGGTCGCGTGATGCTAGAAGACCAGGAAACTGGCGAACACCTTGAGGTAAACACTTCTAGCAAGGCCTTAAGAAAGCAATTTGATACCCAGGTAAAGCAACACCAAGAATCCATTGCCAGCCAGTTCCAACTTTGTGGGATAGATCATGTCTCACTCGCCACCACCGATGATTACCTCCCAGCCCTTCGGCAATTCTTCGAGCGGCGCGAACGACGATTGACGCACGCATGAACGAGGACGCCCCATCATTGCCTGACATTCTTGATATCGAGCCTCCATTGGAAGTTCCCCCGGATCCTTTACATTGGAGCTGGTGGGTCCTTGCCGTCGCTGTTCTCTTATTGATCGCCGGGGCAATTGGGTGGTTGATGCGTCGCCGACAGTTGGCCCAGATTTCAGCCAAAGAAACCGCTCTCACCGACCTATCCAATTTGCGAGCGCGCGCGCCCGAGCTCGATGGCTACCAGTTCGGCGTGGCTGTATCGGACATCCTTCGCACCTACCTCACCAAAGCCCACAACCTTCGAGCTAGCCAGCAAACCTCACGTGAATTCCTCGAAGAACTTGAACATGAGAAGCCGTTTAGTGAAAAGCGTCAGGATCGTCTACGAGAATTTCTCCAAGCCTGTGACTTTCTAAAATACGCTCCCGCCGGCAAGGCGACAGATCCAAATCAGGAACTGTTAGATCAAGCTAACTTCTTCATCCGGGAGGACACAGTTTAACGAAATGAACAGCCTGAGGCAGCTTCTCGAAGGGTTCCGCTTTGCCCAGCCATGGGTTCTATGCGCTCTCGTTCTAGTGCCGCTCCTCTGGCTCTGGCTAGGAAAGAGACGCGACGCCGCCGCGATTGGCTACTCAAGCCTCAGGCTCTTTCAAGGCTTGGGTAAACGCCACGGAGGTCGCGAAGGCTGGTTCTCGCATTTACTCATGAGCGCCTCGCTGGTGTTCCTCATCATGGCACTAGCAAGGCCCCAATCAGGTCAATCGTTCACCAAAGTCCGCGCAAGCGGCATCGATATCCTTCTCGTGCTTGACGTGTCCTCGTCGATGCTTGCTGAGGATTTCTCGATCGGCAATCAGCGAACCAATCGCATTACAGCAGTGAAGGCGGTGACAAAAGATTTTATCGAAGACCGCAAGAACGACCGGATGGGAATCATCGCCTTTGGTGGCAAGCCCTTCCTCGTTAGTCCCATGACACTGGACCACGACTGGCTCTTAAAGAACTTGCAGGAGCGCGTGCAGATCAGCTTTGAGATCGATGGAACCGCCATTGGTAGCGCGATCAGTTCTGCAGCGAATCGTCTAAAAGATCGCGAAAGCAAGAGCCGAATCATTGTCCTTCTAACAGACGGCACGAACAACGCAGGCCCGCTTCAACCGACGACAGCAGCGGAAGCAGCCGAGGCCTTAGACATCAGGATCTATACGATTGGTGCCGGCACCCGCGGCATCGCGCCGTTTCCACAGCTCAATCGCAATGGCCAACAGAGGCGCGATATGTTTGGCAAACCTATGTACGGTCGCGTGCAGGTTGAGTTCGATGAGGAAACGCTGAAAGAAATTGCTTCGATGACTGGCGGCAAATACTTCCGCGCGACGAACACTGATAGCCTCGAAGCTATTTATGACGAAATCAACCGGCTAGAGAAGACAGAAGCTGAAGTCGACCAATACGAACAGTTTGACGAATGGTTCATGTATCTACTCGCACCAGGGGGCATCCTGGCATTGCTCCACTTGCTTCTGCGCTACACTCTCTGGAGGAGGCTGCCATGAACGACGACACGCTTATCCTCGCCAATCCAGGCTGGTTTATTGCCTGCCTCCTTCTCATGCTGGTCATTGTCGTGCGCTACATGTCCCAGGCACGCTCCACGAAGCTCATCGATCACATGGTGGCCTCACGACTAAAAGACCAATTGCTTGCCGCCCTCCATCCTCTGCGACGTGAACTCAAGTTCTGGCTCTTCATCGTGGGCTTGTTGGGAATCATAATCGCCTTGGCCCGCCCTCAGAAAGGCTTTCAAGACACGAATACGACGCGTAAGGGGCTCGATGTCGTCTTCGCTCTAGATACGTCGCGCAGCATGTTGGCTGAAGACATCCAACCCAACCGCCTGGACCGAGCGAAGTTCGCCGTTCTTGATCTCATGGAGATCCTAGAGGGAGACCGCATTGGCCTCGTGGCCTTTGCTGGAGATGCCTTTGTCCAATGCCCATTGACTACGGACTACAACGCGTTCCGGCGCATCCTTGAGGAAGCTGACACCACCCTGCTGCCAACCGGCGGTACGAACATCGCCGGTGCAATCAAAGAATCTCTGAAGAGCTTCATGAAATCCGAGAGCGACAACCGAGCGCTGGTTCTCATCACCGACGGGGAGGAACTCGATGCCGAGGCTGTTCCCATGGCCCGAAAGGCCTATGACACCCAAGGTGTGCGTATCTTCACCATGGGATTCGGCACACCAGAGGGCACCCAAATACAAATCACTCAAGATGGACGCTCTAGCACGTTAGTTGATCCAGACGGCAAAGCCGTTGTAAGCAAGCTCCAGGAAGGTTTACTAGAGAATGTGGCGGACGCGGCAGGTGGCTTCTACAGTCGCTTTGAAGGTACGCCGACGTTGCGCAAACTTATCACCGATGGCTTTAGCATGATGACCCGACAGGACATCGATACCCGCGAACAGCGCAGAGCTATTGATCACTTCCAATGGCCGCTTGGCATTGGGCTAGTATTCTTGTTAGCGTCTCTCGCCATTCATGAGACACCCAGGCGAAAGCAGGACTAGGATTCCCCTCATCCATTGAGCGCCTTGTAGCCGAAACTCGCGATTCCAAGAAGCCCAATACAAAGGCCCGCTCCCCAGGTGAGCCGGTCTAGCATTGCTAGGGAGCCAGTTACTGTGATAAGCAGTGAAAGCAGAAGTGAGGGCCAGAACGAACTTAGAGCCGAACAGTGCACTAGCTGAATGGCAAAGGTCACCCCAAGGGCACCAAAGAGAAGCCCAAGAAACCAGCGGGTCAGCATTTCCCACTGAACCTCTCGTTCTAAAATCTGATGATCGGTCGTGAGGGTGACGAGGAGCAGAAGAACGGCAGTAGCGCCGAAGAAAGCCCAGGTTTTAACGAGGCTTGGTTTAGGGGCAGCGGCCATGCTAGGAGTCTGTCGGACTGCTAGAACAAGCCGAAACCGCAGACAAGAACGACGAAGACCATCAGAAACTTCCTAAAGAAATCGAGCGCCGTGAAGAGCTCAT
>JAACDM010000555.1 GCA_009936795.1 Verrucomicrobiaceae bacterium | reverse complement strand
CATGTGTTTCTAGGCTGGCAAATCCATACGAGTGTGGGACGGTGATCTTTCATGAAAGGACTCGCACTTATGGCCACTACTGTCTTGCTGGGTACTCAATTTGTCGCCGCGCAGAAGATTGATTCTAAGGACCTGTTAACATTTGCAAAGCATACCCTAGACTTTGCCCAAGTTGATGGGCATACGCTCAAGCTTGATCTCTACCTTCCCAAGAATCGTGTGAAGTCACCACTGATAGTTTATGTGCATGGTGGAGCGTGGCGTGCTGGGAGTCGAGAGGGCCTGCCACTGTTGGAGCTGTTGAATCATGGATGGGTGATTGCTAGTGTCGACTACCGGCTGTCTGGGGATGCGAAGTTTCCAGCGCAGGTTCATGATATCAAAGCAGCGATTCGTTTCTTGCGTGCCAAAGAAAGTGCCTATGGCTACGATGCGAAGTCCATTGCCATTACCGGGTCGTCTGCGGGCGGTCATCTTGCTGCGTTGGTCGGTGTCAGCAATGGGCATGAGGCTTTGGAAGGAGACATCGGTGACCATTCAGATGTCAATAGCTCAGTGCAAGCTATCGTTAGTTTCTATGGGGCTTCGAATTTATCGACAATACTGAGTCAGTCGACGCCGCATGGTTTGAGCGTACGTGTGCCTGCGCTCGATCTCTTGCTCGGTGGTTCACCCGAAGCCGAACCGGAATTAGCACAACTTGCTAGCCCAGTTGTTCATGTGGATGCCAAGGATCCGCCGCTCTTGCTCCTTCATGGCGATCAGGACCTTCAGATGCCGATTAACCAGTCTCACGAGCTTGAAGGTGCCTATAAGTAAGCCGGGGCACCTGTTCGCTTTGAAATCGTGCATGGCGGGGCTCACGGGGGTGAGCACTTCTACACTTCAGATCAGCTAGAAGGTGTTTCAGCTTTCCTCAGAGAGACTTCTCAATGACTTGGGACGCCGTTTCTTGTGAAAAGATGGCTGTATTAGACCTTGTGCGTTTCTGAGATTCCGCTCGACGATGGTCTTGCCTGGGGCAGGATGCTGGCGATGAAGTCCTCGTTTGAATACCTGGTGACGGGATAGGTGTGGATGTCACGGCGGAGGCTGTGCGCGTCTTGGACGCCGTTGTTGCTGGTAACGACGCGGTCTCACTTACCTATCGCGAAGTTTCGGTCTGTGCAGGCGAGTTTCTCCGTAGTGGCGACCCTCTTCCGGAATCAGCGTTCAACGCTTGTCGAGAGGCGGATGCCTTCTTGTTTGGTGCCATGGGGCTTCCCAGCGTCCGCTGGCCAGACGGTCGAGAAATGACTCCCCAGATAGATCTTCGGGAGCGCCTGGATCTGTACGCAGGCCTGCGTCCGATCTATCTCTACGCGGCAGAAGATTCTCCCTTGAAGAAACATCAAGCGGGCGACATCGGCTTCCTGTTAGTTCGTGAAAACACCGAGGGCCTCTTTGCTGCCTGTCTCAATGCGACACGCCTGTCGAAGGAGGCCAGTGGACGCTGGCTTCGGAGACCCCATTCGCCAAGGGCGCTGTCTTTGGCTTTCGAAACTCACATTTGCCCAAATGGGTCGAGGAGAAGACTGCTGGAAAGTGCCTAGCCAGTAACGTAGGCTCGATCGATCTGCCAACCATTCGGCGTGGGCCTGAGGCGGTAGCTGAACAACTTACTACCTTTGCTCCGGGATCAGTTGGCGTTGTCAATGAACTGAACATGAGCGACATGGAGGTCGTGGTGGCGGCCATTCTGGATGCGGAAGCCCAAGGCCAGCGGTTCCTTTATCGCACGGCAGCTTCATTCGTACGAGCCCGAGCAGGGCTACCCAAGAAGCCGTGGCTGGAAGGAGAAGAGGTGGTGTCGGCAGGTGGGCAAACGGGAGGTCTGGTTGTTGTGGGTTCTTACGTGCCGAAGACGACTCAGCAGTTGGATGTACTCCCAGATTCTAAGGTCTTGACCCCTGTTGAAATCGATGTGGCCGCTCTACTAGAAGTTGAGTTGCTTGATGCCCTGTTCGCTGAGCTGAACGAACGTCTGGCCAGGGGGGAATCCTGCGTTGTTTACACGAGTCGCAAGTTGATCACGGGAGAGTCCGATGCCGAGAATCTCAGCATCGGCCAGAAAGTTTCGCAAACGTTAGTTAATCTTGTGAAGCAGCTCCCACAAGCGCCACGCTACCTGGTGGCGAAGGGGGGAATCACCTCAAGCGACCTTGCTACGAAAGCGCTTGGCATGTGCGGTGCGATCGTCAGAGGGCAGATCTTGCCGGGCATTCCAGTCTGGCAGCCTGATGAGAAGACGCTCTTCCCAGGATTGCCTTACGTCGTCTTCCCAGGGAATGTTGGCAGTGATACTGCTTTGTTAGAAGCCGTTCGCAAACTGGACCATGAGTAAGAAACTGAAAGGAATGTGCGTGGGACCCGGTTACTTCAGCCGTTTCCAATACGAAGCCTGGGCTCGGATCCCAGAGGTTGACATTGTCGCGATCTGCAATCGCTCTGCAGAGAAAGCCCAGGAGATCGCCGATGAGCATGGCGTCCCGCGGGTGTCCTCGGTGACAGACTTTGAGAAGGTCCTTACCGAAGAGAAACCAGACTTTGTGGATATCATTACGCCGCCGGAGACGCATCTCGATCTTTGCAAGATCGCGGTGGCTCATGGGGGGATGTTATTTGCCAGAAGCCGCTGGCACCCATATACGAGGAAATGTTAGAGCTTGCGTCCTTGGCCAAGGAATCCTCAGGCCGTTTCATGGTGCATGAGAATTGGTGCTGGCAACCCTGGTATCGCGAACTCAAACGCCTGATCACCGAAGGAACGCTTGGAGAGATCTATCATTTCACCATTCAAACACGTCTCGGGGATGGTTGGGGTGAAGATGCCTATCTTGCAAGGCAGTCGTTCTTTAGAGAGTATCCGCGGCTATTCATCTTTGAAACCGGCGTTCATTTCCTCGACACCTTTCGCTTTCTCTTTGGCGAAGTGAAATCGATCTACGCACGAACCGCACAGCGAAATCCTGTCATCAAAGGGGAATACAGTGCACGCATCATCTGCGAAATGGAGAACGGCATCACGATCGTGCTTGATGCCAATCGCTACAACGAATGCGAAGCAGGAGATCCGCGTTACACCTTCGGCCAATATAGTATCGAAGGGAGCAAGGGCCATCTGGAGATGAACGAAGAAGGGAATATGCGCCTCAAGCTTCTTGGAGAGCCAAGTAGAGAGGACGCGTATCACCATGAGAAGTGCCAGTTTGCCGGTGATTGTGTCCATGCGCTGCAGCAGCACTTTGTGACCTCGGCGCAGAACAACACCCCCTTTTAAAGCACGCCAGAGGATTATTTGAAGAGCGTCTTGTTAGTTGAGCAAGCCTACGAGTCGGCTGCCGAGAATCGGGTGGTGACTGTAGACAACTGGACAACCGGGGCGTTACCTGGGACGTAAGGTTGACGACGCTATGGCGACACCAATCATCCAAGCAGAAGGTTTGACCAAGGCTTTTGGCTCGAACGAGGTCTTACGCTCTGTCGACCTCGAGCTAGCCACGGGTGAGCGGGTGGCATTAATTGGACCATCCGGTTCAGGCAAGAGCACGCTCTTGAACTGCTTGGGAGGGTTGGAGCGTGTGGATGGTGGATCGCTAATCTTTGATGGTCTGGAGATGCAAGAGATGGGTGGCGATGCTCTGGCCGCCTTGCGGCGCGAGCGGCTGAGTTCGATTTTTCAGTTCTTTCACCTTTTGCCGACGCTGACGGCGGAAGAGAATGTGGCGTTTCCCTTGCGTTTGTTAGACTTGTCTTCAGAGGAACGCGACCAACGAGTCGAGGATCTGATGGATAAGGTGCAACTCACGCCGCGAAAACATGCCTTGCCAGAACAGCTCAGTGGTGGAGAACAGCAGCGTGTGGCCATTGCGCGTGCGCTGGCCATACGGCCGAAGTTGATCCTCGCAGATGAACCTACAGGAAATCTGGATAGTGTTACGGGAGCTGCCATTCTAGAACTGATCGAGTCGTTGACTGAAGCCTACCAAACAGGGCTTGTGCTAGTAACGCATAGTCTGGAAGCGACTCGGATTTGTCACCGAACCTTGCGCATGCGTGATGGCGTCATTCTGGAGGAAGGAGTGTAGTTCATTTGTATGCGCGTTTGGTTTGATGAGCTGGTCTTGCTGTGGCGGCAGTTTACGTGGCGTCATTGGTGTGCAGCTCCATGGAAGACCCTGCTACTGACTGGCATTCTCGCGCTTGGAGTGGCGGTCTTCTTCTCGATCCGCCTAGCGAATCGCGCAGCAGTAGCAGGCTTTCAGCTTTTTTCAGAGAATGTGACGGGCACGAGTGACTATGTGCTAACCTCAGCGGCCGGTGAGCTTCCGATCGAGTTGTTGCAAGAGATGCGAGTGGCTTTGGGAGACATTCCTGCCGGACTGTTTCCAGTGTTAGAGTCCACGGCGATTAAGCCGATGGTTGGCACGGAAGGCTTAGGCGCGACGTCGTTTCAGGTGATCGGAGTGGATCTTGCGACGCTCCCTAACATTACTTATCTTTCGGAAAATGGAGAGACGTCCATGGTCTCCGATTCTGGCCAGTTGAGCGACACTGAATTGGGGAGCGACTCGGCGTTGTTTATCTCGAGCACGTTGGCTGCCAAACATGAATGGGAGGAGAGCGACCAAGTCTCACTAATCTTTGACGATCAAATTCACGAGTGTCTGATCGCCGGTGTGCTGCCGGGTGGCGACTTTGCTGTGCAGCAGCCAGACAATCTTATCGTGATGGATTTGCCGCAACTGCAGTCGATCACGTCGCAGATGGATCGTGTGCACCGAGTGGAAGTTCGAGTGCCAGCAGGGCAGTGGGAAGTTGCCTGGAAAGGAGAAGCAGGTGAGCGTTTGGAGAGGGCGGCTGACGGGCGTTGGCTTGTTGAGACGCCAGATCAGCGCCGAGAAACGGGGAGTACGATGACAAAGGCGTTTCGGATGAACCTCAGCATCCTGTCATGCCTAGCATTGATCGTGGGTATTTATTTGATTTTGCAGGCACTGGACGCTGCCGTCGTTAGACGACGGCCAGAGATTGCAACCTTACGTGCTTTGGGCGTGTCGCCGAAGCGGATTCGTCAAGCCTGGCAGATGGAGGCTTTTGTGATGGGAGTAGTTGGAACGGCGATTGGCCTATTGATCGGTTGGGGCTTGGCGCAATTCACCGTGCGGGCTATTGCGCAGACTGTGAATGCTCTCTACTATAGTAACACTACAGCTGCAGCGGGGTGGCATTGGGGAGAGGCGCTGATGGCGGGCTTGGTCGGCGTTCTCGCTAGTGGAATTGCTGGGTGGTTGCCGGCGAAGGATGCCTCGCAGACGCCGCCAGCACAAATGCTGCAGCGAGGGGCTCGCTCAGACGGTCTCCGCCTTCTGACGAAGCCGTGGCTCGGGGTGGGCTTGTTGGTCGTGGCGATGCTGGCGCACGTGGCACCACCTTGGCGCGATGCCGCTGGCGGGGTGGTGCCTTTGGCCGGCTACGCGGCAGCGTTTCTTTGGGTGGCCGGTGCTGGCATCTTGTGTGGTACTCTGTTTCGCTCACTTGCTTGCGTAGGCACGGCTGCAAGTTCAGAGAGACCAGCGATGTTTTATGCAGCGAGCCAGCTGCGAAAGGCTACGGGTCGGCATCGTCTAGCGACGGCGGGGCTGGTCGTCGCGGTGGCGATGGCTGGCGGGATGAGTATTCTCGTTGGCAGTTTTGAGTCGACCGTGACGCGATGGTTAGACAGTGTCATGAAAGCCGATCTCTTTGTGGCCTGTCAGGGCATTGGCAATGCGTCGAGCCGTAACCGTCTTCAGGAATCGACTTGGCGAGCTCTTCAGAAGGAAGCGTCCGTGGCAAACTGTGAAGTGTCTCAGTTCTATCGCATTCGTTTGGGGGAGAAACTGACGATCTTGGCTGGCGTCGATCTAAAAGCTTCCCAGGGTTCATTGGCACCCATCTGGCTGGAGGCACCGCCTGCGGATCTTGCCGAAGTGGAGGGAAGGAGCTGGGGCGTCATGAGTGAGCCGTTTGCCTATCGGTTTAACACGAAGGTTGGGGATACGGTGGATGTGCCGACGCCGAAGGGGCCGCGGAAGGTGACGTTGGCAGGAATTTTCGCAGACTACGGCAATGAATTTGGAAGCATTGTTGTGGAGAGAGAGATTCTCAGCGATTGGTTCGAGGATACTCGGGCCGCGCGTATGGCGATTTCTCTCGACGACTCGGCGGATCTCTCTGCCATCCAAGCGGATTGGCTCCAGCGCTATCCTGGCATTGTGGTGACAAATAATCGCGAGTTGCGAGGCGAAGCATTGCGCATCTTTCACCAGACCTTTGCTGTGACCCATGGTTTGAAATGGATCGGGGTCTTTGTCGCGGTGGCGGGTCTCGCGCTTGCGTTAGCGAGCATGCTTGCGGAACGGCTTCGCGAACTTACAACTTTGCGTGCGCTCGGGCTTGGCCATCGGGAGATTGGTCGCGCCGAGGCCTGGGAGAGCCTTGGGCTGGCGATGGTGGGACTGACTGTGGGCATTTCTCTTAGCTTGGTGCTGGGCCACCTCATCATCTTCGTCATCAATCGTCAGGCTTTTGGCTGGACCCTGCTTTTCAAAGTGCCGTGGTCTGACCTCGCGATTCTGGCAGGCGGCGTGCTGGCGATTTCTGCCATCGTCGGGTATGTGACCGGTGCCCGTGTGGGCAAGGCCTAAGAATCTTTGGTCGACTCCGGTGACCAAGAGTGTCCAAGCTGGGGAATGTTCCGCTTCTTTAGACGCCGACCGATCATCACGGCCTTTCTCTTGCTGCTAGTTGGGGGGGGCATCTTCGTGAGAGTGCGTATGCACGGGCCTTATCGTGACTACCGTGTGTCCCAGGCCTGGGTTTCTCAGGCTCCGGCGGACGAAGCGCTTTTAGTGGGAGCAGCCATGCGAGACATCACGCCAGAGTTGGCGGCGTATGATTCATGGGTCGATGCGGATCAGAATTCGAAGTTTGAGCCCGACAAGGGGGATACTTATGAAGACCGAAACGGAAATGGCGACTTCGACTTTGTTTGGTTAGGTGGGTTTGATGCAAATAGGCCCGCTCAGGGAGTCAACGACCCGCTCAGTTCGCGAGCCATTGCTGTTCGGCATGGGGAACGTACCGTAGTATTGGTGAGCATTGATAGTGTGGGATTGACTCATGAGCGGTTTATCAGAATCCGAAAGTCGATCGATCATGCTGCTTATGGCATCGATCACATCATCTTCTCCAGCACGCATACTCATAATAGCCCGGACACGATGGGCATTTGGAGCTACCGCCGGTTGCCCTTCCGTTTTGATCACGACTACATTGATTTGCTCACAGTTAGGACACGAGAAGCCATCTTGGACGCGATGAGCAATCTGCAGCCAGCTGAAACGAGCTATGCTTCGTTGCAAATGGAGCCTGCTGGCTACGTTCGAGATTCTCGAAAGCCTGAAGTGTATGATCGTGTGTTGGGTGCTGTGCACTTCAAGGGAAAGGATACGCAAGAGACGATCGCTACGCTCGTAAGTTGGGGAAATCACCCTGAGGCAATGGGTAGCAAAAACCCGCTGGTGAGTTCGGACTTCGTTCACTACTTGCGTGAAGGTGTAGAGAAAGGGTTGCCTGAGCCTAACGGATGTCGGGGGCTCGGTGGCCTGTGCGTGTTCTTTCAAGGAACCGTCGGTGGACTAATGACCCCACTGGGAGTCGACGTTCCTGACCGGGATGGTGTCACCATCCACGAAGAAGATGGTCCAGGAAAGACGAAAGCGCTTGGTGAAAACCTTGCGCTTCGTACAGTGGCATTGTTAGAAAGCGAATCGACACCTCTGCAATCGAACAAACTCGCTTTGGCTGCCGAAACGATCTTTGTGCCGATTACTGGTACCTACAAATATCCCATTATGCTCGGTGTCATCCATCCGGGTTGGTACGACGGCAATGCCAAGTCGGAAATCAATGCCCTTCGTCTCGGTGAGGTCGAGATGCTCATGATCCCTGGCGAGATCTATCCCGAGATTGTCGATGGCGGCGTAGAGTCCCCTGAGGGCGCCGATTTCCCTGGGGAGCCGATCGAAGCGCCTCCTCTACGCCCTCAGATGAAAGGCGAGCTCAATCTTGTGATCGGCCTCGCGAATGACGAGATCGGCTACATCCTCCCGAGAACACAGTGGGACAGCAAAGCCCCCTACACCTACGGTCGGGACAAGCGTCCCTACGGGGAAATCACGTCAGGTGGCTCAGGGTTGGGACCTATTATTTACCAAAAGTCAAAAGCAGTGCTCACCGAGCTCCATAACACTAGCGGGCCACTCGAATAGTAGTGTGATTTCTCCTGAGAGTGTGGTAGTCATCGGCGATGAAGCTTCTCCCGTTTCTTCTGATTGTGATCGCTCACACCACTTCATTCGCTGGGATGATCTTTCAGTTCGACAATCAAACTACCGCCATCGGAATTGCGTTAGACAATCAGACTTCAGGGACTTTCGGCGTGGGTGGCATCCAGATGACCGCTACTGCAAGTACTGGTGTTTTCAACACAACCGCCGACAACTTTGGTATCAATCAACAGGCATCTAACGATGACACCGATGGATTTGACTTCACGGAAGGCGGCGGTTCCGGTGTTGCCGAAGGGCTCACCATCAAATTTGATCAGAATGTTCTCCTTGAGAACTTTGATGTGAGTTCTTTTAATGCTGGAAACGACCAGATATCGCTGAAGGTTGGAGCAAGCAACGTTGCAACAGTGACTGGCACTGGCACGACTTCGCTGGGCAACTTTGCGTTGACTGCAAATACTGATCTGCTGATAAGCACTACGGGAGGAATCTATGGTAACGGCTGGTCACTGGACTTTATCGAGGTCAGCGCAGCCCCCGTTCCAGAACCATCCTCGATGCTTCTTGCGGGAGGACTCACCCTTCTTCTAATCGGTCATCGCCGCCGCAAAGTCTAGTTTCCTAACTCTTCGAGATCGACTCGTCGAGGTTAAGGATTATGGACGCTACCGCAGCGTAGGACGCGAGTTCGGCAGGGTCTAGCGCTTTGTTAGTTTTATGTTCGCCTCCGGTAAGGTAGTGGTTAGTCATTTCTTCATCGCCATTGAATTCGCGGTAGCGATCGTTGAACTCGGCTTTGAGGATGGTAAGCTCGTCTTTGTTGGGCTTCCGAGAGGTTGCTAGCCGAAAAGCGAAGCTGAGGCGGGCATCGAGGTGATCGCCGCCTTCTTGGATCATACGTTCGGCGAGGACGCGAGCGGCTTCGGTGAACTGAACGTCATTGAGGAGGACGAGGGCTTGGAGTGGGGTGTTGGTTTGTTCGCGGCGCGTGCGACAGGCGATGCGGCCGTCGGCGCCTAAGAGGCGCATGTTGGCGGCGGGGATTTGTCGTTTCCAGTAGGTGTAGAGGCTGCGGCGATAGAGGTCTTCTCCTTCTCCGACGGCAAACTTGGCTCCGGCAGCGCCGATGGCATTTCTGCCAAACAGTTCGGCGGGTTGGTAGGGGCGGACCCCTGGGCCGCCGGATTTTGTGACTAACAAACCGCTGGTGGCGAGTGCGTGATCTCGAATGAACTCGGCGCTGAGGCGTTGGCGAGGCGCGCGTGCGAGCAGGCGATTGTCGGGGTCTTGATCGTTTGCAGACGTTCGAACACTGGATTGTTGGTAAGCGGTTGAGGTGACGATTTGTCTAATGAGCGCCTTCGTGTCCCAGCCAGAATCTATGAACGTGACTGCGAGATGATCGAGTAACTGGTGATGGGAGGGGCGTTCCCCTTGGGTCCCGAAATCTTCGGACGTCTTCACGAGCCCAGTGCCGAAGAGCATCTGCCAGAGCCGATTCACGGCGACGCGGGCTGTGAGAGGGTGGTTAGGATCTGTCATCCACTGGGCGAGGCCGAGCCGATTCTTGGGCAGGGATTCGTCATAGGGCATGACACTACTTGGCCCGACGGCCTCGACCTCTTCTCCGGGCTTGTCATACTCACCGCGGAGTAGGACGTACATGGCCCGAGGTTTCTCCGAGTCGGAGGCGATCATGCTGACGGGAATGGTCGTGTCGATCTTGCGTTGTTCCTTTTTGAAGGCTTCGAGTTCCTGATGCTCGGGAGTGTCCTTCTTGGGCTTGCCTAGTTCGCCGATGGACTTCTTGATTTCTGCCAGGCGAGCGTCTTTCTCTGGCGTGCTGAACTTTAGAATAGGATCAGTGGCCCCCTTGGTGTTTCCTCTGCCCACGAGATTGTTGAAGAATCCGCCAAACTGATAGTACTCCTTCTGCGTCATCGGATCGAACTTGTGATCATGACATTGTGCGCATTCCATGGTGAGGCCGAGGAACGCAGTCGAGGTGGTGTTGACGCGGTCGATGAGATACTTGATTCGGTAATCCTCGTCGATTAGTCCACCTTCGTTCGAGGTGGCGTTGTTGCGGAGGAATCCTGTGGCCAGCTTCTGATCGACGCTCGGTTCAGGGAGAAGATCGCCTGCGAGTTGCCAAGTGAGGAACTTGTCGTAGGGCAGATTCTCATTGAAGGCCTGTACGACCCAGTCTCGCCAAAGGTAGATGCTACGCGGGTGATCTTCAAAGAGGCCGTCGGTGTCGCCATAGCGAGCGATGTCGAGCCATTCCAAGGCGAGACGTTCGCCAAACGCAGGCGACTCGAGCAAGCGATTGATTGCCTTTGGCCAGGCGGACGCTTGGTCTTCGGCGAGGAAGGTGTCCATCTCCGCCAACGTCGGAGCCAGTCCGGTGAGATCGAAACTGAGACGGCGTAGCAGGTGTTCTCGGCTAGCGCGTGCAGCTGGTTTCATGCCTTTCTCTTCCAAGCGTGCTAGGATGAAATGATCGACAGGGTTCACGTCGTGTGGAAGAGCGGCTTTGCTAGGAGAAATGAAAGCCCAGTGGCGTTCCCAAGGAGCCCCTTGCTCAATCCAGCTGGTTAAGAGAGCGATTTCCTCCTTGGTCACGGAAGTCTTGGCTTCGGGTGGTGGCATGACCTCGTCAGGATCTTGGCTGGTGATACGCCGCAAGATATGGCTCTTGTTAGGATGGCCTTCGGCTATGGGGACAAGACCGTCCGCTTCAAGCGCTGTCTTGGCGGCATCCTCCTGATCGAGACGCAATCCCGCTTTGCGCGAGGCCGAGTCGGGGCCGTGACAAGCAAAGCAGCGATCCGATAGGATAGGCCGGATGTGCTCATTGAAGGAAACGGTCTCGGCGTAAGCGGCCAGAGTTGCGAGTAGCAAGGCGAACGAAGCAAGTCTCATACGAGGATAGGCTTGATGACTTTCCCATGCACATCCGTTAGGCGGAAGCGTCGCCCTTGGTAGCGGAAGGTGAGACGTTCGTGATCAACGCCCATGAGTTGCATGGCCGTGGCCTGAAAGTCGTGCACGTGCACGGGGTCCTGCGCGATGTTATAGCCAAGTTCATCGGTGGCTCCGTAGCTGGTGCCGGGTTTGATCCCGCCTCCAGCCATCCAGTAGGTAAAGCAGCGGGGATGATGATCGCGGCCGTTGGCGGCTTTGCTAGCCTTGCCTTGACTGTAGGTGGTCCGGCCGAATTCGCCTCCCCAGACGATGAGCGTGTTGTCCAGCAGACCGCGTTGCTTGAGATCGGTGACGAGAGCGGCTTGCGCTTGATCCACATCCTGACACTGTTTCGGAAGAGCTTTCAACAAGTCGCCATGCTGGTCCCAGCCGCGATGATAGAGTTGAATGAAGCGGACGCCGCGTTCGGCTACACGACGGGCCAGGAGGCAGTTTGCGGCAAATTTGCCCGGTGTTTGGCATTCGGGTCCGTAGAGATCGAGGATGGATTTGGGCTCATTGCTAATGTCTGTGGCTTCCGGAACTGACATCTGCATGCGAAAGGCCATTTCGTACTGAGCGATGCGGGTGGCGATCTCGGGATCATGAAAGGTATCGTGTTGGATCTTGTTTAGAGCCTCGATTCGGTTAATCATGCGTCGGCGACTCTCGACCGATTCTCCTGGTTGGCTATTGAGGTAGAGCACCGGCGTCTTACCACCGCGAAACTGCACGCCTTGATGCACACTTGGAAGGAAGCCGCTGCCCCAGAGTTTGGAATAAACGGGTTGGCTGCCGGGCCGACCCGTGCCATTTGAGATGAGTACCGTGAACGCTGGCAAATTGCTATTCTCTGCTCCGAGTCCATAGCTCATCCAAGCACCCATGCTGGGACGACCGGGCTGTTGGTGACCCGTTTGAAAGAAGGTCACTCCGGGATCATGATTGATCGCCTCTGTGTGCATGGATTTCACAAAGCAGAGATCATCGGCGATGCGTGCTGTGTGAGGGAGAAGTTCGCTTAGCCAGGCGCCACTCTTGCCATGTTGTTGGAAGGCAAAGTTAGAACGCGCAATCGGAAACGACGCTTGCCCAGCAGTCATGCCAGTGAGGCGTTGAGTTTTTTCAATGAAGCCTTCCTTGCTCCAGGTTTTTGTCTTGGGATCGAAGCGTTTGAAGAGTTCCTTGCCGTGGTGTTCGTTAATCTTTGGTTTGTAGTCGAACAGGTCTTGTTGGGACGGTGCCCCGTTCATGAAGAGGAAGATGATCCTCTTCGCCTTTGGAGCGAGGTGCAAGCCGCGACGTGCCACATCCGAAGCAAACGCGTTGGGCGCTAGTAGGGAATTCAGTGCTAGCGAGCCGATCCCGGCAGATCCTGCGCGGAGCAAGTGACGTCGGGTGATGACGTGTTTCAGCAGTTCGGTGGGGGCATTCATTCAGGGATATGTTACCCCAACGAGGCGCGTTTGTCCCGGTGGCAAACCAGGGAAAGATTCTTCTGGGATGCCGCTTGGGTTAAGTCCAAGGTTCACTACCATGTGGAAGACCTTCTGTATCGTGTTTCTCCTAGCTCGAGGATGGCTTTCTGCGGATACGGACCATTGGGCGTTTGAGCCTATTGAGGAACCGGAATCCAGACCAATCTCCATTGATACTTTAGTTGGGGAGAAGTTGGTGGAGAAGGGTCTTGAATGGTCTCCAGAGGCCGATAGGCGGACGCTCATTCGGCGACTCTATTTGGCCATGTTAGGAATACCTCCTAGTGTTGAGGAAATAGAAGCTTTCGTTGCCTATGAGGCACCGAACGAAATCGCTTGGTCTCGTGTCGTGGATCGGGTGTTGGCCGACCCGCGCTATGGAGAACGGTGGGCACTGCATTGGTTAGACACCATTCGTTGGGCGGAGACGGTGGGATTCGAGACCAATGCACCTCGTCCGAATGCTTGGCACTACCGCGATTGGGTCATCGAGTCGTTCAATCGTGACCAGCCCTATGATCAGTTCATCTTTGAACAACTTGCGGGTGATACGTGTGAGGCGGATGCGGCCCTTGGCTTTCTCGTGGCCGGACCGGCAAATCTGCCGGGGCAGATTGGTCGGGATGAATTGGCCATGCGCAGTGCGCGTCAGGATGAACTGGATGAAGTCATCCGGACGGTTAGCCAAACTTTCCTTGGGTTGACGGTGGGGTGTGCACGCTGTCATGACCATAAATTCGATCCGATTTCGGCGAAGGATTATTATGCGATGCAGGCGGTGTTTGCGGGTCTCCGCTATGGGGATCGGCGTCGACGTGGGCCCGAGAATGACGCTTGGACTGGTCGCGTCCCTTACATGACGGCGACAGTGCGAAAACTAGCAGCTGAGCTAGAGGCGTTACGGATCAGGCATGGCTTGAAGACGCCTCTTGGAAATGTCGAGACTGTGTCGTTTGAACCCCTTCTTGCGCAAACAGTGCGCATGCGGATCAACGCGACTACGAATGGTAGTGCGGCTTCACTTTACGAGTTCGAGGTTTGGCAGGGAAAGGGTGCAGACGCGATGAATGTGGCGCTCGCTAGCCGGGGTGCCAAAGCCACGGCCTCAAGCTTCGCTTTGGAGAACCAAACTCGACACCCCGACTGCCTCAACGATGGGAGTGTGGATGAACGTCAGGCCTTTGCCTGGCGTGCAGGCGCAAATGGCCCTGCGTGGGTTCGCATCGATCTTGTGGAACCGGCAATGCTCGAACGCGTGGTTTGGCAGCGCGGCTATAGCCAGCCTGCGGACTATGTGATTGAAGTTCAATCACCGGGAACGACGACGTGGAATGAACTGGCCCATACTCGAGATCACTTTCCAACTCGAAGTGACACGCGCGCTGCGGCGTCGATTACCTTGGGAGATCTAACAAAGTCCGATATAGCAGAAATAGTCCGCTTGAACGGAGAACTTCGGCGGGCGCAGGCTGAGCTTGCCCGATTGCAAGCAGGCCCGCAGACCTATGCTGCGAGTTTCACTGACAAGCCGGACACGACATGGCTATTGCATCGTGGAGATCCGATGCAGCGGAGAGAGGTCGTTGCTCCATCGGTGCCGGTGGCACTGGGGAGCTTGGGGGCTATCGACGAAGGTCCAGAGGTACGCCGACGGATTCGATTGGCGCGTCATCTTGCTGAGCCTAACCATCCTCTTACCGCGCGGGTGTTGGTCAATCGTGTCTGGCAATACCACTTCGGCACGGGTTTTGTCGACACGCCTTCGGATTTCGGGAAGATGGGTTCGCTTCCCACCCATCCGAGTTTGCTGGATTGGTTGGCGAGCGATTTCATGAATCATGGGTGGT
Source organism: Verrucomicrobiaceae bacterium (assembly GCA_009936795.1). GTDB lineage: Bacteria > Verrucomicrobiota > Verrucomicrobiia > Verrucomicrobiales > DEV007 > JAACDM01. The sequence goes on along the minus strand of JAACDM010000555.1, from coordinate 8,236 downwards.
CGATCAAGCACCTGCATCGTCGCATTCTCCACTCCCGGACGTTTCTTCAATCGAGCCGCCCGGATGCTCTTGCGCTTAAAGTGGATGCAGACACCCGTTTCCTCTGGCGCTTCCCCCCTCGGCGCGTGGCGGCCGAAGTTATCCGCGATTCCATGCTTGCTGCCAGCGGCAAGTTGAACCGGCGTGCGCATGGGGTTGGGTTCGATTTCTTTCGACAACAGGGAGGGCTCTCAGACTATCAGGCGCACGAAACGTTTGAGAGTGATGGTTGGCGGCGCATGGTTTACGCGCGCAAGATACGCATGCAAGCAGTCGATGTCTTTGGTGCCTTTGATTGTCCAGATGCAGGGCAAATGACTCCCAGGAGAACGCGGTCGATTACTCCAGTGCAATCGTTAGGGCTGATGAATAGCCCCTTCGCCCTTCGCCAAGCAGGGTTCTTTGCGAAGCGTATCGTGGCCGAGGTGGGAGGTGATCCTGAGGCACAGGTGAGCCGTGCGATTGAGATCGCCTTGAATCGTCAAGCCGAGGTCGAGGAACGCAGAACTCTGGCCGCACTGGCTAGAGATCACGGCCTTGATCAGGTGTGCCGCGTGCTCTTCAACACCAGCGAATTCATCCATTTACCATGATTTCTCGCGCCGGCATCGATCTTTTAATGAATCGTCGACACTTCCTTTCGCGATCGGCAGGAGGACTGGGTGGCATCGCGCTGGCCTCGCTCATGGCAGAGGAGTCTTCACTAGAGATCGACAGCACCGATCCCTATCGACCACGGCCGTCACATCACGAAGCGAAGGCAAAGAATGTGGTCGTGGTCTTTTGTTCTGGCGCGTTGAGCCACGTGGACACCTTTGACTACAAGCCGAAACTGATTCGCCATCATGGGCGACCACTTCCCGGCCAGGAGAACCTGGTGTCGTTTCAAGGGCCTAACGGAAATCTCGTTCAACCACTTTGGAAATTCCGGCCGCGCGGACAGTGCGGGAAGATGATCTCTGATCTCGTGCCGCAGATTGGGGAAATGGCGGATGATCTTTGTTTTCTCCATGCCCTGACAAACAAGTCAAACACCCATGGCCCGGCCGAGAACGTGATGAACACCGGCTTTGCCTTCGATGGTTTTCCAAGCATGGGAGCGTGGGTCAACTACGCTTTGGGAAGCACGAACGCCGATTTGCCAGCGTTCGTCGCCATTGAGGATCCACGTGGGATGCCGCAGTCGGGTCCGAACAACTGGGCCAACGGCTTTCTTCCAGCGGCCTTTCAAGGAACGCCCTTTAGCACGACGAAGCCTATTCGTTACTTGCCTCGTCCATCTCACATTCATTCGCGGACGGATTCGGAAGCGCGTGAAGCGCTTAGTGCCCTGAACGAACGGCATGCCGAGAGATTCCCGGGAGACGAAGCCCTGGCGGCGCGGATTGCCAGCTACGAGCTTTCTGCCCGGATGCAATTGAGCGTGCCCCAAGTCGCTGATGTCTCTAGGGAATCCGCCGCGATGCGTCGTCTCTATGGAGCAGACAGTTCTAACGAGACAAAGGCAGCCTTTGCCGAGAACTGCATGCTGGCTCGACGCCTCGTTGAGAATGGCGTTCGCTTTGTGCAATTGTTCAATGGTGCCTACGCCTCCGGGGGGAATCTGAATTGGGACGGGCACAGCCAGCTCAAGTCGCAGTACGATCGTCATGGTGACATTCTCGATCAGCCGGTCGCAGGCTTACTACAAGATCTCAAACAACGCGGCCTCTTGGAAACCACCTTGGTGGTCTTCGCCACAGAGTTCGGTCGTATGCCGATGTTTCAGGCGGGCACGTATGGCCGTGACCACAATCCTCACGGTTTCACCTGTTGGCTTGCTGGTGCGGGTGTGAAAGCACCGTTTAGCTATGGTGCTACGGACGAGTTTGGTTACGCCGCCATCGAGAAGGTTACGACAGCGCACGATTTCCATGCGACTATTCTGCACCTGCTTGGCTTGGATCATGAAGCCCTCACCGTTTATCATAATGGGATCGAACGACGCCTGACAGACGTCCACGGTCAGGTGATCCAGGAGGTCTTGGCTTAAGCCTTCGATGCGGATAGTACTTTCCGCACAGCTGCGGAGTCCATCTCGTGAACCTCTACTTTCTCACCTAGCTTAGGCACCAAAGTAATCGTCAATTCGCCGCCGAGGTGTTCACGAAATTCTTCGAGGCCTTTGAGAATTTCTAGTTGGCCCTGATCGTCCTTGGCGTCGAGTTCGGGAGCAGACGTAGCAAATCCCAGATTTGAGATTAAAGCTAGGATGCGATTGGCGGTGGCTTTGTCGAGAAGCGCGATCTCAACCGAGTAGCGAAGGTCGATGGCTATGCCGATGGCGACGGCTTCGCCGTGGGTGATCTTGAAATTTGACAGCTGCTCTAATTTATGCGCGGCCCAGTGGCCAAAGTCTAACGGGCGGGCGGAGCCGTATTCAAAGGGGTCGCCGCCGGTAGCAATATGGTCGACGTGATGGGCGGCACTTTGTGCGACGACTTCGACGAGTGCTTCATGATTGAGTCTCGCTAGCGCAGGGGCGAGTTTTTCGATGCGTTCGTAGAACACTCGGTCACGGATGAGGGCGACTTTGACAGCTTCAATGAGGCCTGCACGTTTCTCGCGTTCTGGTAGGGTTTTGAGAAAGTCGGTATCATTGACCACGGCATGAGGGATGGCGAAGGTTCCGACCCAGTTCTTCTTGCTGAAGAAGTTCACGCCGTTTTTTACGCCCACGCCGCCATCGCCTTGACTGAGTGTGGTCGTGGGCATGCGCACGTGGCGGATGACGCGGTGGGCGGTGGCGGCTGCAAAGCCGACGAGATCGAGAATAGCGCCGCCGCCGATGGCAATGATGTAAGAGTGGCGGCAGAGCCGATGGTCATGCACGGCTCGCCAGATGGATTCGACGTGTGTCCAGTCGTTCTTGGCAGCCTCGCCCCCGGGGAGTGGAATGGGGGCGGTGACGAGTTCCAGGGAGTGCTGAGCTTCGAAATACTTTTGAACGCTGGTGTTGAGCTCTAACTGATCATCGATGAAGACCAACACTTTCACGATGTCCTCGTTGTCCGTCGTGAGCACGGAAGCTAACGTCTCATTTGCTGGAGCAAAGGCACCTTGAGTGAAGCGCACATCGTGCGTGTAACTCAGAGTAATGTCTCGGCGAATGTCCATCCTTGGCTAGCTAGGTCGTAATCAACCCCAGGGCTCGCAGTTCGTTTTTGGCAACATCGTGGGCATCTGGATTGTAGTGAATGCACTGGAATCCGAGCCGACGTCCGGTCGCGATGTTGTCGGCCAGATCGTCGATATATGCAGTCTTTGAAGGTTCGAGGCCGAACTGTGCGATGGCTTTCTCAAAGATCATTTCGTCCGGCTTCATGGCCTTGGCCTGATGCGAGAAGATGATATCATTGAATGGCTCCAAGACAGCATAGGCAGTCTCAACGTGACGGACGTGGAGGTCGTTCGAGTTGGAGAGCAGGTAGCGAGGGATGCCTCGTGTTTGCAGGTTCCGGAGGAAGTCCACCATCGGTGCGTTCTCTTCGAAGATATCTTCCCAGCTTTGCTCGAAGTGCTCCTGTGAACCGTGGTAACCGGAGAGCACTGCTGTGCGCTGATACATCTCCTCATTGCTGATGGCGCCCGTCTCGTATTCGATCTTGAGGGCGTCCATGCTTTCGCCCTTTAGCTTGGGCACGTGGGCACCGTGCTCGGCCATCGCCTTGTAGGCGCGATCGAAGTCGAAGCGTAGGAGGACATTGCCAAGATCGAACAGGACCTTCTCAATCATAGGCTGCACCATGGAGGCAACGTGCTGCTTGGCAACGTCGAGTCGGTCAATGTCCGCCGGAGACTTTGGCGTAGTACTGAGCTTCGACAAGGTCACCGGCTTTCTCGAGGACTTTGCTACAACCAGCATCCAGGTGGGTGAGGTGGAGACGTTTGCCCAGGGCGCGGTATTTCTCACTGACGCTGTGAATGGCTTCAATAGCAGAGTGATCACAGACTTTGGAACGACGGAAACTGATGTAGACGTCGTCGGGGTCTGCTGTTGGATTGAAGAGGTCTTTAAACTGCTGTATGGAGCCAAAGAAGAGGGTGCCACGCAGTTTGTAGTGACGCTCATTGTCCTTGTCCTCGAAGAGATCTAACTCGATGTCCTTGGAACGTTCCCACGCATAAGTGATGGTCGAGATGACGATGCCGATGCCGACCGCTAGAGCGAGGTTGTGAAAGAAGACCGTGACCATTGACACGATGAAGATGACCCAGAGATCGGTGGCCGGCACTTTGCCGATGAGGCGGAAGCTCGACCACTCGAAGGTGGCAATGACGACCATGAACATGACGCCGATAAGGCAGCCCATGGGGATCATTTCGATGAGCTTCGGTGCAGACATGATGAACCCTAGCAGGAGTACAGCTGCGGAAATCCCGGAAAGTCGACCGCGTCCGCCAGAGTTGATGTTGATCATGCTCTGGCCAATCATGGCACACCCACCCATGCCACCAAAGAAGCCGGTCACAATGTTGGCGAAGCCCTGACCGACGCACTCACGACGGGTAGAGCCACGAGTTTCCGTGAGCTCATCGATTAACGATAGGGTCATGAGAGACTCGACCAAGCCGATGCTGGCGAGAGCGAGCGCGAGGAAGATGACGGCACTGACGGCTTCGGAATTTCCGAGATCAATTTTCGGGATTGCGAACGTCGGGAGGCCTGCTTTAAGACCTTTAGGGAGCTCATCTATCCGAGTTTGCTCATCTGCCGTGAGTTCACGGGCGGCCACTTCATTTGCTCGCCTCGCCACATCCTTGACTAACAGATCGTCTTGGACAGCCTCGAACTCTTTGGTTTTGATTTGCTTCTCGAGCTGAAGCGCTCGCTGGGTATCGACGACATTGGCAACCGTGATGGTTTCTAGAGGGGTAAACTGAATCAGGCAGGTTCCTAGCACAATGGCCACGAGGGGTGCGGGTATTGCTCGTGTAAACCTCGGAAGAAAGTGCGAGATAAGCATCGTGAGAAGGATGATGCCGAGGGTTACTTGAAGCGTAGTGGAGCTGAAGTTCATCCAATCACCTTGAGTGACGAAACCCATGCCTTCTTCGTAGATGATGCGGTGATTCGTCTTGAACTGACCGAATTGGGCGAGTCCGATGACAATGGCGAGGCCATTGACGAATCCGAGCATGACCGGATGCGGTAGGATTCGAATGAATCGCCCCAGCTTGAGTAATCCGGCAAGGACTTGGAAGATGCCGGCAACGACCACAGCGGCTAACAGATACTGCAAACCGAACAGGATGACGACCGATGTCATGACGACGGTCATGGCGCCTGTGGCTCCTGAGATCATGCCAGGACGCCCGCCAATGGCGGACGTGATGAGACCGACAAAGAAGGCTGCGTAGAGTCCGACGAGAGGATCCACGCCAGCGACGAAGGCGAAGGCGACGGCCTCTGGAACGAGAGCGAGGGCGACTGTCAGGCCGGACAGCAGATCGTCTTTCCAGCGGATTCCCTGGCCATACTTGCGATAGATGAGTCGAAACATAAGCAATAGCCCCGAATTGCATGGCGCAATGGGGGCCAGCGACCTAGACGGAGTCCCGGAATAGGGCAAACGATTTCAGCGATAGTTGTGGGAAATCTGCGCTATCGGCCAGTGGGATGCTGAAGATAGCGCTCCCGCCATTGGGATCGAGAGATCTTTCCTCGACTATTCGGGCGGAGATCCTCGCAGACCCACCAGCGGCGCGGGCGTTGCCAGGCGGGAAGGGAAAGCGCTTCTGTACTGGTGTTGAGGCCGGCGCCATCCTCGGGATGCACCACGGCGACAATTTCGTCAACGCGCTCGGTGTTTTTGCTAGGAATGCCAAAGACAATGGCGTGAATGACAGTAGGTAGCTTGAGAATAGCCTCCTCTATGATCTGCGGCGAAACTTTCCTGCCGGCGACATTGATAGATTCACCGTGGCGGCCCTGAAGGTAGACAGCGTCTCGACGTTTGATCAACGCGTGGTCAGTGGTTAGGAACTGACCACCCTTAAGTGATGGGTCGTGAAGGCCGTCGGCATAGCCGAGACCGACAGCGGGGCTGGTGACCTCGAGGCGCGTGTTTACAATGGCGAGGTTCACACCATCCATGGCCGTGCCGACGAATGCAGGTTCTGTCCTAGGCAGGGTAGACCGGTCGTAGGCAATGCCACCACATTCAGTCGAGCCATAGAAGTTGTGAACCTTGATGCTACACTGTTCATAAATGGCTTGTTCCAGAGCAAGTGTGAGAGGGGCTCCAGCAGAAATCGCTAACTGAACCCGTTGATCGAGAATTCCAGCGCCTAACCAGGCGCGCCACATGGCGGGGACAGCTGGGAGGGTGACGTGGTCGAACGATTGCAGCGCGCTTTTGATCGTAGCGGGCAAGGCATCCTTTACGAGGACAAGAGGGATGCCGTGAAGTAGGAGTGGCAAGACAAGGTTGGAGAAGCCGTAGGAATGCGCTAACGAGATGATGCCTAGATTAGGCCAGTCGTTTCGAAGGCCCATGGTGGTGACGATCTGATGGGCATCTGCAGCGAGTTGTTCGTCGGTAAACCACACGGCTCGAGGTGCGCCCGTAGACCCGGAGGTCCGTTTGACGTGGCACGCGTTTGCTGGTGGGGTTAGCGTTGTGGGAATGGGATCATCTTGATTCTCACAAGGGCACAGGATGTTGCCATCGCGCCAACTGGCCAAGGCGGTGATCAGGAAGTCCACGCCGCGACCGCGGGCTTCGCGGATGGGCTCGCGTGAAACGGGCTCGGCGTTGGCACGAGCGTGCAATTCCGCAAATGTCCAGTGCTGGCCACTGGCGGCATCGACCAGCGCCAGTGCTGTCGCGTTGGTCGTCGCTATTTGAAGCCAGTGCTCGTAGAGGGTCACGGGAACGAGAGTTCACCATGTGTGGTCCTTTGACTACTTGGATACCCTTGAAGGGTTTACAGCCTCAAGAATCCTTATGACCCGATTGCTCCTCATATTTCTTCTTGCCATCGTCACGACCGCGTTTGGGGACGTGCAATTCGATCGCGATATTCGCCCAATTCTTTCTGATCGCTGTTTCCAGTGCCACGGCCCCGATGAACATGATCGCCGGGGGAAACTGCGACTGGATCAGACTGGTGGAGCCGACGGCGCCTATACGAAGGGGGCGCTGAGTCCCGGCTCTCTCGCTGATAGCGAATTGTGGCAGCGAATCCACCACCAGGATCCAGATGAGGTCATGCCGCCCCCGGAGGCTGAGAAGAAGCCGCTGACGAAGACAGAACGTGCTCTGATTAGGCAATGGATCGAGGAAGGGGCCGCCTACCAAGATTTCTGGGCGTTTGTTCTACCTAAAATACCTGTTGTTGAGGTGGGGGAAGGGCAGCCGATTGATCAGTTGGTCCAGCGCCAGCTCAAGTCGGAAGGGCGTCAGCTGAGTCCAGAGGCGGATCGTCGTCGCTTGATTCGTCGGGCTACCCTCGACATCACGGGCTTACCGCCCACTCGGAAAGAGATCCGGGAATTTCTAGCTGATACCTCAGAGGGAGCTTACGAAGCGCTTGTGGACCGTTTGCTGGCCAAGCATGCCTATGGTGAACACATGACCAAGTATTGGTTAGACTTAGTGCGCTTCGCCGATACGAACGGCATTCATCATGATCACTTTCGCGACATGACTCCCTATCGAGATTGGGTGATTCGTTCGTTTAACGAGAATATTCCTTATGATCGCTTTGTGGTCGATCAGTTGGCTGGCGATCTGTACGAGGCCCCGTCACGCGGTCAACTGATCGCTTCAGGCTTTAATCGGCTCCATCTCATTATCGATGTGGGAACGGCGCTTCCTGAGGAGAGTTTTACCAAGAATGTGATCGATCGTGTCACGGCTGTGGGTACGGCGTTCATGGGGCTCACGGTCCAATGTGCTGTCTGTCATGATCACAAATATGATCCGATCACGGCGAAGGATTTTTATCAGCTCTATGCGTTTTTTAATAATCTCGATGCGAAGCCAGAGACAGGAGGTCGGAGTGGTACAGATTTCAAACGCGGATTACAACCACCTTACATTGATCTGACGTCAACGGCGCAGGAAGCTGAATTGTCTGAACTTGCCCGGAAGATCAGGTCGGCCGAGACGGGGGAGCAACGCAAGGCTCTGGAGGAGAAGCGTGATGCTCT
>JAACDM010000554.1 GCA_009936795.1 Verrucomicrobiaceae bacterium | reverse complement strand
CGATCGCGGCGTTTGGCGTATCGGGATCGTTGCTGTCAAAGGTAATCGTGGCATTGAAGGCGCCCGTCTCGTTCTTACTATCAAAGATGTATTTCAAATCCGCAGTAGCCCCGGGCGCAATCTCCGTGGGGCCTTCGCTGATGGTCACGTGATCCGCGTCAGCGCCACTCACGCCCCAATTGGAAAGCGTCAGGGTGTTGGTCTCGCCGTTATTGCGAATCGTCACCACGCCTTCCGTGGTGGCAGGGACCGTTGGCACTTGGCCAAGACTGCTCCGACGCGACCAGATCACGTTAGGATCGGAGCCCTGCGCTGGAATGGGCTCATGAATCCCTTCTTTCACATGAATGAAGTCGATGTCAAAAGCACCAATATGGTCGGTGGCCGCGTGACCAAAGTAGAGACTCGGCTCTGGGGCACCGCCCACACTGCCATCGCCTGGCGTCACCGCAAAGTCCGTCCCTTCGATGCTGCCATTGTGATAGAGCGTGACCTTATGAGTGGATCCTTCATCGCCCTCTTCAGGGATGATTTGGAACCAGAACTCTTGCCAATCGGTCAGTTCCTCAGCCGGGATGGGGAATGCATTTCCATCTTCGTCGCCTCCAGCGACGCCATTGAGCATAAGGCCGTCAAAGGGTTCGCCATCTGCATCGACCAAGGCTTCATCTCCATCGGCAAGCCCTAACGCAAAGCCAAAAGTTCCGGCCTCCGTATCGATCCCCATGGATCCCTTTCCACCGAAGCGCACGCGGGTGCCATCACCGCCCTCGGGCCACGCATCACCCTCGAAGATGTCGTCCAAGGGAAGCCCTTGGGACGCGGCGGCAAGCCTCAATCGCACGTGCAAGGTGACACCAACGCCATCATCCACGTTCAATGGATCCGACCCCGCCTCTTCATCAATATTTGCGGTGAACATGATCTTACGGTTGTCGCCAGATCCACCACTTGTTCGTGCATCCTGGAAGCGCAGGAATTCTGCGCCATCTTGCTCTAACAATTCCACGCCCCCTGGCATATCACCGCCATCGACGATGCCTAGCACGCCTTCCCACTGATCGGAACCATTGTCATGGTTCCATGGCGTGGCGTCAGGATCCGTCAGATCGGGGATATCTGGCCCCCAGTCGGAGCCACCATTGGGACTCTCAAGCGGCAAATAGGCCGGTTCTTGAGCATGGGTTTGAAACGCAAAGAGGGAGCCTATGAGGGCCCCCCAGAGTAGAGGTTTCCAAGTGGTATTCATGTGATTCAGGGTTTGGGTTTCTTCGGCGTCGCCTCCTAGGATTACCGAATCCGACATAAATTTAAAAATAGGCGATATAGCCATCGAACGAAACACTGTTTGCTTGTTTCATTGAAATAACTTCGCGTCTTGACGTTCGTACAAGTGAGAGAAAGCGTCCCGAAAAAACTGGCTGGAAGCCAGTCTCACATTGATGATTGTGAGACCGGCATCCTGCCGGTTCTATGGATGGAAGGATTCGCATAGCATGCTTTCAGAATCTATAACGCATACCCATTCGGAGCGAGTTTCCGGCGGCCACCTGGCTACTCCGTAAGTCGTGATGAACCGGAAACAGCCCTTCAAGTTCCCATGACAAGCGGTCGCTCAATTACCACCGAAGAGCCGGAGCCACAGACAGGGTCACCGATCCGGTATTCTCAACGTCCTCGCCATCAAGCTCGTCACGACTGCGGAAAAGCCCGTTGACACCGCGCTGCAGCTGAAGGTTCTCCGTTAGACGGAAGCCTCCACCTAGGGTGGCCTGGACATAGTGCCCTGGGCTCAGCTTCGCATCGCTCTCCCCAAGCGGGAAGGTTCCCAACACACTTCCGAAGATCGACCAATCTCCAAGCTGATGATAATAGCTCACGCCCAATTTGGGGTTGAACGTGCCGTTTTCTAACTGAAAGAGAGACGGGGACGTCAGTCCGGTAAAGGGTTGGGCGTTGTCTTCACCGGTTGGAAATTCCAATCCCGTCATCAACGTAATCCCGCTCAGCATCGGATGCTCATCCAATTCCGCAGCCCACGGTCGCCATCTCACCATCATGCTCAGATCGCCGAGACCACTCAAGTGCCGATCTGGAGCGCCCCGCTCCTCACGGATTCCCTCAATCCATGGGATAGACACACCCACGCTCAACTCCTGAGAGAAGCGATAGTCACCATTCAAAGTGATGCCGTGGAACGTCGTGGAGACGTTGTTCGGATTGGAAACCCGCGATTGCCCACGATAGAGCTGATCGCTAAAGCGATAGGTGTAGTGAAGTCCGAGCTGAAACCGGCCAGCGCTTAAGGCATCATCCCCATCAACTAAAGACGACCCACCAACTGGCAGGTCAGGTAGCTTTCACCCACTTCATTGGGCAGCGGCAGACTGAAGGAAGACGAACAAATGGGCAATGGCCAGTAGCCGTACACTACTGGAAAGAGAGAATAGAGAATACATTGAGTTAATGTGAGTTAAAGTATTGGAAAGAGTGGCACAACGAGAGCCACATCGGCTGACAGCTGCCGACGACAAGATGATGATGTTGGATTCAACGCATTTGGTCCATGCCCCAAACCCGAGTAAGACGTTAGTCCCAGAGTATGTGCGCCGACGGTTCACTGTGGCTATTGCCATGTGCTACCAGCGACGAGACGCCTCGCTTACGGACTAACAAAGCACAGAGAACACGTAGGACGTAGGTGACGAATGACGATCGTTCACCACGATTCTGCCGCTTCAAATCCGGAAGACACCGGTGAACACGCGGCTCCGATTGATCAACGCTCGCGGATCGTCAGCGTCTTTACCTATAGAATGGTGTGCTTGCTTCCGTGGCACAGCTCGAACCCGGCCTGTGGGGTGCCTTGACGAAAAACGGAATTCCTGTCAGAAACTTCTTCCTGATGTCCGGGCGGGAATGCCTGCACGCCAGGATTCAACCCATCATCTCATCAGATGCTGAACCAACTCAATTCCACGATCATCGCCACCATACTCCTCGCGGGTAGTGGCACCTTGTCCGATGCCGAGGAAGGCACCACTCCCTCCTACCTCTTCTCCTACTTCGTCGATAATGGTCAAGACGGCCTGCTGCTGGCCTAAAGCCACGATGGCGTGAAGTGGGAGGCTCTGAAAAAGGGACGGTCGTTTCTCCAACCCAAGGTCGGCGGAAAGCTGATGCGCGATCCCTGCGTGGTGCGGGCCGAGGACGGGACCTTTCATATGGTGTGGACCACGAGCTGGGGCGACCAGGGCATCGGAACGGCGAAATCGAAGGATCTCATCAATTGGTCTGAACAGAAGTTCGTGCCGGTGATGAAACATGAACCCAAGGCAAGGAACTCGTGGGCCCCAGAACTGACTTGGGACCCGACTACGAAGAAGTTCCACATCTACTGGGCCTCGACCATCCCGGGACGCTTCCCCGAGACCGAACGCCGTGGCGACAACGGCTACAACCACCGGATGTATGCCACCACCACGACTGATTTTCAGGAGTTTAGCGAGACACAACTATTCTACGAACCCGGCTTCAACGTCATTGACTCGACCATCATCCATGAAGGCGGACGCTTCGTTATGATTCTGAAGGACGAGACCCGTCATCCGCCGGCCAAGAACCTTCGGGTGGCGACCGCGCCCAAGATGAGCGGCCTGTGGACGATCGCCGAGGAAGCCTTCACACCCGAAGGACTCTGGGTGGAAGGGCCGTCGCTTCTCAAGGTCGGCGATTGGTGGCACGTCTATTTTGACTGCTACAACAAGAAGCGTTTCGGGGCGATGCGTACGAAGGACTTCCAGAGCTGGGAGGATATCTCGGAGCAGATCGCCTTTCCCCAAGACATCCGCCACGGCACCGCCTTCGAGGTCGATCGCGAAATCGTGGACGCGCTCAAGGCTCATCAGTCGGATTGAGGCGCTTCCAGTTGCCTCCGATTACCCCCAATCTCATGGCTCGATCACCTCCACCACTTGGGTGTGCGCCTGCACGATCACACCATCGCGCGTCACATGTTCCAGGCCCTGGGACTTCAGAGCCATGAGAATGGTCCAACGGCGTTGTGCGCAAGCAGAGGTCAACGGCACACCCGAATTTATGAATCCCTTTTGTTCCATTTCCACTTTTGGCGATCCATGTTTGGATTGGGCTTGGGCATCCTGGCTCCGGTTGACGACCACCATGATTCAAGGTCGGCCATCAACTCTTCCGCCTTATCGGGCATGTCGTTCAGCAGGTTTTGGGTTTCGCCAGGGTCTTGCTTGAGATGGTAGAGCTCCGTTCTGGTGCCGAGGATGAATTTCCCGTAAAGGGTACCTGACCCGCCGGGTACACAGCCTGTGGGATCAAGGTAGTCTCCGAAGTAGTGGATGAGTTTATAGTTCCCTTTGCGAACCATGGAGCAAGGCGTCTTTGCGTAAGCAACCACATACTCTGGATGATGGGAGAACACGGCATCGCGGGGAAGGGCGCCGGTCTGCTTAAGCAGCGGCACCAAGCTGACCCCGTCTAGGATCTGTTCTTTCGCGGGCCGGCCTCCAGCCAGTTCCATGAAGGTAGGAAACAGATCAACCACATGACCCGGCGTCGTGCAGGTACTTCCGGCCTTCACCTTAGCAGGCCATCGAACAATGAAAGGCACCCTAACACCGCCCTCATAAAGCTGCCCTTTGCCGCCGCGAAGCGGATCATTCTTCCAGACCCGGGTGAGGCCGCCATTGTCGGATAGAAAGAGCACGAGCGTGTTGTCGATAATGTCCAGTTCTTCCAACTTGTCGGTGATCCGTCCAATCGAACGGTCGAGAACTTCAATCATGGCACGGTAGTCGGCAGAAACCCGTTCTGAATAGAGACCTCGAGGATTGCTGCTTCGCTTGAACCCACGATCAACCGCCCGTTGAACACTGGATGACGGAACATCCAGCGGCATGTGTGGCGAGAGATGGGCTGCGTAGGCAACGAATGGCCCTTCGCGGTTCTCCTCTATAAACTTAATGATATCGTCCGTAATCGCACTGACATATTTATCGTTTCGATTCGGCGTGCCCGTCCCGATCCATTCCAGGCCACAATCACGGAAGTACTCCATCCCACGATTTTTCAATCCGGCACTCGTCGTGAGTGGCCCTCCAAGGTGCAGTTTCCCGCTCATGCCGGGTTTGTAGCCGGCGTCCCGCAGCATTTCGAACAGGGTGTAAACGTCAGGTTCGAGAGCCTTGGGGCGGCCCGGGGAAATCATGGGGGCATAGCCGGGCGAACTGGTCTCGACGGATGTCAACCCGGTTCGCGCACCATATTGTCCGGAGAAGATGGCTGCCCGTGTCGGGAGGCATTGCGACAAGGCATAAGCATCCGTGAACCGCATTCCTTCGGTGGCTAACTGGTCGAGGCAAGGTGTCTGTGCGAGTTCGGACCCATAGCAGCCAAGTGCATTCCAGCCGAGGTCATCGGCCATGATGATGACAATGTTGGGCGGTCTTTCTTTGGATTCCGCTAGAAGTGGAAACACGCCTAAAAAGGCTATAAGAACAATGATATTACGTTTCATTCTATTTCGCATCCATGGCGGGCAGTGACTCTCGATCCATTCGGGGAATTATCTAACATATACCCACTAGACTGTCAAGACCAGCAAACAGGAAAGGATGGCGTGGAACGTGTTCATGTGGGTTACTCTTTCTGGCGCCTTCTCTTTCTAGAGGATTTCTGATGCTCCCCGATCTCCGCCATGACGGGGCCGGTGTCGGCAATCAGTTGATCGCAGCGGGCGCGCATCTTGTTCAGTGCCGCAGCGTTCTGGTTGTCGGCGGCGAGATTCGCAAGCTGGTTAGGATCGTTCTTGAGATCGTTAAGAAACTCGAAGGGCGGCTTTCCAGCGCCTTCCACGAAATAACGAGCGTAGACCCAACGGGTGTCGCGCACGCCTTCCCAGCGGGGAATGGTCCGGGGAACAGCGATGAACTCGCAGAGGAAATCGTGGCGCCAGTCCGTGACCACTTCCCCGCGTAGAAGCGGCTCCAAGGTGCGCCCCGTATGGATCTCCGGAACAGGCAAACCTGCTAGGCCGATCATCGTGGAAGCCAGATCGCTGTTCAGCGCCAGGTGCGAAAGAACGCGTCCCTGTTTGGTCTCTGGCAACCTAGGGTCGTGGATGATCAGCGGAACGCGCAGCGACTGCTCGTAGTGGGTCCACTTGCCCGCAAAGCCACGGTCGCCCAGATAGTAGCCGTTGTCGGCGGTGTAGATGATGACGGTGTTGTCCGCGAGGCCCTGCTTCTCCAGTTGTTTCACCAGACGCCCAACGACGTGGTCGATCCCACTGATCATGCGAAAGTAGGCGCGCATGTTCGTCTGGTACTTGTCCGCTGTGTCCCATCGCCAGAAGAAGCGTTGCCGGTTGATCGATTTCTTAAGGAACTCCGGATGCGCCTCGTAGATCGCAGGATCATTGAGCGGAGGTAACGGTATTTCCTGATCCTCGTACATCCGGTCGGTGATCTTTGGCCACGGGAAATGACCGATGCCCGGCCGTTTATCTTTGTCCTCGGCGTGCGTGGCATTGAAGCTTAATTGCAGGCAGAACGGTTGCCCGCTCGGCTGCTCTTTCAAAACCTCAATGCCCCAGTCGCCAAGGATCTGCGTTTCGTGGCGCTCGCTGCCGTCCGGCTGCTTTTTGAAATAGGGATTGCGACCGAGCTTCCGACGGACATCGAACATGCCGTCGGCCGAATGAGTTGCCAGGTCGACATGTTCCTTGCCGAGATGCCCGGTTCGGTAGCCTGCGTTCTTCAAGACAGCGAAGTAGGACGATCCGCACAGTTCAGGATCTAGTGGGCCGGGCGTGACCCGGTAGCGATGTTTCCGCTCGTAAGCCCCGGTGAAAAGGCAAGCCCGTCCCACCCAGCAGGTTGGCGTCGAAACGAAGGCATTCTCAAATCGCACGCCGGCTTTGGCGAGGCGATCGATGTTCGGCGTCTTCACAATCGGATGCCCCGCGACGCCGAGGGTGTGATCGCGTTGATCATCGGCGTAAAGCAGAAGGATGTTAGGCCGCGAATCGGCCTTTACGGGAGTTGGGATCAGCATGGCAGCGCTCGCTAGCACGAGAATTGATAGCGCCCACCGCCTGGCGCTCGTGTCTAAGGTCTTTATCATCGTGCCCATGAAAATGAAATGCAGGGTCTTGTTCTACCAGAAAGCTCGCCAGCAGTCACGCTTCGCCGATCGATGACCGGATCTGCCTGCGATTCCACAGTTGCAATTTGGCCAATGCTTGACTGAAGCCGGTCTTTGGGCTGAGCCTTCGGGAAATGAGGCTCTTTCACCCGTTCCAACTTCGCGCGATCCCTGATCCACAGTGGATCGACTTGAAACCGCTGAAATACCTCATCCCTGTGATCGCTTATCTGGCGATTGCCTTTGGCGCAACGGCAGAAGAAAAAACCAATATAATCTTAATCTTTACAGACGACCACGGCTGGCCAGATATCGGCGCCGCGGGCGTCTATGACGATCTCAAGACACCTCACCTCGACGCACTTGCAGCCTCAGGCGTACGCGCTACCAATGGCTATGTCACCGCTCCGCAGTGTGTGCCGTCTCGCGGCGGGCTTCTGACGGGGCGCTTCCAAAGTCGGTTCGGTTTGGAAAGCAATCGCGATTCTCTCGAGGGCTTTAACGAACAATCCACGATCGCTGAGCGCCTCAAGAAAGAAGGATACGCCACCGGTCAAATCGGGAAATGGCATCTCGGTCCGATCAACAAAATCACGCAACACGGATTCGACGACGTCTATGCAAAGAATGCCAACCGCTCTTGTTTCGCCAATTACGCACTCGACGGTAAAACCATCGAAATGCAGCAGGTGGGCGACGGGCTCTACCACCTCGATGCTTGCAGTCAGGCAGCCCTGACATTCATCGAGCGCCACGCCGAACAACCCTTCTTTCTCTATATCGCTTACCGAGCTCCTCACGTCCCACTTGATGCTCCGGAAAAATACCTTTCCCGTTTCCCTGAAAAAATGCCAGAGCGTCGGCGTCAAGCGCTCGCCATGATCTCTGCCATGGATGATGGTGTCGGAGCGATTGTTGCTGACTTGAAGGCTCGCGACCTCGACAAGAACACCCTTATCTTCTTTATCGGAGACAACGGGGCTCCTCTGAAAATCCACAAGATCGACGCGCCAGGCGGCGGCCCAGGTTGGGACGGCTCGCTCAACGAACCCATGAATGGCGAAAAAGGAATGCTTTCCGAAGGCGGCATCCGTGTGCCGTTTCTCATCAGTTGGCCCGGCACCATTCCTGGTGGACAAGTCTATGATCAACCAATCGTCTCATTAGACGTCGCCGCCACTGCGGTTGAACTCGCCGGTCAGGAACGCGACGAGACCCTCGACGGCGTCAATCTCATTCCTTTCCTGAAAGGAGAAAAGAAGGGAGCGCCGCACGAAGTGCTCACGTGGCGTTGGGGCGCCCAAGCCGCCATCCGCGAAGGCAAATGGAAACTACTCGTCGGTGGTCAGCGCGAGTACTTGTTCGACATTGTTGCCGACCCGGGAGAGAAACAAAACCTCCTCAGTAAGAACCCTGACGTGACCCAACGCTTGCGATCCAGACTCGAATCCTGGTCGAACGAACTTCAACCTAAAGGGCTGGAAGCGCGAAGCATGGCGATCACTTGGAAAAAGTATTTCGATCACTACCTCGACGGCAAGAAACAACCCCGACCAAAGAAGACACTCAAAGAGTCGCACCCAAAGACTCACCAAGATTGGGTTCCGCGGAATGCAGAGGTCACTCAGAAAAGCAACGGACTTCGTATCTTACCGGCCAAGAAAGGTCGACCGTTTTTAACAAAGACTGGCTTCGAATGGACAGGGGGGTTTACAGCCCAGGTGAAGCTAAAAGGCGCGAAAAACGGAAACACGGGAATCGCCTGGAGATCGGAAGGGCAGAAAAGCTTCTCAAGCGATCAGATCGTTCAAGTGCCCTTCAAAGGAAGTGATGAAATGCAAATCCTAGAGATCGAAGTGCCCGCAGAAGGGAAGGTGATTCATTTGCGCCTCCACTTGCCCGATAGCGAAACCACTCTGGAAGAGGTCAATTTCACTCAGGGCGAGAAAGCAGTCTCCTGGAGCTTTAAGAATCCGCAATGAGGGCGATGTTCTTGTGAAAATGTCAGCCTGCCGCAACTCGAGAATTGAATTGCCTTCATGAAAGAACTCGGCCCAAATAAGGAAAGCGTCAGTCTTAAGAATTAGAATGAAGATCTCATGAAAAATCTAGCGCTCATCCCATGCTTCCTCACCGTCCGTGCCGTCCTCGCAATCCTTTGCGTGATCGCCCTGTGCTCCACCCCAGCATTCGCGCAGAGAGCTCCTAATATACTGTTAATACTAACCGATGATGTGGGCCGGGAAGCCATCGGCTGTTATGGAGGCGAAAGTTATGCGACGCCCAACATTGACCGACTGGCAGCGGAAGGAATGAGATTTGAACATTTCTACGCCGCTCCCGTGTGTCATCCGACCCGAGTGGCGCTCATATCGGGACGTTACTTGCATTCGCTAGGCAACCCGAGGTGGGGTTACTATCCGAAGGGCGAGTGCGAGCAACAAACCATCGCGCACGCGATGAAGCGGGCGGGCTATGCGACGGCAGCTTCGGGCAAGTGGCACCTGGCCATGTTGAAAGATGATCCGCGCCATCCATCGCGGCTCGGTTTTGACGAACATTGCTTCTTTGGATGGCATGAAGGGCCACGCTACTGGGAGCCCCACGTATGGGAGAATGGGGAGTTGCGAAGTGACATCGCACAGCGCTTCGGACCTGATGTGTATTTGGAATTCCTGATCGACTTTATGAGACGGCACCGCAGCGAACCATTCTTCGCCTACTACCCAATGACGCTGTGCCACGCTGTTTCCAACGACTTGGATCCACATCCGCCGCACGGCTCGAACGGACGCTATCTCACGTTTGCAGAAATGATGGTGGAGATGGACAAGCGGGTCGGCCGCATTGTCGATGCCGTCGATGCTCTCGGTCTCAAAGACAAGACCCTGATCTTCTTTACCAGCGACAATGGCACGACAGCTAAGAACTATATCCGGCAAGAGGGCCGAGAATTGATCAGAGAGCCTCGGGTAACCTCTACCATCAAAGGTCAACGACTTGTTGGACAAAAGGGAAAGTTCAATGACTGGGGGACGCGCGTTCCCACCATCGCACGGTGGCCCGGCACCATTCCTGCGGGCTCAACCACCGACACCCTTGCCGACGGAACCGATCTCCTCCCAACGTTTGCCGCACTCGGACGGCAAGACCAACTTCCTCATCCCATCGATGGTGCCAGCTTCGCCAAACTCCTTACTGAAGGGAAAAGCCCCTCGCGTCCGTGGGTGT
>JAACDM010000553.1 GCA_009936795.1 Verrucomicrobiaceae bacterium | reverse complement strand
CTGGGATGGCCTTCTTTCACACCTACTTCATTGAAGGACCGATTGTTGCCATCATGGGATGGAAGGAACGTGCTGATTCGTGTTGTGTCTGTCTGGAAGGCGACCGCCATGATGTCATACATGAGGCGCAGGTGTTCGGTATAATCATCTGGGAACCTCGTGGGCGGTCCATGTCAGGGGTCTGTAGAGCAAACTTCTCTGCCGTTTCGATTCGTTTTTCAATCCCGCGGACGGTGTCCAGGTAATCGTCCAACTTGCCCTGATCGGTGCGTCCCAGATACCTGCGCAGGTTGCGAGTGTCCTCGGTGACAAAGTCGAGAATGCTCTTGTTGTAGAAGTCGCGCGCAGCGCGATTGGTGGCGACTTCACCACGAATTCGGTTGCTGAACAATCTGTCGAAAGCCTCACGCGGATTGCGCTCCGGTGTCATTGGCGTGGTTTCCGATTTCCAGGAAATATTGTATTGATAGGTACAGCTATAGCCCGAATCGCAGCTGCCTGCCCGTCGCGGTTTGTCGCAAGTCAACTCTAACGATGGCAGCCTTGTTAGGTTGCCTGCGTGATCAGCGGCGATCTGATCGACGGAGATCCCGACTTCGACATTCGCTCCAGCAGTCTTGCGTGCTTGAGCGCCGGTGAGGAAGGTTGCATTAGCTCTAGCATGATCGCCTCCCCCCATCGCTATTGGCGCGGGCTTTGTCGTGCTTAAGGCCGCTGAGCACTTGAATGTAATCCTGAACTGGTGCCAGCGGTTCCAGTGTCTGAGATAGCTTAAGATTGGAGCAACCGCCTTTCGGCTCCCACTGATCCACATTCACGCCGTTAAGAAGGTAGACGAACCCGAGTCGCACCGGGCGGGCTCCGGTGGCCGCCCTGGGGCCTGCGCCGAGGGATTCAAGGGAAGGTTGAGCCGAGCCCGCGGAGGAATCGGCGACGGTCTAGGGAAGTCTTTCTCATGGTCTTAGGACCGTTCAGGTTCGAAATGATGACAAGGGCTACCGCTTGCTTCGATCTGGCTCGACATATCCATCGCCCCGACGTTTCTGAAACGGGATGCTCTCTACAATCGCCATTACCACGGTGTTGAAGCGGCTGTCTTTCCCCAATTTACCCTGAATTTCATCGACTGCGCAGCGATCGTAGTATTCGAGGCCTCGTGCAAGAGCGTAGGTGAGTAGTTTGTGAGCCAGGCATTTGTAATAGAGATCACGCTTCTTGGTATCGAGGATGCCAATGAGTTCATCTGAACCCTCGAACTGCTGCCCAGAAACAAGCTCGCCCGTTGCCTCGATGGAATAGGCGCCATCTTTGTCTCGCCAGGCGCCGAGTGGGCCGAAGTGCTCAAGGCCAAAGCCTAACGGATCTATTAAGCGATGGCATGACGCGCACCCAGGAATATCTCTGTATTGCTCCATTCGTGCTTGCAAGCTGCCCTTAAGTTCGGCTTAGTCATTCTCTTCTAGCTCGGGGACGTTCGGTGGAGGAGGAGGTGGTGAGGTGACTAACGGATTGTCTAGTATCCACTTGCCGCGTTTCACCGGTGACGTGCGCGTGGGATCGGAGGTCACCGTGAGTACGCTGGCGTGAGTGAGCACGCCGCGCCTCGGAGTGCCTGCTAGAGAAACACGTTGGAAATCCTGTCCGGAGACTCCCTTCAAATCGTAATATTTTTCCAGTGGTTCGTTGACGAAGGTGTGGTCTGCAGTCAAAAACTCGGTCACTGGCCGATTCTTACGCATGACGTGTAGAAAGAACTCCTCCGTCTCGTGAGCCATGGCGTCTCGCAATTTGGGGGTAAATTCAGGAAACTTCTCCCCATTTGCTTCGTGAACCTGTAGGTTGCGGGGCTCAAGCCACTGACCGCCGAAGTTGCGTGCAAGCTCGTTCGCTTTTGGATCAGCCAGCATGCGCATGATTTGTGGCTTGAGTTGCTTGCGGAGTTCACCTTTGAAAGCGAGCGACAGCAACTCGTTGTCCGGCATGCTGCTCCATAGAAAGTAAGACAGACGGGAAGCGAGAGCGTATTCAGTGACGGCTTCAACACGTTTGGGATTGTTAGGCTCGGGCAGCCATTCGATTCGAAACAGAAAGTGTGGCGAAACGAGCATAGCTCTGAGTGCTTGTTTGATTCCCATCTCGAAGCCGTCGCCGCGGTTCAGACTGAGCTGAACGAACTTTACCAACCGCTTGACTTCATCAGGCTTGATAGGGCGACGGAATGCGCGATGACCGAATCTCCGAATGGTACGTTCCGCTGTTCTGAGATCACGGTTGCCAGGAACTTAGCCAAAGATGGCGGTGTGCGACGGCGGTAGCCGATCGGCCTTTGGTTGGAATGGTCCTTCTATCTCGATTGGCGTCACAAAGAGCCGATTCCTACTGGGATTCCCTTTGAGAGTGATGATCACCTCCGAACTCCCTTTTTTGCCGTCACGGAGGTCTCAATCGCTTCTGGGCGAAGCTTGCTAGCGGTCACGGATGCCGTGTGGACGACCTTCTTGTCGAGGGAGAGCGTCGTTTTCAGTCCCTCGTTCGACGATCTATCCATTCCCAAGCGCACCCGGATCTTATAGTCGCCCTGATGTCTAAACTGGTGCCTCACTTTTACTGTTCCTAGCTTATCTAACACACGTGCGGTTTGTTCGGAGCGTTTACCTCCCATCATGACTAAAGCATCGTGGATCCTAGTGATTGACTCTGGTGGCCCCGTGAAGATCGCTTCATCGAGGACCTTATCAGCTCCGATAAGATACCGTTCCATGAGGATGGGCGGAATCGTGAGCACGTCGCCGATGTTGTCAAAGCCATAGCCTGAATCATCTGCTGGGAAAATGTCTGTGGGTCTGACATCGATGCCGACGAGGTCGCGCATCGTATTGTTCGCGATTGAGTCGATTGATGGTAGTGCGGCCAGGATCAGGAATGTCGCAGTCGCAGGGGTAGAGCAGATTCTCCAAGTAGGTGGCGACCATCTTACGCTCTGTCGGTGTTGGCTGTGCTTTATTCGGTGGCGGCATCACCCAGTTCTCCACCTGATACTTGATCGTATCCCAGACCTTGATGTCCTTAAGAACGGAGGCTTCCGTGAAGTAGCCATCCAGGGAGAGGTCGCCTTTCTCCGTGCCGTCACCGTGGCAGTCGTAGCAATAGTTCTCAAAGAAAGGGAGGACGTCTGCTTTCCAGGCGGGAGTACCACTCACTATTGAGAGCACCGTTGCGTGGAGCAAGAGAAGCAGGAGGGCCGCTCTGACCATGCTTCAGGTTCGGCGGGAATGGCACGCTTGCAAGCGTGCTCGGGCGTCGACCAGCTAGGCCCACTATTGGCACGTCTAACCAGGGGCCCGATTCCTTGCGCTTTGGGAACTGTTAAAGCCTCGAAGACAGTTTGAGGATACTAAATACTCTTTCTGGATGTGTTCTTGTGCGTTCTCCGATTGGTCCCATAATTTCGACCGTCTCTAGAATCTGGTAAGCACCGATGATAGGGCCTGTTGTCATGAAAGCCGTTGTTGTTCTTCTCTTTATCGCCATCGTCGGAATCTTCGCTTGGGTTGCGCGAACGTGCTGTGATGGCGACCTCAGGATCGAGCGAGAGTTGTTAGCGGATCTTAATACAGCTGAGATATCACAGAAGTACATGTCGAATTTGTCCACTCGGGTTGATCATCTCGATCTCGTGCTCTCGGGTAATGTGGAGAAGGGACGCAAGCGTCAGATCGTTCGAGAGATTTCAGGTAGGCTTAGGGCTGGACGTGTGATCGACTTCCTTGAAGAAGTAGAGCCAGTGCTTCCATCCTTGCCATCCACGGTCTTCTTTGAACGAAAAGGGAGTGAGGTGCTATTGAGAGGGCGAGTGGCTAACGATGTTTTAAAGAAGCGAGTCTCTGAGATTGTCTATCAAATGCCTGTGGTTCGCACAGTTGTCAATGATCTGGAAGTGTCAGAGCGTTCTTGCCCAGTGCCGGATGCTCGATTGATCGCAAGCTTTGGTGCGTTGTTTATCAAGGAAGCGGAGCAAGGATTCTTCGAGTGGTCTATGGAGAAGTTTGTCATGCGAGGCGAGGTTTCATCGTCAGCAATTAAGGATCGAATTGAGGAACAAGTCGAGCTCCTCCTTCATGGTCGGACACTTGAGAACCATCTGACGATAAGCTCAACTGCCTTAGAAGGAGTGCATTGTGTGGTCACGAAACATGGGGGTAAACGCGAGGAGGGCTTTTTGCGGGACAGTGTTGGAAGTGCTGAGATCCGTGCCCAGGCGATGCTGGCTGCCCGGCAGGCGGCACCGGAAGTTGTTTGGAATAACGAGCTTGGCGTGGTGCCAGAGCTTGCAAGTTACACATCGGATGCGTTTCCAAGCCGCATTCGGGCCTTTCTGTCAATGAGAGAAGGTGAAGAGGGCGGCTTCTCTGAAGGGCCTGCTGGCATCGTCGTTCTTGGCATATCGAACCCATTGATTCGGGCCCATTTGGAAGGGGTTCTTCTTAGCTCTCTAGAGTCAGTCGAATCTGAACGGGCTGATCAACAAGAGGAGGTTGGTATGGAGGAGGAAAGAGAGGCACAGCTCAAGGCTAGTTTAGCTCGATTGTCGGTTTACTTCGGGACGAACCAGGAGATTGCGAATTTCGAGGAGCTTCGGAAGGTAACTCAAGTTCATGGTCTTCTAACCGATGCTGACTATGAAGGCGTGATTGTCGTTGCGGGCTACGCTGAATCTGGAAGAAACGCGGCCGATAACAAGAGTTTGAGTCTTCGCCGCGCTGAAAGTATTAAGAGAGAGCTAGTTAAGCTAGGTGTAACGGCGAATCGTATCGAGGTGGATAGTCTCGACGCCGCCAATGAGGTGAGGCCAGACCAAGATTTAGGAAGTGAACGAGGTGTTGAGATTCATTTGAGGGATTAATGGTATCAGGCTAACACTACAACGATAATAATGGATGCTTTATATAGTGGCGGTATGTATTACTACCTGACACATGCTTTTTCCTTAGCGCTGTTCTGGGGGGGGCTCTTTTTTATCCTCGGGCTAATCGTTGGAGGATTCCTCTGGAGATCCCGGAGAGCGAAGGCAATGCGTGTAGAGTATGCTGTTGAATTGTTAGAAAAAGAGCGAGCTCTGCTGAAGAAGAGCGTCTAGAGTTATGTGGAAGACGCTCACGTATCTTTGGGAAACGATCTGCTTGCCTTGGAAGGTTTGGCTTGCGCTGCTGTCATTTCTGCTTGGTCTTTGGTTTGCTTGGCTTCTCTGGGGACCTTGGGTAAGGCGTTTCCGGAAAGGCATTCTTCGTGAGCGCAACCTCTTGTTGGAAGTGGTGGCCTTGCAGCGCCAGGTGAGAGAAGGGCTCCGCGATCTGGAACGAGCAGTTCCGATGCCTGCTCGTAGCGGCGCTCCCGCTGCGAATGAACCGATCAAGCAGGAAGGAGAGTCTGGTCTCGAGGCTGCTTCGCTTCTAAAGGATCAACTTGAAGAGCTGGCCATCCCGGATGAAGAGCCATTCGGAAAAGGGTATCGCTTTCCTCCTGAACACCGAGACGACCTCACGACATTGCGCGGCGTGGACGACAACCTACAGAGGAAGTTGAATGCTTTAGGGATTTATCAGTTTGCTCAGATCAGTGAGTTGTCTGACGGGAATATCCGCGCTTTGCAGAGTGAGGATCCTAAGCTTAGAGAGGTCCATTGGACATTCTGGCGTGATCGCCTGCGAGCCCGCCAGAGTCGGTTGGTGGAAGTTACTGAGGTTGGCGGGTCTGATGGTGAGGAGGCAGCGCGAGAGAAAGCTGATGAGCAGCCCAGTTCAAAAGCTAAACTGGCTGAGGTTAATCCGGTGATAGAGAAGAATCAGGTTCCCGAGAAGCAGTCGTTGGCTTCAAAACCGCTGGCGGAAGTAGAGTCTGTGTTGGATCAGGAGCTAGTTCTTGACGAGAGGCCTCTGGCTCTAAAGCCAAGGAAGGTGGCTCGCCTTAAACCCGAGGGGGGGGATATGGAGATTGCTCCTGCATCGCCAAAGGAGAACGTTCCGATGCTAGTGAAACCGAGAGCGATCCCCGCTCCGGTCTTGCCGTCCCACTTTGTGGGGGAAGATATGACACTTAGTTCTAAGTTCGGTTGGGTCTACAATCGAAAGCCAACGGATGCAGACGATTTCTCTACGCTTGCAGGTCTGACGCCGGAGGGCGGGGAGTTGTTGGGCAAACTTGGGATACACAAGTTCAAACAGATTGCGCATCTTAAGGATGAAGAACTGAATGCCTTGCAGGCTCATGATCTGAAGCTTGAAGGGCCTGAGTGGTCACAGTGGCGTACCTATTTTAAGTCCTCAGATGGTATTCCTAGGATTCCGGAAGCGCTTCAAGGTCAACCGGTGGAGGTATCGCCCACGTTGGGGCCTCTATTCCGTGAGCCCCCTACTAAGGCAGACGACCTATCACAACTTCACGGAGTCTATCCTTCTCTTGGCAAGAGTTTGAACCGAAGCGGGATCTATCGCTATGCTCAGGTCGCTCAGCTAAACGATGCTCAGATTGGTGCATGGGAAAAGCAGGATCCCGCGTTCGCGAAACTACCTTGGCATGCTTGGCGCAAGCGTTTCCAAGGCTCTGAGAGCCTCACGCCGCCCGCCACCTTGAAAGGCGAGGCTGTGAAATGGTCTCCTTACCTTGGATGGGTCTTCGCTTCGCGCCCAAAGAAAACTGATCGACTTACGCTCATTGAGGGATTGGGGGCGGAACAAGTTTCAGCACTCCACGGGCTGGGCATCTATCAGTTTGGCCAGATTGCAGAATGGTCGGATGAAGAGATTGCCGCGTTGGAGAATGAAGCACCGTTGCTGCAGGAAATCGACTGGAGCTATTGGCGTCACGAGATCAAGAAATCTGGAGGGCGCTTGGAATTGCCGGGTGGCTTCGAAGGTGCGGAAGTGGCCCTTTCGCCAAAGCTCGGCCTAATATACACGCGTAAGCCGGCGAACCAGGACGATCTTTCCTTGTTGCAAGGTGCGGATTCGTCTGCGGTTCGGAAATGGAATGGTAGCGGGCTCTATCGCTATGAGCAAATTGCTCAGCTAAGTGATCATCAGATTGGGAACTGGCAGAAACAGACAGCGTCTGTGCCAGGATTTGATTGGAAGGGTTGGCGTGATCAGCTCGCTTCTTCAGGAGCAAAGATCGAAGTGCCTACTGAATTTGAAGGTGAGCCAGTTCAAGTGTCACCTAATCTTGGTGTTGTTTATGGAAGGGCGCCGAATGAAGTCGATGACTTCACTTTGTTGTATGGTGTTAGCGCGAGTGCGGCTGAGCAGTTGAATCGTGAGGGGCTCTATCGCTATCGCCAAGTGGTGCATTTAAGCGATGATCAGATTGAACATTGGAAGAAAGCTGCTCCTGCTGCCGGGGAGGTTGATTGGAGGGCGTGGAGAGAGCGTTTGAGATCTTCGGATGAGACGATTGAAGTGCCCTCCGAATTCGAAGGCGAGCCTGTTCAGATCTCTCCGCAACTCGGAGTTGTCTATGTTAGTACTCCTTGTGAGTCTGATGATTTCACGCAACTTCAAGGTGTTAGCACTCAGGCCGCTGAGTGTTTGTATCAATTAGGTATCTATCGTTATAGCCAACTTGCTTGCTTTGGCGATGCCGAAGTGAATCAGCTTGGTGAGCTGGACGATCGTTTGAGGGCGGTCGATTGGAAGTCGTGGCGGGCGTATTTCCGAACCCATCGCGGAGCAATCGAGATGCCAGAGACGCTGACTGGAGAGACTCTCAAACTTTCTCTAAAGCTTGGCTTTGTCTATGGCGAGGCGCCAGCGCAGTCAGATAATCTCTGCCGATTGAAAGGAATCGATTCAGCTTCCGGTCAGGCGATGAATGCCATGGGCCTTTATCGCTATGAGCAAATTGCCCAGCTTTCTGACACCCAACTCGAGGCTTGGCGTAAGATGGATGATCGCTTTGATGGGTTCGCTTGGGGGCACTGGCGTGCTTATTTCCGTAATGGACAACGCTTGATGACACCGACGGCATTCGCTGGTGAGTCTATACAACACTGTCCTCATCTTGGAGTGGTTTATGATCGTGTTCCTGGGAAAGTAGATCAGCTAACGCTTTTACAAGGTGTGGACGAAATGAAGGCGAGTCTCCTTCGTCGCCTGGGAATATATCGTTTCGTACAGATCGCTCATTGGGATGATGCCGCAATTCAGGAGTTGGTGAGCCGTCACCCTGAATTAGCAGGCATTCGTTGGGCAGAATGGCGACGTCGATTCTCTGAGGAAGGCTTCGCGATGTCAATACCACCAGCCTTTGCGGGTGAAGTGGTACAGTTGTCACCGTGCTTTGGTGTGGTTTACCCCGAGGCTCTCGAGGAACCGGACCAACTTGCGCTTATGAATGGCGTCACAGCGCAAAGTGAGAAGCAACTCCATGAATTGGGATTCTACCGTTTCAAGCAGATTGAAAACTTAACGGATTCGCAGATCGATGCGCTGCGTGCCGAAGCGCCTGAGTTCAAGAACATGGGGTGGAATCTCTGGCGTGCCCTTTTAAGCATCCATAGCGTAGAGGCGGCGACGTCGCTTGCCCGGTTACGTCAAGGCGTGCCGTTGGAATTTGCTGATGAAAATCAAGTCTATCAAGATGCTGAGCTAGGCACACTGTATCAATTCAAGCCACGCGAAGTAGACTCACTCTCGGAAATCGATGGGATTGACGAGAACATGGAACGTCTCTTGAACGACTATGGGATTTGGACATTCCGACAGCTTTCCTTCTTGCGTAGTCGTCAGTGTGCGGCGTTGCGCGTCCGTGACGGGCGCTTCCAAGGCTTTCGTGAAACGTTGCATCGCTGGCATTCTGGTGCCCGAGTCGCGGTAGGAAGTCACTGGCGGTGGCGGTCATGGGATCCTCCAGAAGCGCATGATTTAACATCGAAATCTGACTCGGGTGCTGTCGCTGATAGGGAGCAGCAGCGAGGAGACCCGCTGAGTCTATTGCCTGGAGTGAGGGGTGTGGGATCGGCTCTGTTGAAAGATATGGGAATCTGCCAGTTTGAGCAGATCGTTCAGCTCACAGATGAGCAGGTCTCTTCTCTTGGAAAGAAACAGGCCTGCCTCATGCGGCTCAATCCGGCGCAGCTTCGCTTTGCCGCCAGTCGTTACCTGGGACGAGTAGTTTCCAGTGAAGAGGCAGCTTCCGACATTTAGCATTTACTTGTACTCTGTTCGGTCGCCTAGCTGACGATTGACCAACCAGTCTAATGCGCGATCTGACCACGTGCCGATGTTAGACTTGGGTCGGTCTCGCGTGCCATAGCCGTGACCACCGGTCTCGTAGATATGGATTTCCGCAGGCACGTTGTGCTTTTTTAAGGCAATGTAGACTCCGGCGGCTCCCAGAGATGACGACTGATCGTCATGGGTGTGCACGATGAACGTTGGAGGGGAATTTTGAGACAACTGAATTGCCGGCATGAGGTCGCCAGTTTTGGCGTCTGCCAATCGCCAAGGATAGATGAGCATGGCGAAGTCAGGACGAGCACTTTGTTCGTCGGTTGAGTCGATCGGATTGTAAGCATCGCCTTGGTTGCCAATATGAATGGCTCCAACCTGGCCACCGGCCGAGAATGCCAGCAGGCCAATCTTCTTCGGATCGAGGTCCCATTCAGCAGCGCGAGCACGAACCAAGCGGATCGCTCTTTGGGAATCTTGCAAAGGACGAAGCCAAGCACCAGAAGGACCCGTATTAGTCGTCCGGTAGTTCAATACGAAAGCGGTGATCCCTAACGTATTAAAAATTTCCCCTGCCTCTGAGCCTTCCAGATTCGGGACCACATAGCGAAAGCCACCTCCAGGCAAGATGACGATGGCAGTTCCATTTGCCGTCCTTTTTGGGCGCATGACTTGCAAGGTCGGGAAGGTGATGGCTTCGACACGGGTAATAGTCGGATCGGCTACTTTTGGCGGTTGGGCGGTCCCAGTATGCTTATCGGATTCGCCGGGAGCTAGGTCTGGCCATACCGGGATGACTTCGATTGCTTGGGTGTGTGCTAATGATAGCGTAGTCGTGGTGAGAAGAGAAAGAAAGCGATTACCCATATTGCCAGCATTGAGAAATGCTTGGGCACTGGCAACGGTGTTTCGCGACCTTTTTTCCGTTTCCCATGAGTAACCGTGTCAGCAGCCTTCCCACCCCTGGTCCTCGTTGTCAGGATTGGCTTGCAGCAGTCGGAGGGCATACGGCAGAGGATCTGAGACAGAGCGGTGCCCCCATCGCCTATCGAGAACTCGTTTCGAAGGGTATGGTCAAAATACATCGCATGCGTCTCTACGCGCTGGGCGATGCTGTTCTGGGAGAGTGTTGCATCATACTTTCACGAGATCGGAAACGTCAGCTGGAGGAGGAGTCAGAACTCTGACTCTAATCGTCCTCTTTTCCTGCGGACCAGGTATCGCCTTCATTCTTGGCGTGCTTGGTGCCGCTTCCGGCACCGGCAGAAATGCTGTCGTTACGAAGTGGAGGCTAGAAAATCTAGAAACAAAACATGTGTGATGACGACGTCCTGTTTGAGGAGTGTGAGTTCGGGCTTGCGAGTGCTTCTCTAACTGAGAGCGACGGGTGGAGCACTCCGGTATATCGATTCTTCAGTCCTTGAAATGGACTTTGTGCGGCTGGCCTTCGGCATCAGTGACTGTCTGTGTAATAGGCGAGCCGTGATTGACGAGTCCTTCGAATTCGATAATCTCTGGTTCCAAGTTCAAATCGATCGTGTATCAGCGTTCGGTCGCGTTCACATCTCGAGCCTTCTTCGAATCAATCCTACTCTCACTGGCATCCGCCACAGTAGCCTCAGATGATGAAGGTTGAATTTGGATGGCAGCAATAGCGGCGGCCAGACCTACCAATCCAGCAACAACCATGATTCGAGTTGGGAGCCTCATACGGTAACATTGGTGGATTTTAGATCGTAAAAAGAAAAAATTAGCGTATAAATGATATTTGAAGTTCCTTTATTAGGAATTCGTCAATTTCCTTGTTGAGATTGAGTCTCAATTGCATTAGATGGCGGAATGAAAGTGATTCTTCTGATTCTGGTTATTTCCTTCGTGAGTTCGGCATTGGCTGCGGCTGAGGAGGTGATGTTGTACACGCATCGGCATTACGAGGCGGATGTTGCGCTTTTTGCCGAGTTTACGAAGAAGACTGGGATACAGGTGAACGTGGTGAAGTCGGGGGCGGATCAGTTGATGGAGCGGTTGAAGCAAGAAGGCGATCGCACGCCTGCGGATCTTTTGATGACGGCGGATGCAGGGCGTTTGCATCGGGCCAAGTCGATGGATTTGCTTCAGCCGGTGACCTCAGAGAATTTGCGTGCGAGCATCCCTGAGGCGCTGCGGGATCCCGAAGGGTATTGGTTTGGGTTTACGAGTCGAGCGCGGGTGATTGTGTATGCCAAGGATCGGGTGAAGCCGTCGGAGCTTTCAACCTATGAGGCGCTGGCTGGTAAGGAGTGGCGAGGGCGGGTCCTGGCACGATCATCTTCTAACATTTACAATCAATCGCTGTTAGCTTCGCTCATTGCAGCTAATGGGGAAGCAAAGGCTTCGCAGTGGGCGAGTGCGGTAAGGAAGAACATGGCGAGGGCGCCACAAGGGAGTGACCGTGATCAGATGCGTGCCGTGGCGGCTGGTTTGGCAGATGTCGCGATTGTAAATACCTACTATGTTGGGCTCTTACAGAATTCTGCCGATGCTAAGGATCGGGACGTGGCTTCGAAGATTGGGGTGTTCTTTCCTAACCAAAGCGATCGCGGGACGCACATCAATGTCAGCGGTGCTGGAGTCGTCAAGGCGGCGAAACATAAGGGGAATGCGGTAAAGCTGCTAGAGTTTCTCGCTTCAAAGGAAGCTCAGGCGAGCTTTCCCGTGACGACTTATGAGTATCCCGTTTCGAAAGACGTGGCTTGGTCTGATCTGCTGAAGTCCTGGGGCACATTCAAACCAGATTCTCTTTCGTTGGCTCGGCTCGG
This sequence comes from Verrucomicrobiaceae bacterium, assembly GCA_009936795.1. Classification (GTDB taxonomy): domain Bacteria; phylum Verrucomicrobiota; class Verrucomicrobiia; order Verrucomicrobiales; family DEV007; genus JAACDM01. The sequence goes on along the minus strand of JAACDM010000553.1, from coordinate 14,946 downwards.
TGAGCTGAACAAGGCGGCGGTCAAGGTCTTCAACCGTGCTGGGTGGGAGTAGGCCGGGCAGAATGGCGCTGGGATCGGTGGCTGATTGGCGCCGGGCTTCTTTGTCTCGTCGTGGTCGCCCCCTTGGTGGCGGTCCTCTTTGGTCTCGGACAAACGGGTCCTGAGTGGGGGCATGTGGCGTCCACGTTGTTGGGCGATTACTTGAAGAACACCGCGATCTTGGCGATTGTGGTAAGTTTGCTTGCGCTGCTCATGGCGTTACCGGCAGCGTGGCTTGTGGTGACGCATGAGTTTCCTGGGCGGCGGGTTTTTGAATGGGCCTTGGTTTTGCCGCTGGCTTTTCCGACTTACGTTGCGGCTCTGGCATATCTGCAGATCCCTGAAATGTTGATTCCGACGTTGGTGTGGGTTCGAGAGCAGTTCGGCGTGGATGCGTTCATGCTGGCGCAAACGTTGCTTCGCTATGGGTTATTGTCAGTAGTGTTGGCCAGTGTGCTCTTTCCCTACATTTACCTTTCTGCCCGAACATCCTTTGCCCATCACAATCGCGCGCTGATTGAAGCCTCGCAGATGTTGGGGCAATCAGGAAGGGCAACATTCTTTAGGATTGCCTTGCCGCTGTCGCGTCCGGCCATCATTGCGGGCCTGAGTTTGGTCGTGATGGAGGTACTCAACGACTATGGTGCTGTGAATTTGTTAGGTGTGCCGACCTTAGCTGACGGGGTCTTTCGGACCTGGTTCGGTTTGGAAGATCGCGTGTCGGCGATCCGCTTGGCGGGTTTAGTCACTTTGATCGTCCTTGTTCTGATTGGTTTGGAATACGCCCAACGGGGAAAGCGAAGCTTTGCCGATGCGCGAACGGAGGAACGTCCGATCGAACGTTGTCGCTTGGGACGGATTGGTGGGATATTCGCTGTGATCTGCTGTGGACTTCCGTTAACAGCAGGCTTCCTTTACCCGGCTTGGAAGCTGGGGCAATGGAGCCTGCTCAATTTACGGGACTCCGTTCCGAGTCACTTTCTGCCGATGTTGGGACGGAGCCTGGCTCTGGCAGCTTCAGCGTCGCTGATGATCGTGAGTGTAGGCTTTCTGTTAGCGTTCACGGCGCGTGGATGCCAGTCGCGATCATGGAAAGGCCTGTTGCGAGCTGCGACGCTTGGCTATGCTATGCCGGGCGCGGTTGTTGCGGTGGGTGTGATGATGGTGTTTGGTAACTTTGACCAATGGTTGGATTCCAACGTCCTCTTGAGCGGTACGCTTTTAGCGGTGCTTTTCGGCTATCTCACGCGGTTTCTTGCGGTGGCATATCAGCCGATCAGTGCGGGTATGGACCGGCTGTGCGGGCGTTTGGATGAAGCGTCACAATTGCTGGGAGACCGGCGTGGGCGCACGTTTGGGAGAGTCATCTTGCCGTTGATGCGACGTCCAATGCTGGCGGCGGGAATGCTTGTCTTTGTTGATGTCTTGAAGGAGCTTCCGCTCACGATGATCTTACGTCCGGCAAATTTCGAAACCTTGGCTACGAAGGCGTTTGGCTTGGCCAAGGAAGGGCGGATTCACGAGGGGGCCTTGCCGTCACTGGCCATCGTGATGGTGGGGATTGTGGTGTTGATACCATTGAATCGATCGCTTCGCGGAGGAGGAGAGCAAGCATGACGTGCCTTGAATTGAAGGGCGTGAGTAAGCGCTATGACGGCGCGGTGCAGGACGCCTTGCATGCCTTAGATCTGGAGATCGAAGAAGGTGAGATTCTCGGTGTTGTTGGGGCTAGTGGTAGTGGTAAGACGACGTTATTGCGGCTGGTGGCAGGTTTGGAATCTCCCACCACGGGCGAACTTCGCATTGGTGGTCTCAAAGTTGCCGGCGAGGGCGCCTGGGTGCCACCGGAGAAGCGTGGAGTGGGACTTGTTTTTCAAGAGGGCGCGCTCTTTCCTCACATGACGGTGGAGGCAAATGTTGCTTATGGCCTCCGAGGGCTTTCGAAAGAGGAGCGGATGGCGCGCTTACATTATTTGTTAGCTATGGTAAACTTGCGAGCGGCTGCGTTGAGGTATCCGCATGAGCTTTCTGGTGGGGAACGGCAACGCATCGCGTTGGCGCGGGCATTGGCGCCAAATCCGAAGATGGTATTACTCGATGAGCCGTTCTCCAATCTGGATCCGAATTTACGGACCTACTTGCGGGATCAGTTGCTAGCGATCATTCGCAAAGTGAATGCCACCGCTCTCGTCGTGACGCATGACACCCAGGATGCGCTAGTGATTTCTGATCGTTTGGCTATCTTGCGCGACGGCCAGCTCGTCCAACATGGACCTAGTCGTGACGTCTATCATACGCCGAACGATGCCTATTGCGCCAGGCTCTTTGGACCTGCCAATGCGTTGCCAGAAGCCTGGTCTGGAGTGGCTGTAGGGAAAGGGCGTCCGTGGATACGCCCGCGTGAATTGGAGCTCCTCGAAAATGAGGCACCTGGAACGCTAGAAGTCCAGGTGCATGCGACCCAGTTTCTTGGCGATCAGTTAGGAGTGCTTGTCTATCCAATCGGTGTGGACCGGGCGCATGAAGAGCCGCTTCTCGTGCACGAAGATCTGTATGGTCACCTGCATGAGGTAGGCGCGACACGGTGGATACGATTGCGGTCGATCGTGTGAATATGGCGCAGTATCAACTGATCTGATCTCACGCCGCCTTTCGAGAACTCATTTCGAATGGCATCATCAGGCATCATCAGGCATCACCGAAATTATTTCACTGGCAGCAGGAACGTTGATTGAGAATATGGAGATTATATTCAAAGTGCAGCATGCACTTTGAAGGAGGATTTTTGAATCCTGCCTTGGCATGGCTTTCGAGCACCTCTGCTGTTGGTGGGCTCATTGGGGGCATCTGCATCCTGACAGCACTGGGCATCACTGCTTGGAAGATTGAGAATTATCGTGGAACTCGGGCGCTCAATTTGGCAAAGGCACGCCTAGCTGAAGAAATGACGTCTTGGGACTGGCGGGACTTCCATCAGAAGCCAGCGGTGCCGCCTGAAAGAAACCAAGCGGCCTAACCGCCCTTCGATGCCATCACTGTTACGCCAGGAGGAAGCAGTTACTTTGTCGACATTGGGTTGGCTGTGAAGCCGTTCTTCAGGGGATTACCGCAGGAATTGTTGATAGGTAGAATCGGTGAGCTGAGAGATTGGGCGGACCGCTTGGACCCAGAAGGGGATCCAAACCGAGCCGCGCAGCGTGTTCTTCAGGCAACGTTTCATCTTGAGCCGCAAATAGAGGAACTGCATGACGCGCTGCAATTTGACGAGTGCCAATGGATGCGGCTCGACTACAGCAGTATGGACATGGCACCCGTGCCGCAGATCAGCAACATAACGGAGACGTCGAAGAAGCTGGCCGTCCTACTCTTCACCCGAGCCGAAGCCTTTCTAAACGATGGGGACCCTAACAGTGCAGCTCGTGACATAGTGAGAGTGATCAAATTTGGTGAGATTGCACGCTTTGAAAGCGGATCGTTGGTTGGAGCTTTAGTCAGGGCGAGTATGAGCCAAGTAGTGCTCCAGACCGAACTGCATCGGCTCCTAATGCACTCGAACTGGAGTGATGCCTCGTTGCTCAAACTGCAAGAAGCAATGGCTCCTATTGATTTGCTTGGGCATTTCGATCATGCGATGCACGCTGAACTGGCTGGAGGTGTTAGCTTTGGAATGGCAGCCATGAATGGGGAAGCGTGGACTCAAGGCCAGTGGAGTCTGGGACGGGTGGATTGGGGACCTGAAGCTAGTTGTGGGCAGTGGTTCAGAGCTGTTTTTAGAGGACTTCGAAATCGCTGCTATGCGTACCTTCCCGATGTGATGCCTCGTGGATGGCATGGCTAGAATATGGCGGTGAAAATAGATTGTTGGGACAAGAACATCTTCTCTATTTACGATTCACAGAATCAGCTGATTGACCGGACACGCGAGCCAGATTCAAGCGAGATAGCCAAGGCGGATCTAACCCCATACAATTTCTTGGCCAATCTGATCGTGACGCAGATCGCGAACTTTGGCCGGAATATGCGGAGTCTCAAACACAATGGGATTTGCTTCGCGTCGTGTGTGCATTGCAGCGCTATCGCCTGAAACACGCTGGCTTTTCGGAGGACCTTGACACGTTGGTCACGGGTGAGTTTATGAAGAACCTTCCCCACGGCTATGTGCCTGGGAAGCCACCCGCCTATGGCAGGCGAGAGCAGTCATTCACATTGGCCTCGTTGGATTGGGATGGATCTGGCCTGGTCGATGATTTGGTCGGTCACGTTGTTGGGGACTCATACTAACGATTTCTATCAGCATCATTCCTAGTTGAGAAATCTCATCGTGCTCTGCCGAGCAACTGTCTTTTGCTCCTTAGCTGCCTCCAACGCCACCGGCGACTCGCTTGCGATCTTGAGCCCATAAGTCCCTCATAAACTTCCCTGTCATCGCAAAGTGTAACCGCCCATCCTCACCGCCAAATTCCTCAACGTTCCCGGCCTACTTTCAATTCTCCAGCCACAACGGTAGTGCGAAGTTATCAAACATCCTCGTGAATGTCCTCCAGTGGGTAGCTCCAGATCTCAGAAAGTGTGGGATGATACCAATGCACTTTCAGCAAGTCGCTGACATTGGCTTTGAGCTGAACCGCAACGGCCATCGAATGAATGAGTTCCCCTGCATCTTTGCCCACACATTCCGCCCCGAGCACCACTCCCTCACGGTCGGCAAACACCTTGACGTAGCCAGACTTGGCCTCCATGAGGATCGATTTCCCATGATCATCAAAAGGGTAGTTGGCGGAGAGAAACTCGATGCCGCGCTCCTTGAGCTGCTTCTCAATGGCACCCACTGCGGCCACTTGAGGGTCTGTGAAAACGACGCGGCAGAGACTACCGTAATCGACCGGTTCGGCCTGGCGAGACGTCGCATGTCGCGCAGCAGTTTCCCCCTGCATGATTGCCACATGTACAATTTCATGCGGCCCTGCAACATCGCCGCTAGCGTAAATGATAGGGTTGCTCGTTTGCTGCATGGCGTTGCAATCGATGTGGCCGCTAGGTAACGTGTGGATTCCCGCTGCGGCAAGGCCCAGCCCATCTGTTGCGGGGCGTCGCCCAAGCGCATTGAGTAGATGAGCGGCCTTTACAGTGACCTCCTTTTCATCCTGTAGAAACGTTGCCGTGAACATACTTCCGTCGTAGTCGACAGATTTCAGTGTGGTTCCTGTATGAAGCGCGATGCCTTCTTTGCGAAACTGCTGTTCGACAACGCTGGAAGCCTCAGGTGATTCCTCCTTGAGGATGTGCTCGGAGCGTTGGATTTGAGTGACCTCGCTGCCGATTCTACGCAGAAACTGCGTCAACTCAGACGCCACGATGCCTCCGCCCAGAACAATGACTTGCTCAGGTTTGAAATCCAACTCGAGCACATCATCACTCGTCCAGTATGGGGCCTCTGTTAGGCCTGGAACCGGCGGCACAGACACGACTGATCCCGTTGCAATCATGAAGTGGTCAGCCGTTAGTCGCGTCCCATTGTCCAGCTCTATGGTTCGCTCATCGATGAACTTCGCCTTTGCACGAAAGAGCGTAAAACGCTCGCCGGTCAGCTGTTGTTCTCTGTAGTTGGAGAATTCCTTAATAACCTCGATCTTGCGCCGGTGAAGAGCCTGCATGTCCGGTGTCGCCTCAGGGACATTGAGCCCGAACAAGTTTCCCTGTTGGGCTAAGTGGAGTACTTCGGCCGAATAGATCAGAGTCTTAGAAGGCATGCACCCGCGAAGGATGCACAAGCCACCAAGTTGCTCGCTGCCATCAACGATGGCCACGCGTTCGAGAACTTCTCGGGCGGTTCGGGCAGCTGCATAGCCGCCGCTACCGCCGCCAATTACGATGTAGTCAAAGTGCTCGGGGGTGTTTATAGGTTTCATTTTCAGGCTTCTTGCAATTGTAGACGAACTACAAAGGAGATAGACTATCTACGAGGGAAACGCGATCGATCGAGTCAAACATTTGTCACCCTCAAGGAGTAGGATCGACTCTGATGACGTTCTTCGAAAGTTTGGTTGGGGGTTGTCGGGTGCGTGGCTGTTTGCCTAGGATGGTTGGATGATTAGATTCGGATTTGTTGTTGCGCTTTCCTTGTTGGGCTTGGTCTCCACTGGATTTGCCGCACCGTCGACGTTGATCCCGGCTGGGCCCATGGTGGGGCACGTGTCGGACACGACGGGGAGTGTGTGGATCCGGATCAAGAAAGGGACTCGGGTAACGGGGGAGGCGAGGCAAGGTGATGTGACTCATAAAGTGACGCATTGGGAGGATCGTGGTGCGGATTGCCATGTGCTGGGGTTCTCGGGATTGCTGGCGGATGCGAAGACTGAGGTGACTCTAACAGCGACTCGTGATGGGAATGAGTCCGAGAAATTGTCCGTGATTTTTCGGACGTATCCGAAGCCGAGTTCGACGGGGAAGGTGCAGTTGGCGTTCGGTTCGTGTAGCAAGATTTCCCAGTATCCAAGAGGGCCGATCTATGGAGCGATTGCCAAGGAGGAACCTCATGCAATGATCTTTCTTGGCGACAACGCCTACTTCATCGTTGCTGATGGTAGTGATAAGCATTTCTCGACGACGGGGCCTGTGGGGGATTGGAACTTTCCAGGTTCGATGCGAGCGCGTCATTTGCTAACGCGGGTACATCCGGATTTGCAGGTCTTGTTACGGAGCGTGCCGAACTACGGGATTTGGGATGATCACGACTATGGGCCGAACAATGCGGATCGGACGTTTCCGTTGAAGGAGGAAGCGCTTCGCGTCTTCAAGCAAATGTGGGCCAACCCGGGGTGGGGATTGCCAGAGGCTCCGGGCATTTTTAGCAAGTATCGGTGTGGGCCGGTGGAGGTGTTTCTCTTGGACGACCGCTACTACAAATTTTCTCCGGACCGGCACAAGGAGGTGACGCGAGAGACGGGTGAGATTTGGGGGAAAGCTCAGCTAGCATGGTTGTTAGACGGTTTGAAGAGATCGACGGCTACGGTGAAAGTGATCGCCAATGGCACGCAGGTGATTTGTGCGGATGAGCGCGGGGAAGGCCATTACATGGAGGCGCGTGGCGAATTCCAGACTTTGGCGGAGACGTTGGAGCGTGAGAAGATTGGCGGCGTGGTGTTTCTAAGTGGGGATCGCCATCACAGTGAGGCCATGCAGCAGGCTCAGCCCGATGGCACACTCTTGGTGGAGGCGACGAGTTCGCCATTGCAGCAGGATCAGAAGGTCTCGATTCTGGATCGATACCATCGCAACCAGCTTTGGGGCATGCGTGGAAACAACTATGGGTTGCTAACCGTCGATATTGCGGGCGCTAACAAAGGAACGATCACCTTCGAGACGCGTGATGAGAACAATGAAGTGCATGTGGCCGCTGGTGTGCCTTGCCTAACCAAATGGGATCTCTCGCAATTGAACTATGGCGTGACTGATCGTGGCGAGGTGCCTCAGACGTGGACGCCCCTCTTCAATGGAACGGATCTGGACGGCTGGCTGCCAAGGAATGGCACGGCTACCTTTCGAGTTCATGAGGGAACCATTATCGGGAAGACCAGAGAAGGCAGCCCGAACTCGTTTCTTTGTACAGAGAAAGACTACGGTGACTTTGAGCTGAGATTCGAAGTAAAGGTCGATGATGCCCTCAATTCCGGTGTGCAGATTCGCTCACAGAGTCTTCCTGATTATAAGAATGGTAGGGTTCATGGACCCCAAGTGGAAATCGCAGTAGTGCCGGGTCAAGCGGGTTATGTGTATTCGGAAGGCACCGATCGAGGATGGATAAGTCAAGATCGGTCGAAGACGTCGCCGTTCAAGAATGGCGCGTGGAACCACTATTATATCCGAGCGCACGGGGAACGGATTCAGACTTGGGTCAACAGTGTCGCCCTCGCCGATGTGACGGATGCTGAATCTTCGCAATCAGGATTCATTGGGCTCCAAGTACACGGTATCAAGAGCGGGACAGGCCCGTTCGAGGTGTCTTGGCGTAATCTTTACGTGAAAGCGCTAGAATAGGAATCATGGCTGCGTCGAAGCGCAGCCAGCAGCTTAACGCTGTTTCCAGGACTTGTAAGGAGCGCCGCAACGGCGTTTGCGCCAGTTCTGCCGGCGCATACTCGTCTTATTGCGAGGGCTGCACTTCTGCTTCTGCTTCAACCGTGGGTTCTTCTTGCAGATCACATAGAGGACACCGCGACGCTTCACGATTTGGCAGTCGGCACTCAATCTCTTGACGGAAGCTCTTACTTGCATGACGAAATTCGTTGATAAATAGCGGTTTCCCCGAGGGGTTCTAGGGGTGGAGGCGGAGCATGGACGCAATCAATCTGAGCCGCAACTACTTTTATAATGGCAAGTTTCCCCACCGTATCTGAGGCGCGTTTGCAGTGTTTGGAGCGACAGTTTCAGGCGAATCTTGTAAATGGAGCAGACTTGGGGGCGGCCGTTTCTGTGTGGCAAGGGGAGCGGGAACTGCTGCACGTCGCAGGTGGCTTTATGGATCGCAATCGGACGCGTGCCTGGACGCCTGAGTCGCTGGTGCCCGTATGGTCGTGTACGAAAGGGTTGGCGGCTGCGACGACTTTAGCGGCGTTGGAAGACGCTGGGATCGGGTTGGACACGCCTGTGGCGGCTATTTGGGAGTCATTTGGGCAGGCCGTGAAAGAACAGGTCACGTTGGCCGAGGTGCTGAGTCACCGGGCGGGGCTCGCTGCCCTGTCCCATCCTCCTGCCGTTGATGATTATGCTGCCGTGATCAAGGCGTTGGAGGAAGAGGCCCCTCGCTGGACAACGGGGCATGGCTATCATGTGAGGACCTTTGGCTTTCTCCTGGAGGAGATTGTCCGGCGGGTGACGGGAGCGGCGTCGTTGGGCGGGTTCTGGCGAGAAGCTCTGGCCGAGCCACTTGGGCTGGATGCCTGGATTGGCCTTCCCGAGAGCGAGGATGACCGGGTGGCAGAGTTGGTGCCCGGCCGATTCGGGGCTGAGAACGACGAGGAGGCTCGTTTCTACAGGTCCCTGGGTGATCGCGATGGGCTCACGGCGCAGGCCTTTGGGTCTCCCCGAGGGCTCGACTCGGTGGGGGCTCTGAATGATCCAAAAGTTTGGCGGATAGGTTACCCGGCCTTTGGCGGAGTGGCGTCCGCTCGCGGGCTGGCGGCATTTTATGGCATGCTGGCCCAGGGTGGACGATGCGCGGGGACGGCGTTGTTTAATCAATCCAGTCTGCGCGCTATGGAATCGCCGTTAGCGCAAGGGCAGGATCAGGTCTTGCTCCGAGAAACGGCCTTCGCAGCGGGCTTCATGAAGGACCCGGTGGATGCGGCTGGTGGCAAGACTCGTGCGCTCTTTGGGCCGAGCAAGCGGGCCTTTGGTCATCCTGGGGCAGGAGGTAGCTTGGCTTTTGCGGATCCGAGCATGGGAATTGGATTTGCTTATGTGATGAACCAGATGGAGCGGAGCGTGTTTCCCACGGAGAAGGCACTTAGCTTGGTGGCGTGTCTCTACGGTGAAACGCGCTGACTATTCTCGTTTGCAGGAGCACTGATCGAATCCGGCTCTCAAAAAGGGGTGAATTTTTTAAATTGAGACGTTACAATCCAGAGTATTCTGGCATGACTTACGCCCGTATGACGACCCATTCTCGTAGCAATAGTCGCCCTTTGTCACCCCTCGGAATCCTTGGAGGCGGCCTGGCCGTAAGCGTGGCTATGTTTTTAACGCCGCGACGTGCCGCTGCCCAAGATTTCGAGAATGCCGTGGCTGGAGACATTGGGAAACGCGAGATGTCGCTTCTACAGGTGAATCACTACCTCTCCGAGGGGGACAACTACCTTGAAGAAGGTGATTTGGCCCGGGCATTTACGAATTTTCGGAAGGCCTTCGAGCTCGTTCCTGTCGGTGATAGTGGCGATCCATTTCGGGTGACGGCCAAACAACGCTATGGTGATGCCACGGTCGCTTATGCTGAAAAGTTGGTCGACATGCACCGTCAGAAGGAGGCGCGGTTGATTATTGACGAAGTGCTGGATGTGCAGCGCGTGCCCGATCATGAAGGTGCGAAGGAGATGCAGAATCGCTTGGCTGATCCTGAGTGGGTGCCACCTGGAAAGACTGCTGCTCATATGAGAAAGGTGGATGATGTGACTCGTGCCCTTGGGGAGGGCCACTCATTGCTGGAAATGGGCGAGTTTGACGAGGCGACGACTAAGTTCGCGGAAGTTCTCAATACGGACGAGACGAACACGGCGGCTCGTGAGGGATTGATCAAGGCCTCTCACATGTCTCGCAACTATCGTGATGCAGCGTATGACCAAGCTCGCGCTAAGTTGCTCGATGATTTGGCTGCCAAGTGGGAGTATACCGACCCTAGCAATGGGGAAAGCGCGATGCGGCCAAAGGAGACTCCTGAGCTGGGATCGTTGCAAGATGCTCCTCTCTCTGAGAGTATCGCGCGAAAGCTCGCATCGATCACGATACCTGAAGTGAATCTACAAGGAATGACGATTGAGCCAGTCGTTCGTTACCTTGAGCAACTCAGTAAGGTCAATGATCCTTCCGGCGCCGGAGTGAATTTCGTGCTCTCGTCGGCGGCAGGAATTGATCGGGCCCGTCCCATCACGATGACCATGAAGACGGTGCCATTGCTAGTACTCGTGCAGTATGTGACCGAGTTTGTGGGGGCGAAATTCCGCATTGATCAATTTGCGGTCGAGATCGTCCCGCAGGACGAGCAGGACACGACGATGATTTCGCGTTCTTTCACGGTGCGGCCGGATTTCTTCACTTCCGATGGTGGTGGTGCTAGTGATGATCCGTTTGGTGATTCGGCTCAGGTCAATGTGGTTTCAGAGACGGCGTTTCTGGAGCAGAATGGCGTGTCTTTCCCGGAGGGGGCGAATGCTCAGTATTTGCCTTTGTCGAATAAGCTAACGGTTCGCAACACGCTTTCTAATCTCGATTTAATTGAGAATTTGGTTTCGTCTGCATCCGGTGGTCCGCAACGTCAGATCGTGATCAAGGTCACGACGATGGATGTCCGACAGGAGAATCTTGAAGAGTTAGGATTCGATTGGCTCGTCGGACCTTTTAGACTTCAGAGTGGCAACCAAGTGCTCGGTGGCGGTGGTTCTACCGTTCCAGCTGTCGAGACAACGGGAGTGCTGCCCAACGCGACCAATCCAAACTCCGACTTTGCTTTTACTGATCCGATCACTGGACAGGTCTTAGGTGGCGATCGAGTCACTAGTGGCATTCGCAGTGGTCCCAGCGCGATCGGTGTGGATGCCTTAGAGCAGATTATTGGGGTCGATCGGGAAACGGCGCTTTCTACAAACCTAGCATCAGGAATCTTCTCCGCATTTGGTCAAATGACCGACCCACAGTTTCAAGTGGTGATGCGGGGGCTGAATCAGCATACGAACTCTGACATTGTTACGTCGCCAACGGTCACGGTGAAACCTGGCAACCGTGCTCGAATTGAGTCCGGTCTAGAATTGATCTATCCAGTGGAATTTGATCCACCAGAGCTGCCACAAGAGGTGAGTGTAGGTGTCGATGCTGGCATCTTCCCGGTGACGCCAGCTCACCCGACGACTTTTGAAATGCGCCCTCTTGGATTCACGCTTGAAGTGGAGCCTGCGATTAGTCCGGACGGTCAGATGGTCGATCTGGCATTGAGCCCCGAGTTTGTCGAGTTCATTGGCTTTGTGAACTATGGCTCACCCATCACGGCTGCGGGAACGGATGCGTTAGGTAACCCTACCAATGTGCTGGTCACGGATAATCAGATTCTACTGCCGGTCTTCAGTAGTATTCGAAACCAAGTGAACGCGTCGGTATACGACGGCTCCACTCTGGTCATCGGTGGCCTTGCGGAGGAACGCCGCGACACCATTGCAGATAAAGTTCCCATCGTGGGTGACCTTCCCTTCGTGGGGCGTCTCTTCCGAGGTGACGTTGGTAGAACAAAGACACGCGCTGTCGTCATCTTTGTCACCGTTTCGATCATTGATGCTCAGGGCACTCTTATAAACGGTCCCTCTAGCCCTAGCAGTATCATTGACGTCGAGTAGCGTTCCTTGCGCTCGAGCCTGCTTGTGCTTGAGTCGGACGGATCCTCGAACCTTCCACGCCAAGCCTCATGCCTCCATCCAGACGCCGCCGCGCCCCTAGTGGTGCCAGAGAATCGCAGTCCCCACCTCCTGCCAAGGGCTCCGGAGAGCCAAGTTCGGAGTCGTCTGGGGCCTCAGGTGGCTCTGACGCGACTCCTGATCACTATACTTACCAAGAGATGGTCGACCACCTACGAAAGGTGCGATCTTCTTCTAGCGACCAGGGACTGAAGTCTGAGAAAAAGCGGCGACGCCGCAGCAATCAGCCGATTCGGGCCAAACATCGGCGTCGTTACATGATGATGGGGCTGGGCCTCCTTATTCTACTTCCAATCCTGGCCTTCGTGGCTGGTAGCTTCCTCTTTTCCTATCTTGCCTATGGAGGTGAGAAATTTCGTAAGGAGATGAGTGAGTCTGTGAGTGAGTCGATTGGTTACCAAGGGGAATTTGAGGACCCCTTCAAAGTCTCCAAGTTGGCCGTAAAGAACCGCAAGTTCAGCGCAGCTGGTCCTGATGATTCTGTGCTTGCGGGATTCACCCTGACCAACATGGAGGCACGATTGCGCTTTGGGTCGTTTCTTTCGAAAGACTGGCTTATCTCTCACCTCATCGCTGACCGGGCGGAGTTGCAGCTCCGGCCATTGCCTCCACAAGTGGAGGGAACGACACAGGTGCCTCTGTTAGATGAAGCTATCAAGGTGCTCGCGGCAGGGTTAGGATTCAGCGGTGTGCCCAATTCTTACGACGCGGAGCGCGTGAGCTGTCGCCATTTTAGTGCAGAGTTTGGTGTCAATCCTGACAACCCGCATCGGCTTGATGGCCTCCACCTGACCATGAACAAGACGAACCCTGGCTATTTCGTTACGGCGGGTAGGGGAACACTCGACTACTTCTATTGGCCGCAATTTCGGATCGAGGCAGCTGACTTCACCTGGGGGGCGGACGGAATGCTCTCGATCCACCGTGCCAACCTCACGTCGGAAGATGGAGGTACGTGCTCTATAACTGGAGAGATCTTTCTTGGAAGCGAGCCGCGTGTTGATCTCGCGATCGCAGTCAAGAACGTCAAAGTAAGCGACATGGTCCACGATGATTGGAGCGAGCGTCTGCTCGGGCGTCTTGAGGGTGATCTAACCCTTCAGGGGGGGCTGTCCATGGATGACCTTCCGGAGCTGAAGGGGAAGGTGAAGATTCCTGGTCTCTCGGTCAAAGGCTTGGAAATCCTTTCTAGTCTCTCGCTAAACTTTGGGACGGCTGAACTCAGTCGGCTGGCGTTTGACGAGTTTTCAGCCACGATTCATCAGAAGGGTGGCATCATCCGACTCTACGATATCTATGGTTCGAATCCCAGAGCTGCCAGTTTGTTAGGCGAATTTACCGTCCAGCCGAATCATAGCATCAGCGGGAAATTTGAGATTGGTTTGCCGGATGACACCTTGGCTCGGGCGACGAGAAATGGGATCACGAAGGGGCGGCCTGCTTTCTTCAAGTCGAAGCCTGACAATCCCTTCGGATGGACCACCTTTGACGTGACTGGAAGTTTGGAGGCGCCCACTGATAATCTCGATCGGTTGTTCGATGCGCATTACCGTGGCGATTACAATCCCCGCGAGCATCGTCGCACTACTACTTTCCAACGCCCGCAGGCTTTGCGTAATGGTGCGACAGATATCTACTTGGAACGCTTGAACCAGCTCTTCGATCGTTACGTGCCAACTAAATAACAAATTGCTATGAAAAACTTCGTCCATGTCCTTCTTCTCGTTTTCGCGTTGTTGCCTGTGAATCTTTTGGCGCAAGACGACGCTAAGCCGTTGCAAGTCCTACTCATAGACGGCCAGAACAATCACGACTGGGAGCGGACGACTGAGCAGTTGTTGGAGGCTCTCGCGTCCGCGAAGCTCTTTGACGTGACGGTATCCACGAGCCCCACGAAAGAGAATTGGGATAGCTGGAAGATTGATTTCTCTAAGTTCGACGTTGTTCTAAATAACTACTATGGAGATCCATGGCCCAAGTCTATCGGTGATGGTCTGTTAGCATTTATTGCGAAAGGTGGTGGTCTGGTCAATGTCCATGCTGCGAACAATGCCTTTCCTAATTGGGCAGAATTCAATCAGATCACGGGCCTACTTTGGCGGAATCCGATGGGTGGAGATCGACTCTACTATAACGACGATGGCAAGTTGATCCGTGAGCCTCGCGGCGAGGGTATCGGTGCTGGCCATGGTTCCAAGCATCCCTTTGTGGTGAAGGTTCGTGACCCAAATCATCCGATCATGAATGGTGTGCCTAACGAGTGGCTTCATGCTTTTGACGAGCTTTATCATGGCCAGCGTGGGCCGGCGAAGAACATGACGGTTCTCAGCAGTGCCTACGCGGATAAGGAGAAAGGCGGTTCGGGGAAACACGAGCCCATGACTTGGTTCATTCCGTATGGTAAAGGACGTGTGGTCACTACGGTGCTAGGTCATCTTTGGAAAGGGCAGAAGGAGCTGGATGGACTTCGTTGTGTGGGATTCCACACGATTCTTGGTCGCTCCTTGCAGTATGCGGCTGGCAAAGCAGTCACCATTTCGATCCCTGATAACTTCCCGACAAAGGAGAAGGTTTCCATCGTTTCCGCGAAGTAGTGGGTCGCTTCCGCTGGGAGCGTCTATCACGCTCTCATCATGGAGCCTTTCTTCAGAATTATTGAGTTCACTGCCGTCACGGCAGGAGCGCTTTATGGGATTCTCCTGGCGCGAAGCAAGGGCATGGACTTTGTGGGGGG
>JAACDM010000552.1 GCA_009936795.1 Verrucomicrobiaceae bacterium | reverse complement strand
TACTCTGCCCAAAGATCTCCATTCGGTTTCCTCCCTTAACGTGGCTGACGATGCTGGCCATGTGACCATTATACTAACAAGAGGTAATGATGTTTCCGGAATAGCAGACGTGCTCGAGTGGGCCACTGATTTGAATGTCTTCACAGATGCCAGCGCCAGTTTCTCTGTGCAGTCTCAAGAAGACGTCGGAGACGACGTTTCCCGGATCACCTATCGGAGCAACGAAACCCGGGAAATGTTGGGAGATGACGTAGGCTTTGTCCGTCGTCGGGTTGACCTACAATAGTCTGTTCGTATCTTAGACAGAGGTCCTTTCGAGGATCTCTGCCAACGAGGCTTCGGCCATGCTCTCAAGCGCCAAGTCGGCATCAGAGAAGTCTGAATGCTTCGTCACGTAGTTAGGAATGATCACGCAGGGGATAGAGGCAGCCCGAGCTGCTTGGAGGCCATTGTGAGAGTCCTCAAAGATGAGGGCTTCCTCAGGCTCAACCTCTAGCATGTCCGCTGCCGTGACGAAGAGTTCAGGTGAGGGCTTGGCTTCGCTCACATGATCCAGCGTGCGGATTACGTGGAAATAGTCGGTCAGCTGAAGGCGAGTCAACCATGGATCGATCCAATCGGAAGGAGAACTCGAAGCGATTGCTAGCTTGAGCCCGGCTTCATGCGCTTCAGAGATGCGTTCACGGACACCGGGTAAGGTGTCTCGCTCGGCTAAAGTTGTTTTCACTCTAGCGCGGTGCTCCGAATGGAAGTTGGTCGTATCTAGTGGTGCTCCCACTAGATCCTGCAAATGCTGAATCGGGTCAAAGCGTTGAATCGTTGACCCGACGCATTGGACATAGGTCTCTAACGTAAGATCATGGCCATGATCTTGGTAGAGTTGTCGCCATGAATCGTAGAGAGGCGTTTCTGTATCGACGACGAGGCCGTCAAAATCGAAGATAAGAGCTTTAGTCCGAGACACAATCTACATGCCCATGATCTGATACCCACCATCGACATAGAGGACTTGGCCCGTGATTGAGGCTGCGCCTTCACTTGCAAGAAAGACACCCGTCTGGCCGAGCTCTTCGCCGGTGCAGCTACGCTTCAAGGGCGCGTGCTCGTTGTAGTGATTCACCATGTCGGTGAAGCCACCAATCCCGCGTGCGGCTAGTGTTTGCATGGGCCCAGCACTGATGCAGTTCACGCGGATCTTCTTCTCACCTAAATCATAGGCCAGGTAGCGGGTGGAGGCTTCCAGGCTGGCCTTCGCCACTCCCATGACATTGTAGTGTGGCACGACTTTCTCGGCTCCGTAGTAGCTCATGGCGACCACACTGCCGCCGTCGGACATCATAGGAGCGGCACGCTGACAAAGAGCCACCAAGGAGTAGGCGCTGATGTCGTGCGATACGGCAAAGGCTTCCCGTGAAGTTTCGAGAAAGTTGCCGGTGAGAGCTTCGCGAGGCGCGAAGGCCACGGAGTGAAGCATGAGGTCGATCTTATCTGTGTGGCTCTTCACCTTATCGAAGAAGCCATCGATCTCCTCATCCTTGGAGACGTCACAGGGATACAGGGGAGTGTCTTCGCCAAAGGTGCTGGCGAGGTCTGCCACGTTGTCTTTAAGCCGATCTCCTTGGTAGTTGAAGATCAGATTGGCCCCGGCATCTGCCCATGCCTTGGCGATGGCCCATGCAATACTACGCTTGTTAGCGACGCCAAAGACAACGCCCGTCTTTCCACTGAGAATGCTCATATGCCCGCGTAACACGGCTGGTTGAGCTTGTAAAGGAATGACCTCGTGAGGGCGGAAAGCTACTCCTGGCCCATCTCGATAGACCGCTGGGTCGCTGCATTCACCGCCGCGATCATGGCATTTCTCCCACCTTCGCGTTCTAGCGCCGCGATCGCTCGAATGGTGGTGCCACCGGGACTCGTGACTTGATCTTTGAGCACGCCGGGGTGTTCGCCTGTTTCGAGGACCATCTTCGCTGCTCCCATCACGGTTTGGGCTGCGAGTTCGATGGCAACAGGCCGGGCGAGGCCATTGAGGACGCCGGCATCGGCCATGGCTTCAATCAGGACGTAGATGTAGGCAGGCCCACTGCCACTCACGCCGGTCACGGCGTCGAGCAGACGTTCCGAAACTTCGTGGGCAATCCCCACGGACTCTAACAAGTATTTGGTCGTCTTGGCATCCTCCTTGGTGGCGTTCGACCCAAGAGTGAATCCGGATGCCCCGGCACCAACCAGAGCTGGTGTGTTCGGCATGACTCGGACTGCCCTCTGCGCCTCACCCAAGTTGGACTCTAACACAGCAAGGCTGACGCCAGCAGCGACGGAGATGCAAAGGCAAGACTTCTTTGACGAGGCAATCTCTTGGGCGACCCAAGAAATTCCATCGGGTTTCACGCAGAGTAAGAGAACATCGGATTGCTCTGCCACACTAAGGTTAGATTCGGATGCTTCCACTCGAGGATCGGATGCCGCGAGAGACTCCATGGCTGCCGGATAGGCATCGAAGACCCAAGCCTTCTCGACGTCTTCTGATCCAGCGAGCACACCACGTAAGAGCGCGCTCCCCATTTTTCCGCATCCTATGAGTCCAATCTGCATAGGGACTCCTATAGAATGCTTAGAGGGATTTGTCGAACGGCGAAGAGGCTGTGCTGGTCTCTCGGCCTGGCTAGCCGTGCGGGTTCAGGACGAGTGATAGGGGGATATCCTTACCACGTTCCGCATTTGGGACTCCTCTTTGGGCAGCAAGGCAGTCGTAGAATTCGATTCCCAAGCAATGACCAATGGCATTGACGACATGCACGACTGCCTCGAAGCGCGCGCGACGCGTTTGTGTCATGATCGGTTTTCGATGCATACTTTTGAGGTAACGTTCCTTTCGAAGTTGAGCGCGACGAGAGGTGAAGTAGTTTGACGAGTTTTTGAGGTTCATTTTTCAGAGTGGTATTGTTGATCTACCCAGTAAACGCAATTGGCTGTCGAAAGATTCATCAGATCTTTAAATAGATTCGAATCGCTAATTAGTTAGGCCTCAACTTATCTCGCCACTATTAGCAGCCTATAGAAAGGCCTTAGCGCTCACAGACTTGCTACTTCCTTATTAGCAGTTGCCGTTAGAATTCAATAAAATAGTGTTAGTTTAAATTGATCGTGATCGCAACTGCCATCGAGTTATTGCGCGTTTTTGAATCAGAGAAGCCCATGTGCTGAGCGTTGACGAGGTCAGGATGTTTCAGGTTGGTTTAGCATGAAATCAGCCACCTGCATAAAGAGTGCCCACATCTCTTCACGAGCAGGCGAAGGAGTCTCACATTCTTCCATCGCCTCGCTCATGAGCCGTAGCCAGCGGTCACGCTCTGGAACGCCGATCTTGAAGGGCAGGTGACGCATGCGTAGCCGCGGGTGCCCACGTTCTTCAATGTAGTGTTGTGGCCCCCCAAACCGGTAGACTAGGAAATCTCGCAGGCGCTGCTCTGCACCTTCCCAATCGTCTGCCGGATACATGGGACCGAGGAGATCGTCTGACGGGACTCGCTTATAGAATGCGGCAACGATGGCACGGATGCCGTCATCGCCGAGCTGTTCGTAGATGGACATATGAGGAGACTCTATTGACCAAGCCGCACGCTTTACAAGCACGGCAATCATCGAGAGGTTTGGGTTCATGAACGAGACGACTTCTCCGAAACCCAAGCGCCAGTTTGGCTGCGTTCAGGTGATCATTATCATGTTGCTCACCGGGCTCGTCTCGGCTGGCGGCATGCTTTGGTGGGCCAAAAGCTACTTTTATGCCAAGGAGCTGGCTCCCGTGGCCTTGTCGACCGAAGAGACCCAGCAACTAGATAGGAAATTGCAGCGCCTTGAGAAAGCCGCCATGGGTGGCGATTTTCCAGAGGCGCCCTCGGAGGGCCAAGTGTTAGATAATGTGGATCAGGATCCTAATGCGGAGGCATACTCCGAAGTGGGGGCCAATCGCGAGATTGAGTTGAGCGAACGCGAATTAAATGCACTGATTGCGAAGAATGACCCAGATGCTGCTAAACACTTTGCGGTCGATCTTTCGAAGGATCTCGTTAGTCTTAAGGTGATTGTGCCGGTCGATGACGATGCTCCCATCGTGGGGGGGAAGACGATTCGGATCAAGATGGGTGTAGGTGCGAAGTACGATGCGGGGAAGTTGCAACTTGTCCTACGAGGAATCTCGTTGGGAGGCATACCCATGCCCAGTGCTTGGTTAGGCGACCTGAAGGAGAAGGACTTTATCCAAGAGTTTGGCGAGAACGGAGGCTTCTGGAAACAATTCTCCGATGGTATTGAGCACCTGGAAGTGCTGAATGGCAGGATCAAGGTGAAACTGCGAGGGTAGCACGGTTTCTGAGCGACTCAGTCGCCGAATTTCTCGGAGAGGTAGCGCTCGGCTTCAAGAGCAGCTGCGCAGCCTGACCCTGCGGCAGTGATCGCTTGGCGATAGTCATGATCGGCGACATCGCCGGCAGCGAAGACACCTTCGAGACTGGTCTGAGTACCCTTTTCCTGGAGCAGGTAACCGTTTGAATCAAGCATCACAAGGTCGCCTAAGAATTGCGTATTGGGGATGTGGCCGATGGCGACGAAGACACATTTGACATCGACCAAAGACTCTTCATCGGATTTCCGGTTCTGTAGACGAATCTGAGTCATTTCGCCCTTGTCATCAGTGATGTACTCGGAGACGACACTATCCCAAATGGGCTCGATCTTGTCGTGAGCGAGGACGCGGTCTGCCATGATCTTCGACGCCCGGAGTTCGTCGCGTCGGTGGACGATGTAGACCTTTGAGGCAAACTTGGTTAGGAAAGCGGCCTCCTCACAGGCGGAATCGCCTCCGCCGATGACCGCGACAGGAACATCTGGATAGAAGGCGCCATCACACGTGGCGCAGGAAGTGAGGCCATGCCCGACAAGTTCTTTCTCGTTGGGGAGCCCAAGATGGCGCGGAGACGCACCCGTTGCGATAATGATGCTTCGAGCCTCATAGGACTTCTCGCCTGCCGTGACCACGAAGGTATCATCGGCGAGCTTCTCCACCTTTGTCGCGGCGACATACTCGATGCGCGTGCCAAAGCGCTCGGCTTGCTTCTGCATCCTCATCATCAGTTCTGGTCCCATAATTCCTTCTGGGAACCCTGGGTAATTCTCGACTTCAGTGGTGGTGGTGAGCTGTCCGCCAATCTGATCACCTGCGAGCACGAGGGGGGTGAGATTGGCTCGAGCGGCATAGATTGCAGCAGTCCAACCGGCACAACCGGTTCCAATGATGATCACGTTTT
>JAACDM010000075.1 GCA_009936795.1 Verrucomicrobiaceae bacterium | reverse complement strand
CCTTTGATTTGAAATGTCTGGTCGCGCAGGGTGACGCCATCGCCAGGAGCCGTTTGTCCGGCGATGGTGAGTCCGTTATGATTCTCCACGCGCAGCGCTTTCTTTAACAGAATGGTGCCACTCTAGGTGAAGACGATAGTGCGTGATCCCTCGGCACTTTCGATGCCGACGCGCAAGGACCTAGGTCCGTCGTCGCCGAGTTGTGTCACCTGATAGAAGTCACCGCCTCGGCCACCCGTGGCGAAGCGTCCATAGCCCTCGGCCGAGGGAAACGCTAGCAGTGGCGGGGCCGCGATGGCGTTCGGAATCGAAAGAGCTGCCCACAAAGAGGCTCCGAGGAGAAGAAATCGATGGGCATTCATCACGCCATTGAACGCGATCGGGAGTTGGCAGGCAATGACGGAGCTCCACTCTCTTAGGCTCAGGGTTGGCTTTGCGTGGAACGGCAAGTGTTCTATGGTCGCGCCATGTTCGTCCGAATTTCCCTCACCCTACTCTTAGCGCTGGCCTGGCTCCCGACAACTAGCCAGGCTCTCGACCTTTCGCAAGGATGGCGCTTCATCACGGGTGACGATGTTACCTGGGCTAAACCGGAGTTCGATGATTCGGCCTGGAAGCCGATCGAAGTCGGCAAGCCGTGGGAGAAGGCAGGTCATGAGGGCTACGACGGTTACGGCTGGTATCGCCTGCGCGTTGACATGCCGAAGGTGGCGAGCGAGAGTGCCTACTTCGAGCATTTCCAGAGACTGACGTTATTTCTAGGAGCGGTGGACGATGTTGATGTGACTTATTTCAATGGTGTGGAGGTGGGGCGGACCGGCTCGGCACCCGACGATACCAAGGGCCATTACAAAACGATCCGGCGCTACGAGGTGCCTGCCAAACACATCCGCTGGGATGCAGAGAACGTGATCGCCGTGCGCGTGTTTGATAGTGATGGGGATGGGGGAATGTACCAGGGGACGCCAACGTTGTCCGCCCCTGTGTGGCATGATTTCGTTACGGTCGATATTGACCATGGCCACGCCGATGGAATCTACCCGGCCGGATCGCCGATGGATCTGTCCGCAACGATACGCAACACGGCATTTGAGACTATCAAAGGTACTGTCCGGTGGCAGGTCGGGAGCGACACCTGGCGGATCGACCAACGAGACTCCTTCGCCGATGTTTCCCAGCCCTTAACGCTCTCTGCTGGGAATTCGCACAATGAAACCCTAACATTCGAGCCTCTCGCTGCTGGATTCTTCCAAGTTACTTGCACTCTCGCACGCGACGGCGAAAAGACACCTATTTCGCAATCGCGGATGCGCGGTTATGCTCCGGAGAAGATCGATCGCCCTACCGATGCTCCCAAAGATCTGCGCGCGTTCTGGGATCAAACGATCGCAGAGCTCGCCACCGTCGCACCGCAATACAACGTCGCGCCGAGCCCGGAGTGGAGCACCGCGCACACGGATTGCTTCCTCGTGGAAATGCGCAGCCTCGGTGATGTCCGGATTCGCGCGTGGTTCGAGGTGCCGAAGTCTGCCGGGCCACATCCTGTGTTGCTGAGAGTGCCAGGCTACACCCAGGGGATGAAGCCCGCGCAATCAATTCCCAACATGGCCGTGCTCTCGCTCAACATCCGAGGCCACGGCAACAGCACCGACGACGAACCCGCCTATGAATGGTGGGGGCCGGGCGACTATCTCCTGCGTGGGCTAGACGATCCTCAGAAGTTTTTCTACCGCGGCGCCATCATGGATTGCCTGCGCGGGGTTGATTTCGTGGCGTCACGACCTGAGATCGACACCAAACGCATCGGTATCACGGGAGGCAGCCAGGGCGGGATGCTCTCCTTCACGACCGCAGCGCTCGACAAACGCATCGCCCTTTGCGCGCCCGATATCCCCTTCGTGGCCGACTCGATGAAGGGCTTTGAAATGACCAAGTGGCCAGGGTCGGTCATTAGGCACTGGTTAGGCAGAGATCCCAAGAACACCTGGGAAATCGCAAGCGCCACCTTCAGTTACATTGATCCAAAGAACCTCGCAGGATGGATCGAATGCCCTGTCCTGATGGGCGTCGGCTTGCAAGACACAGCGACCCCAGCGCCCACCGCCTTCGCCGCCTACAACCAGCTCCGTAGTCCGAAAGCGTACCGTTTGTATCCCGAAGCTGGCCACAGCACGCCGCCCGAGCACGTAGAGGCGAAGATGGCGTGGATACGGGAACAGTTTGCCTTGGCTAAATGATGGTGGTAGTGGTGACTTTCAGTCGCCATCGAATTACTTCGCATACAGAAGACTATCAGTAATCCTAAAGTATGTGCTAGAATCCTGCGCGCATGCCGTAGCGAACCTTTCCATCGAAATCCAACGGTCGGCCAGCGGGAAGGAAGGCCACGGCCTCTTCCTCGGTATCTGTTCGGCTATTGTCGTAGTGTAGTTGTTCCTGACCCTCGGTGATCAAGGCGACGGCCCCGGCTTTCGGATTGAGGTGGCCCTGCCATTGTAACACGATTTCGTGTTCCCAACGAGGTCCTTTCCCGTTGTTGTTGCGCTCGCGTTTGCCATGGACTTTCGAATGACCCCACACGCGCAACCCGTTCTCTGAGGAAGGCTCGGCCCACAGATGGATATCGTTCATCACCTCTTCGGCACCTGACTGCACCGGCTCTAGCGGTTTCACGTCGAGGATGCCGAGGTAGGCGTTGCTCACGATGGTTCGGCTCAGGACGTCTGGTAAGGGGAACGGCTTGTTCTTGGCCGCATTCTGTGCCGCCGCCAAGGCCCTCAACATCGTTGGCGTGATTTCGAACTGATCTTCAATGTAGTTGTCCTGGATGCGCGCATCGGATCTCGGATCGCCCTTGTCCTCGAGAGCGCGGCCGATGACTTTGGTTAAGAGGGCTCCTTTTACTCGGCGTGGTTCGCCCGGACACTTCTCGCCGGCCGCATGCTCATGGGGAATGTCAAAGGTGGTGCCAGGGTCTTCGAGCGTCGGCAGTTTCTGATTGGGGAAACGCATGAAGCGCTCTGCCGGAACGGGTTTGGAATGGTCGGGAGTTTCTCGATAACGTTCTCCCACGTGATCGAGCAAGCCGATCACTTGTGCCTGGCTTTCGAACATGAGCGACCAGGATAAGACACGTCCCGCAGAGTTCAAGGTGCCGATCCCCTGAGGCTGAGGCATGGTGCGTTTGAGCTCCTGATAGAGTTTGCCCTCCACTCCGGATCCCCCACGGGCGACATCGCCGGCTTTGAGCGCGACCGGGATGTAATCTTTCTGGATTCTATCAATGACCTCAGGGTTGGAGAACACCGTCTGACGGGCGGCACCGGCAAACACTCAGCAACGTTTATCATCGACAGGGCGATCAATGAAGACCCAGAGGATCACGGGCTTCTTCTCGTTACGTGAGGCGTTGAGGCCGTCGAGCAAGCAGGTCTTCCACGCGATCTTGCGCCAAGCGACTTCTTCCACCCGCATCTCGGCAACCTGCGCTTTGAGATCGTTCTTTGAAAGCCAAGAAGTGGGAGGCTCTGGTTGGACCGGACCTTGATCTTGTCCGGCCTGTTTCTGAGCACGCTGCTTGTGCCAGGCCGCGAGGAGCGCTTTGCCTTGTTGTGGAGTAAGAGCTTTGTTAGCCTGAATCAACATCCGAAGATGGTTCTGTTTCACCGCGCGTTCTGCCTTGAGTACGTCTTCGAGATCACGGAGCGCCTGTTCCTCACGGAGCGCCTCATCCTGCAAGGTTTCTCGCAGGGACTCGATTGCTTCTTTGCGTTCAATGTGAGTCTTCTCGGTTGCAAGCTGCATTCGCTGCACGGCGGATTGCACCGCCTGACGTTGGCTATCCTGGAGTTGGGCTCCGTCTGCATGCTCAATGATCACATGGGGAGGCGCGAGATGTTCTTGGAGTGGATCGCTCTGTCTTGTGCGGTCAAACCAGTCACGGCAAAGCAAAGTAGGGTTAAGAGATCTGATGCCTTCATGGTATCAACGTGGGGCTAATTGGTAGGATAGATTACGATCGTTGGCGACTGAAAGTCACCACTACGGGGCGGATATTTCATAGTGGCCATCGGGGGCTGCTGAGGGGAGTACGTAACCGAACTCCACGGCTGAGTCGGATTGCCCGGACACTAACAGGTAGAGCATTTCGACTCGGGGATCAGTCATCATGGCTTCCGGAGAGCAGGGCTCCCATTCGCTGGCGAGACTGGCGCAGTAGTCGATCTGTAAGCCGTAGAGACTGGTCCAGGCCAAGTAGAAGTTCTCGGCGGCGAGGCATCCTTCTGGTCCACAGCCGGGCTCAGCGTAATGTGAGGCTCCGCCGCAACTGCCGGCCACGAAGGTGCAATCGCCGGGGCCTTCGCAGTCGTAGTGTTCGCAATCGGGCGCGCAGTCTGAACAGAACTCACAGTCTCCGTAGGCTTGTTCGACGGCGACCATGAGCTCCGTCCCTGGCTCCGTGCCAAAGACGCTGGGATAAGCGATTTCGAGGCCGTGATAGAACGCATGATGAAATTCCTCAATGGTCTGCCGTTTGAAATGCCCTTCACTATCCAAGCTGGTCTGCCCACCGACGCGACTGATACCCCAGAAGCTGTCTTTGTAATGGCCTGATCCGATATCGCCGCGCTGATTGAGGATGGCGACGCCTTCTTTGCGTTCGACACTGGTGAGGGCAGCGATCACGGCTGGGTCATCGGGTTGCCCGTCTTCATCGGAATCCAAGTATTCTGCTAGGACCGTGGCACCGTATGAGAACGCCCAGGACGCCGCGTCTTTGTGCTTGTAGACATTGATTCCATAGATAGAGATCTTCTGGTCCATCCCCTTTTTGAAATGAATCCCCGAGGTCACCCTCTCGACACTGAAAGGGCCGACATTCTTGGCGGCAGAGGTGTCATTGACAGTATGCTGAATCGGCGAATCGCCGCACCCAGCAAGGGCTAGCATAGCTACAAGAACGATAACTTTCATGAGAAGCGCCTTATTCTGTGAACTCGGTGTAGGTGGCGTCGCTGAAATCCATCTTGTAGATCATCCCATTGTCATAACCAATGACATACAGGGCACCTTCACGATCCCGGCCAAAGGCGACCACCTTGGCCGGGCTGGTAGCGATCTCGAGGATGGTTTCTAGCGTTCGATCACGCTGGGTGATGCCCCATAGACGTTTCGATTCGTAATCCCCACAGATGTACACGCCGTGAAAGACTGAGTCAGGTTCAGCGCGATACGCGTAGCCACCAGTGATGGAGAGACCGTGGCTCCGTCGAAACGAGACCACGGGCGGAATGTAAGTCTCGCCGTCCCGCCGATGGACGGCTTTGAACAATTCAAAGCCTTCGTAGACATTCCAGCCGTGGTTCTCGCCCGCTCGCACCATGGTGACTTCTTCAAAACGGTTCTGTCCCACATCGCCTACCCAGAGGTGATCTGGGTTCTCGGGATCGAAACTGAAACGCCAGGCTTGGCGCAAGCCAGAGGCGTAGATTTCTTGACGAACCTTAGGATCTGTGTGCCCCACAAAGGGATTGTTAGGCGGGGTAGCATAGGGCAGCTCACCTTGATGGCAGTCCACATCGATACGCAGCAGCTTGGCTTCCAAGGTGCTGAGATCCTGTCCGTGTCCCTGCGGGTCTTCTTGAGGTCCGCCATCGCCCATGCCGATGTAAAGCAGACCATCGGGGCCAAATTCAATGCCGCCGCCATGATGCACTTCGGTCGTGGCTTTGATGGTGAGAATGCGCTGCGAAGCGCCCTCTGGGCTGGCGTCGCTTAGGAAATCATCGGCAAACGTACGCTTAGCAATGGCCATACCACGCTGATTGCTATCCATGATCTCGTGCATGATGTAGTAGGCACGATTGGCGGCGAAATCAGGATGGAAGTCGAAGACTAACAAGCCTTGATTGGGAGCCGTGTGCACTTCTCTCAACAAATCCACTAGTAGTGTGATGGATTCCTCCCCGTTGCGCTTGTCGATCACCGAGATGCGCGCTTTCTCCTGTTCCACCAAGATGTAGACATCATCAATGAGCGGGTGTTCTTCAAACCACACGGGTTGCTGAAATTGATTGGGTTTGGATAGGAAGGGATGCAGACGCACGGGCTGCGTTGTCTTAGCAATGACGGCAGGCGTGCCTGCAGCAGGGGTCACCGCCGTGTCGGCATGCTTGAGGCTTTCCAAATAGGCCATGGGATCGGTGAATTCCGAGAGCGTTAGATTCGCGTGCAAACCGCTTGGCATGAATGACAGCTTACTCGTCTTCTGAGTCTTGATGCTCGCTCTAGCAATCTTCTGACGCACATCACCCACGCCGGCCAAGACCAGATCGGTCCCTGTCACATCGCGAACAATGCCCGCATACTCCGCTCCATCCCTAGTTTCCGCCAGGGTCATGGCGTAGCACATCATAATGGTGGCAGAAGGTTCTAACACAGACTAGATGAGATCATCGCGAGAGAACTTATCTCTAGCAGCTTGCAGATCGGGCCCGGCCCTACTACTGGAACTATCGGTGGTGTGGCATTGCGCACACAACGCACGGGCGTCGGCAAAGATCTTGGCACCCCTAGTCGGGTCGCCTTCCTGACGGCGCGCTTGATTGTGATACTCCTGAGCGGTCGGCGGCTCTTCAGCGGCACCGAGTTGTGAAGCCAGGACAAACGACAGCAATGCTGGAAGAAACGTCAGCCGAATCATGCCACTTAGCATCAACCATTGCCCGCTGTCAGACAACATCAATACACGAGTTGCAAACCGGTGATTCTTAGACGGCGACTTTCAGTCGAATAGACAGAGCTGTATGGAGTGCGGCAGCCCTCTCTCCGCTGGCGCGCCACCAGGCTGATTTTACGGTGGTTCAGGGTGCGCAAATCAATACAGCAACGAAGCCCACTGGGGCAGCACCTTCTGGCTCAGCGGGCGAATAGCTGTGCCCGGCCAGAGTATGTCTAACAGTAGCGCTGATGACCAGGTCGTGGCGCAACAACTGGAGCAGGACACCCGCTTCATCTCGACTATCTCTTTCCCATGGAGCTGCGCCAGGCGGTGAGTTTCGCTTGCAGCTGAGCCACCGTTTCGGGATTCTGTGAGGCGACGTTCTTTGCTTCGGATGGATCGTCACCCAGATGGAAAAGCTCGTGCTGATCGGAGTTGAACCTCTCGATCAGTTTCCAATGGCCAGATCGGATTGCGCCAGCGGAGTCGCCGCCGAGGAAGTGCGGTTTATCGAGAGGATAGTGCCAGGCTAGGAATTCACGTTGCGGCTTCGCCTTGGGATCTTCCCAGGTGGGCAGGATGGAAATGCCGTCAAGGACTTGGCCAGGCTGTGCTTGGACGCCCGCGGCGGCTTGCAAGGTTGGGTAGAAATCGGTGTTGATCGTGGGAATGTCAGTCACGCGGCCTTTAGCAATGCGCGCAGGCCAGCGAATGACGAGCGGCACGCGGATGCCGCCTTCGTAGAGTTGACTCTTGCCGCCGCGCAGAGGCGCATTGGAGGTCACGTTTGTTTCGCCTCCGTTGTCGCTGGAAAAGATGACTATGGTATTGTCGGTCAACTTGAGTTCCTTGAGTTTGGCACTGATCATGCCGAGTCCATCGTCGATGGATTCTAGCATCGCTGCCAAATGTGGATTGTGATCACCGGCCCAGTGATGTCCGGGATCGCCTTTGCCCAACCCAGCATCCTCACAGAGATAGCACTTGTCACGTGTGGAGGCTCCGGGTGGGTGTTTCTTGCGGTACTTGTCGACGAGATCGGGGCGACCGTCGAGGATGGTGTGCGGTGCGTAGTGACTGAGATAGAGAAAGAAGGGCTTGTCCTTGTGGCGTTCGATGAAGTCAACAGCTTCAAGGTTGAGTCTGTCTGTGAGGTATTCTTTTTCTCCTAGGCGATTCTTGGGGAGATCGATCCAGCTGATGGGCTGGGTTCGGAAGACGTAGGGCCAGGTGTTGGCGCCATTACCGACGGACTTGACCTCGCTTCCGGTATTCCAATCGAATCCGTGGTCGGTCGGTCGCGTCTCGATCTCGGCACCGTGATGTTTGTAGCCGGTGAGGTGCCATTTGCCGATCATCCCGGTGGCGTAGCCATGCGATTTGAGGACCTCTGGCAACGTCACTAAGCTGGACGGAAGCCCATCACTTGCGTCGGCTCGCAAGTAGTCGGTGATACCCAATCTCGCGGGTGCCTGGCCAGTCAAGAAGGCTGCCCGGTAGGGCGAACACACCGGTGCCGCTGCGTAGGCGTGGGTCAAGCGCAGGCCCTCGCTGGCCAGGCGGTCTAGCTGGGGCGTTTCGTTGAACGTGTTGCCATAACAGCCGAGTTCACTCCAGCCAAGGTCATCGGCGAGGACCAAGATGATGTTAGGTCTCGCATCAGCATACACTAACAACGCGCTCAGGCATAGAAAGTAGAGTATTTTCATAGGCTACTCTTCAAACGCCACTTGGACTTCAAGTATCCCCATGCAGGCGTCTTTCTGTGGGGTCATGAGAATGCGGATGGCATCGCACTCCAGCGGAGCAGCGGGATGGACGACGTTGTATTGATTGGCGCGGGTGTCGTAGCGGTCGGTGGTGTAAAGTTTGAAAGGTTCCCACTTGCCGTCCTTCTCCACCTCAAGAGATCACTCTTTGGGGAAGCGAACATCCTCACGGTCTTGCATCCAATAGACACCGACGTTGCGCATCTTCTTGGTTTCATGGAAACGTGCTTCCACCTGTTGCGGCTTGTCTTTCTGCGGTCGGCTGGTCCAACGCGGGACCTTGTTGCCTGTCGACCACTTGGGTTCTTGTCCGTCACCTATGGCGGAAACGGTATCGATAGGGGACGTGTGAGAGGCTTCATCTGAAAAGTACATAATGGACAATCGCTATCGTACAAAACGATTTTGACCTCACCACTGTTTTCTTCACTTATCATTTTATCCTCAATCACGGTCTTGTAACCATTGTCTGAAATCAAAAATTGCCTGTGGGTCGCGACCATTGTCATCACCCTCTCCAATCACCAAATCCCAGCGATCCATGCACCCCGAACAACGGTATGCCACCACATCTCCATCCTGCCATCCTTCTTCAGGCGGGTAAGTCAGGCGGTGCGCTTTCTGCCCACAATCGACACAGGTGATAATTTCCGGAACATCCATCTCTTTATCCGCGCAGCATATTAATGCGGCCTTCAAATACAAGTAGATCTATGCCGCATATGCGATATGTCGACCATTGAAATAGTTCATGATCTGTTCTGGCTGTTTTTGGATGCTGCGCATGAACGAGATCACGTTTGCTTTT